>JAKAJU010000025.1 GCA_021813655.1 Chloroflexota bacterium | reverse complement strand
CGCCCATCACGCGCCGGGCTTCGCGCCGTAGAGTGCCCGCCGCGGGATCCCGGTCGTCGCCGCCACGGTGCGCGCCGCCTCGCCGCGCGGCGAGCCCGCCGCGACGAGACGCTCGACCTCGGCACGCGCCTCCTCCAGCGCCACGGACGCGGATCGTCCGTCCGACGCCATTCCGGCCGCACCCGTCGCCCGGTCGCCGGCGGCGGCTCCATCCCCCACGACGATCACGATCTCGCCCCGAGCCGGGATCGCGCCGGCGGCCGCGGCGTCGCGCAGGGCACCGAGGCACGAGCGCTCCACGGATTCGTGGATCTTCGTCAGCTCGCGGCAGACGGCGCCCGGACGGTCCTCGCCGCACGCGGCCGCGAGGTCCCGGAGGGTCGCCGCGAGCCGTGCCGGCGCCTCGAAGACGATCGTGGCGCGCGGGTCGGCGGCGATCCGTGCGATGCGCTCGCGGCGCTCGCGGCCCGACCGCGGGAGGAACCCCTCGAAGGACCACCGCGGACCGACGACCGCTGCGACCGAGACGGCGGCCAGGACGGCCGACGGACCGGGGATCGGAACGGCGCGACCCCCCTCGCCGGTCCAGGCGGCGACGAGGCCCGCGCCGGGGTCGCTGACCAGCGGCGTCCCGGCGTCGGTGACGAGTGCGAGGTCCGACCCGGCGCGCAGGTGCGCGAGCAGCTCGGGCGTGCGCGCTGCCGCGTTGCGCTCGTGGTAGCTGACGAGACGGGTCGAGATCCCGTGGCGGGCGAACAGGCGCATCGTCATGCGCGTGTCCTCCGCGGCGACGAGCGGTGCCGCGCGGAGCGTCTCGAGAGCGCGCAGCGTGACGTCCCCGAGGTTCCCGATCGGCGTCGCGACGACGTAGAGGATCCCGCCCGCGCCCGGCCGTCCCGCCGTGTCGCGCTCGCCGTGCGGCGGCGCCGCGGATCCGGTCCCGGCCGCACCCACCGTCGGCCTCAGCGCCGCGCCGATCCGGGCCGGCGCCGGGGGTACAGGTAGTCGACGCCGGTCGTCCTCGGTCCGAGCTTGGCGACGGGCGGCACCTGCCGCTTGAACTCCGACGCGGCCACGAGCCGTTCGACGCGGGCGATCGTCTCGGGCGCGAACCCCACCGCGACGAGCTCCTCACGGGTCCGGCGCCGGTCGATCATCGCCTGGAGGAGCCGGTCGAGCTCCGGGTAGGTGAAGCCGGCCTCCGCCTCGTCCGTCTGACCCGGCCACAGGTCGGCCGACGGAGCCTTCCGCAGGATCGCGTCGGGGACGCCGATCTCCGCGGCGAGCTGGCGGACCTGGCTCTTGTACAGGTCGCCGATCGGGGCGAACGCGCACGCCGAATCGCCGAAGAGCGTCGTGTAGCCGATGAGGGCCTCGGTCTTGTTGCTCGTCCCGACGACGAGGCCACCCCAGGTGACGGACCGGTCGTAGAGGACCGCCATGCGCATGCGCGCCATGAGGTTCCCCCGGCGCAGCGCCGTCGCGTCGCGGGCCTCCTCGCCGGCGGCACCCGGCCCGGCGTGATCGCCGAAGTACGCGTCCACCATCCCGGTGATCTCGACGAGGTCGCGCGCGCACCCGAGCCGGCGGACGACCTCCTCGGCGTCTTCCACGGACGCCGGCGACGAGGTCCGGTACGGCATGAGGACGCACAGGAGGCGATCGGCGCCGATCGCCTCGGCGGTGAGGTAGGCGACGAGCGCGGAGTCGATCCCGCCGGAGAGGCCGAGGACCGCGCGGTCGAAGCCTGCCTGGGCGAGCTGGCGGCGGATGAACTCCGCGATGACCCGCCGCGCGACCGCGCCGTCGATCCGGAGCTCCTCGGGCAGGACGAACGGCGGTGCGAGCGGGGCTCCGTCCGGCGTCACGCGGGCCTCCGCGCCCCGAGCCCGTCGCGACGGCGCGCGGCGGCCCGGCCGGCCACCGCGGGCGTGCCGGGCCCCGCGGGCGTGTCGGGTTCGGCTGTCGTGTCGGTCGCCAGGCCGGCCCGCTCGGCGACGATCCTGTCGATCTCGCGCATCGTGAGCTCGGGCCGCTCGTCGCGGAGGAGCGGGAGCGCGATCCGTTCGCGGCGGATGTCGCCGAGCTCCACGTCCACGGTGAACAGTCCCTCGTCGTAAAGGGGCGCGGAGAGGAGCGCCTCGCCGGTCGGCGCGATGACCTCGCTGCCTCCCCAGAAGCTGATCGTCTCGTCGACGCCGACGCGGTTGCAGAACACGACGAAGCTCGTCGTGAGCTGTGCGTACGTCCGAAGCAGCTGGCGCCACGAGACCGCGGTCCCCAGGCCCGTCTCGTGGATCGAGGCGAGGTCGCGCCCGGGAGACGCCGACACGTTCACGAGGATCTGCGCGCCGTCGAGCGCGAGCAGGGCCGGGACGGAGAGGTGCCAGAAGTCCTCGCACACCGAGAGGCCCACGCCAACGCCCATGCGCGACGGGCTCGCGCGCAGCGTGTCGCCGGCGGCGTAGAAGCGCCGCTCGTCGAAGAGCCCGTACGTGGGCAGGTACAGCTTCCGATGGACGTGACGGACGCCGCCGTCCTCGAGGAGCGCGGCAGCGATGAAGAGCCGATGGTCGGTCGACTCCTCGACGAACGAGACGACCACGGTGGTATCGCCGGCCGCGGCCGCCAGCTCGTGGAGTCGGGGGTCGTCCGCGCGCATCGCGACCTCGGCCGCGAGATCCTGGAGCAGGTATCCGGTGAGGCCGAGCTCGGGGAAGACGACGAGGCCCGCATCGCGACCGCGCGCCTCGGCGAGGAGGTCGTGGTGACGGGCGAGGTTCTCCTCGACGAGCCCGAGGCGCGGGGCGATCTGGGCGACGGCGATCCGGAGGGGCTGCACGTGGCGAGTCTATCCGCTCGGCCGGGCGGCCGGATCTCGGGGTCAGGCCCCGGCGGCCCCCGGGATCGACTGCGGGTGCGTCGGCGGCAGAGGCGGCGTCGAGGGCTGGGGCGGCATCGCGTCGCGCGCACCCACGGCCTGGACCTGCTCGGCAGACCCGTCCACCTTCTCGGCGAAGTGGCACGCGACCTGGTGACCGGGCGCGAGCTCGCGGGTCGGCGGATCCTCGGTCGAGCAGACCTCCGGGTTCCCGAGGCGGTCGCGGAGCCAGCAGCGCGTGTGGAACCGGCACCCCGACGGGGGGTTCGCCGGGCTCGGCACGTCGCCCCGGAGGATGATCCGTCGCCGGCGCGCCTCGACCACCGGGTCCGGGATCGGGATCGCGGAAAGGAGCGCGACGGTGTACGGATGGAGGGGCTCCCGGTTCAGGGTGCGGGAGCTCGCGAGCTCGACGATCCGGCCGAGGTACATGACGGCGATCCGGTCGCTGATGTGGCGGACGACGGAGAGGTCGTGCGCGATGAAGAGGTACGTGAGCCCCAGCCGCGCCTGGAGCCTCTCGAGCAGGTTGATGATCTGGGCCTGGATCGAGACGTCGAGGGCGCTGATCGGCTCGTCGGCGATGATGAGCTCCGGCTCGAGCGCGAGGGCCCGCGCGACGCCGATGCGCTGCCGCTGGCCGCCCGAGAACTCGTGCGGGTAGCGCTCCGCGTAGTCCGGATTCAGGCCGACGGTCTCGAGGAGGTCCCGGACCCGCGCCCGCTTCTCGTCCCCGGCGTGGGTGCCGTGGATGTCCATCGGCTCGCTCACGATGCCGCCCGCGGTCATCCGCGGGTCCAGGCTCGAGTACGGGTCCTGGAAGATCATCTGCATCCGACGGCGCATACCCTTCATCCCGGCGCGGTCGAGGGTCATGGTGTCCACGCCATCGAAGACGATCCGGCCGGCGGACGGCTCGTAGAGGCGGATGATCGCGCGCCCGGTCGTGCTCTTGCCGCACCCGGACTCGCCGACGAGGCCGAGGGTCTCCCCCCGCGTCATCGTGAACGAGATCCCGTCCACCGCGCGGATGTCCCCGACGTGGCGCTCGATGATGAGCCCTTCCCTGATCGGGAAGTAGACCTTGAGGTCCTGCACGTCGAGGAGCGGCGCCACGCCCGACGCCGGCCCCGTCGCGGCGGCCGCCGGAGCGCCGCCGCCGGCCCGCTCAGAGCCCGTCATTCCGGTGCTCCTCCTGCGGCGGGAGCGGGAGGCCGCCGGCGCTCGGCGCCGTCGAGATCGGGCCTTCCTCGCGGTAGATGTCGCGCATCTCGGCGTCGATGTCGACCGTCGACGCGACCCGCGCGCCGGCGAGCTCGCCGATCGCGCCGGCCGGCGGCGGCGCCGGGGCGAACCCGTCGCGGCGCG
>JAKAJU010000132.1 GCA_021813655.1 Chloroflexota bacterium | reverse complement strand
TGCACATCGAGCCTCTGGCGGGACAGGTCCAATCCGGCGTACAACATGAGCGGGGCTCCTGGTTGGCCTTGGTTCCGACGAGAACCCACTTTGCCGCCAGGGGCCCTTCTTCATGACATTCAGTCGAAGATGGACAGCGGGCAGTGCGCCGTGACGACGACGTTCGGCATGTCGACGATCTCGCTGATGCGGAGGTCGACGGCCACGCTCGCCAGCAGGTAGGCGTCGATCGGGGCGAGCCCGTGCTCGCGCCCGAGCCAGTCGATCATCCGCCGCACCGCGTCGCGTGCGGCACCCATGAGGTCGGGACCGACGCCGTCGGTCGCGTAGCGCCGCCCGCGCGCGATGGCCGGGACGTCGGCGGTCAGGAACTCCGGGCCTGTCAGATGGAGGTCCTTGCGGACCGTGAGGCGGACGAGGGCCCGCATCGGCGTCTCGATGGCCGTGCCGCAGACCTCGCCGTCGCCCTGGGCCGCGTGCCCGTCGCCCATCGACAGCCGCGCTCCGTCGTGGAACACGGGGAGGAACAGCGTCGCGCCGGCGGTCAGGTGCCGCGTGTCCATGTTCCCGCCGAAGACATCGGGAGGGATCGTCGACCGCGGGCCCGTGGGAGGCGCGACCCCGACCTCGCCGCAGAACGGGACGACCGGGACGCGGATCCCGGGCAGGAACTCCGCCCGCTCACCGACGGCCGGCACGCGTGTGATCCGGAGGGACGGGTCCGTGAACTCGTCGGCGAGGAGGCCGAAACCCGGGATGCCCGCCGTCCAGCCCCAGTCGGCGGGCGAGAACTCCAGGAGGTCGATCTGGAGCGTGTCGCCGGGCTCGGCGCCCGCGACGGCCACCGGACCGTTCACCTGGTCCACGCGATCGAGGTCGAGCCGGCCGAGGTCCTCGACCGTCGACGCGGCCGTCAGCTGGCCGCCACTGGCGTCGAGGAGATCGAACGCCACGACGTCGCCGCTCGCGACGGTCTCGACCGCGGAGATCGCCGGGTCCCAGGCGAGATGGAACCGGTCGCGGGCGACGTGGATCGCCGGGCTGATCGCCATGGTGGCCTCCGTCGGACAGTCATCGATCGGGCGTGTCGGGGGATTCTAGGCATGGAGGAACCGGCGTTGTGGCCGGCCCGCCTCGCTCAACGCGCCGGCGTCGCCGCCTCGGCCATGGCCTGACCGTGTCGAGCGACGAGGGCGTCCGCCGACAGCCAGCACTCGTCGAGGCGGAGGCGACCGTGGCCCCTGGCGAGGCGCCCGCGACCGTCCACCGACCAGCGGGCCAGCAACCATCGGAGGTACCACTCGTCGAGGCGGGCACGGGCGGTCCGACGGCGCGGCTCCGTGTCGAACCCGGCGCGCGCAGCCAGCGGCCCGAGCAGCGAGGTGGCGTGGTACGCGACGGGCCGTCCGTCGAGAGCCTGCGTCGCCGTCCAGCGCGCGATCGCACGCAGGTCGTCGCGCGCCCTCTCGATCGCGAACCAGCCCTCGCGCCGCGCGATGTCGCGCATCCTGGCGTTGTCGATGTGGATCTCGCCGATGAGGTGGCCGCGCCGGACGACGACCCCGTCGGCGAGCACCACGTCGGGACCCGGGTGGCGACGGAGCTCGACGCCGAGGAGCGCGCCGTGCCGCGCGGGACGGATGTGCCGACGGCGTCGGGCGACGCGGTCCCAGGCGTCGAGGATCGGACCGAGCAGCGACGGCGCCGCCGGCCGCCGCAGCGGCCGCAACGACGCCGGCCAACAGGTGCTCGGCGGCCGCCAGCGAGCCGGTGGCGAGGTCCGTCGCGCGGTGTGCGCGGCCGTCGGCCCGGGATCGTCGCCGATCATGGGGTCGCCCGGTCGAGGTCGGGCTCGCGCACGTGCCTGATACCCCACGCGCCGACGAGGAACTCCAGGCCCGCGAGCAGGAACACGACCCGGTATCCCGCGCCGGGAAGCGCGCCGTTGACGAGGTCGGCGATGGGGCCCCCGATGGCGACCGCAAGAAGGCCAGCCCCGGCCGTCGCGACGTTCGAGAGCCCGAGGTAGCGCCCGGCCTCGTCCGCCGGTACGAGATCCACGAGCAGCGCCCAGTCCGCCGAGAGGAAGACGCCGACGGCGATCCCGAAGGGCACGGCGATGGGGAAGAGCATCCAGTAGCTCGGCGCGACGACGAAGGCCAGAGCGCCCACCGCGCCGAGCATCGCGCTGGCCGCGACCGTTCGGACCCGGCCCCAGCGCGCGGTGAGCGCGCCACCCGGGATCGCCGCCACGAGTGCGACGACCGCGACGAGCGCTGCGAGCGGCGCGACGGCCGGGGCCGCCGCGTCGCCCAGCCTGAGCGAGTCCTCGAGGTAGAAGTAGATGAACGGCTGGAGCGTCCCGGTCGCCATGAGGATGGCCAGGCGCGAGGCGAGGAGCCAGAGGTAGTCGCGCTGCTCCAGGACGTCGGGGCCCCAGACATCGACGAGCATCGTCCGCGCCGCCCGGCGCCACGACCGCGGGTGCGCGACGTACCGCAGCCAGGTCGTCGGTCGGGTCGCGCTCACGGCCGTGGCTTCCTCGTGGATGGCGAGGACGGTGGTGGCCATGCCGATCGCGACGGCGGCACCGGCGAACAGGATCGCGTCGTCGGTGTCGCCCGCGGCGACGAGGATGCCGGCCACCGCGACTCCGGTCACCTGTCCTGCCAGCTGCGCCGCGCCGATCATGCCCGACGCCAGCCCCCGACGGGCGGGCGGGACGGTGTCCGGGAGAAGTCCCTGGTACGGGCCCTGCGCGGTGTTCGACGCGAACTCGACGAGCGCCATCACCCCGAGGAGCGCCCAGAACGCGCCGACCCGCGCGAGCAGGGCGAGGAAGACCAGCTGCGCGAGGACGCCGACGACCATGAGCGGCCGCCGCCTGCCCCACCGCGTGGCGAGTCGGTCGCTGGCAGCGCCCGCCGCCGGCTGGACGAGGATCGAGACCAGGGCCTGGAACACGGTCACGAGCGCCAGCGCGCTCGTCTTCACGGCGCCGGGCACGACCAGCTCCACGAGGCGCGGGAGCACGACGGTCGTCAGGGCGCCCCACAGCACCGAGAGACCCAGCCAGTACGCGGTGAGGGCCGCCAGCCGGGGCACATCGGCGCTCATCCCGACCGGGCTCACCGGCCCGGATCGAGGAGCGGCGGTGATGACCGGTTCCTCGGGAGGTGCGACACCAGCCACCGAACGGCCCTCGGCTACGGCCCAAGTGTGCTCGCAGCGCGCGTGGGTGGCCAGGTCCGGACGCACAGGAGCCGGCCGAATGACTCTGGCCGGACCGCGCGGCGAGGGTCACGATGCGGTCGCGGCCCCGGAGAACACGAGCTCGGGCCCGCGAGGAGGCGACAGATGGGAAGCGAGATCAAGGTCGCCGATCGTGGCGCCCTCCTGGTCGTGTCGAAACGGCTGCCTGTGACACTGTCCGAGATCGGCGGCATCCTCGGAGCCGCGTTCGGCGAGGTCTACGGGCACATCCAGGCACGGGGAGCGACGCCGGCGGGTCCGCCGTTCGTCATCTACCACGGCGTGCCCGTGGCCGACCTGCCGTTCGACGTGGAGATCTGCGCGCCGGTCACCCGGGCGATCGATCCTCCCGCCGGCTGGCGGCTCCAGGAACTGCCAGCGGGCAGGTTCGCCACGCTCGTCCACGTGGGTCCCTACGACACGTTGGGGGCGACCTATGACGCGCTGGGACAGTGGATCGGCACGCACGACCTCGCCGTGGCGGGCCCGCCGCGCGAGGTCAATCTGAGCGAGGCCGGGACGCCGCCCGAGCAGACCAGGACGGTCGTCGAGTTCCCTGTCGTCGCGGCGGCCGCGCCGGCCGTCAGCGGCTGAGGAGCGCCGGCACCGGCGCCGATCCGCGAGGAGCGACGCCGGTGCCCGGGACGCCGACGCCCGGGGCGCCGGTGCCCGGAGCGGCCACGGGCGGGGTCAGGCCTCGACGGCCCCCTCGGATGCGGGGCCTCTGGGCGCGGTCGCCGACCTGTCTGGCTCGAGGTCGATCGTCCGCGATCGCCGTGTTCGGCCGGCCTCGGTGCGGACGATCGCCGCGGGGATGACACCCCCGACGACCGACTCGACGGTCGCGATCTCACCGGCATAGAGGCCGCTGAGGATGCGCACTCGGTCTCCCGACTTGATCGACGGGCGACCGGTCGTCGCGGCGAGGTTGATCGTGACCGTCCGCGCCGCGGGATCCCGCGGGTCGGTCGTCCCGGGTGCGAAGGCGGGGCCCTTCTTCCTGGAGGTCTTCGGCGGCGGGTACGTGACCTTGCGGCGGCGCACCGACTAGTACCGCCGACGCGGGGTCGCGTCGTCCTTCTTGGCCTTCGGCTCCCGACCCGGGCGGGGCGGGCGTGGGGCGGTGCCGGGCGCCATGTCCGGCGGGCGCTGCCACGGTCCGCGTTCTTTCGCCCGCTGCACCGAGGCCGCGAACGCCGCGGAGACCTCGGCCGGGATGCTGTCCTGCCAGGCCCGCTCGATCTCCGCGACCCGCTGGGCCTCTGCCGCGCGCCGCTCGCGCTCGTGCTTCGAGTGCTTCGTCATCGTCCCTCGATTCGTGTCACCCCGAAGGCCGGGGTGAGAAGTGAAGCGTACCCGCGTTCGCGCGCGACCACACGCGAGGCGTCGATCCGGGTCCGGCCGGGCGGGACGCAGTCGCCTATCTCCCGGCTCGACACCGAGGGGGCGTGGAGCCGCCGGCCGGCTTCCCTCTGCCGGGGGTGCGTCCTGCCTCGCTGAGGGCGCGCCGAAGGAGGAACTCGATCTGACCGTTGACGGACCGGAAATCGTCGGCCGCCCACGCCTGGAGGGCGGCGAAGGTCGCGGGATCGAGCCGGAGGAGGAGAGGCTTACGCTCAGCCATGGGCCTGCCTCCTCCGGCTTCCCCGCCCCGATCCGGCGGGGCGACCCTCCGGTTGACTGGTCTCATCCCGTCGGCAGCCATGGATCGCCCGTCCACCGCGCGCGCCGGGAAGCGGGTCGGATCGACCGGCCCGGAAGCCGCACGCCTCGAGCCGCGTGTCGTGGCGCCCGGTGCGCGCCGCGACACGGACCCGTCGATGACGGGCACCCGCGACCGGTGAGACAAGTCGGTGCGTCCGCCCCCGGTGGCATCGGGACGTACGGCCGGCGTCCAGGTCGGGCGGCGCTCCGGCCCTGATGCCCGACCCGTCAGAATGGTCGGCATGACGACGCCACCTCCGAGCGTGGACGTGACCGTGAACGGCATCCCGCGCCACCTCGACGCCCAGCCGCGCTGGCGGCTCCTCGATCTGCTCCGCGACGGCCTCGGCCTCACGGGAACGAAGGAAGGGTGCGACGACGGGACATGCGGGACGTGCGTCGTCCTCGTGGACGGGAAGATGACGCGCGCCTGCCGGACCGCCGCGCGCGAGGCGGAGGGACGGGAGGTCCTCACGATCGAAGGCCTCGGGAGTCCCGAGCATCCCCACCCGCTCCAGGAGGCGTTCGTCGCGGCCGACGCGGTCCAGTGCGGGTTCTGCACGCCCGGGATGATCATGGCGGCTTCCGCACTCCTCGAGCGAGAGCCACACCCGAGCCGCAGCACGATCGCGCGCTGGCTGGGGAGCAACCTCTGTCGCTGCACCGGCTACCAGGGCATCCTCGACGCGGTCGAGTGGGCCGCATCCGGGCGACGCGAGGGCTCACCGCGCCGGTGGCCGTCCGCGGGCGCCGGGGCGTCGCCGTCGGTGTCGGCCGCGGCGGGCCCGCCCCGCGCCGACTCCATGGACAAGGCGACCGGCCGCGCCCTCTACGCCGCCGACCTCGCCGTCGAGGGGATGCTCCACGCGGCCGTCCTGCGGAGCCCGCACGCGCACGCCGAGATCGTGCGCGTCGACGTGGAGCGCGCGCGCCGGATGCCGGGCGTCGTCGCCGTGCTGACCGCGCAGGACGTCCCCAGCGAGAACACCCACGGCCGCAAGGTCAAGGACGAGCCGGTGCTCGCGGGCGACCGGGTCCGCATGGTGGGCGATCCCGTCGCGCTCGTCGTCGCGATCTCACGAGACGCGGCCACGGCGGCGCTGTCGCACATCGAAGTCGAGTACCGCGTGCTCCCCGCCGTGCTCACGCCCGACGACGCGCTCGCGGAGGGCGCCCCGGCGATCCACCCCGGCGGCAACCTCGTCGCCAAGAGCCGGGTGCGCACCGGCGACATCGACGAGGGGTTCGCCCGCGCGGACGTGGTCGTGGACGACACGTACGAGACGCCATGGAACGAGCACGCCTACCTCGAGCCGGAGGCGGCGCTGGCGTCCTGGGAGGACGAGACGCTCGTCGTGCGGACGGCCACGCAGTACCCGCATCACCAACGGTCCGAGATCGCGCGGATCCTGGGCCTGCCGACGGACCGCGTGCGGGTGGCCGGGACCGTGGTCGGGGGCGCCTTCGGCGGGAAGACCGAGATCTCATGCCAGGGTCTGGCCGCGCTCGCGACGCACGTGACGGGAAGGCCGGTGCGGATCGTCTACAGCCGCGAGGAGTCCTTCGCGACGACGACGAAACGCCATCCGTTCCGCATCCGGTGCCGGGTCGGCGCGACGCGTGGCGGCGACCTCACCGCCCTGCAGGTCGACATGCTCGCGGACACGGGCGCGTACGCGTCGTTCGGTCCGGGCCTGATGGTCAAGGCGTTCGGATCCGTGGCAGGGCCCTACCGCTGGCCGCACGTCGACCTCCACGGCCGGGTCGCCTTCACGAACAACCCGTCGGGTGGATGCATGCGCGGGCCGGGAACGACTCAGGCCGCATTCGCGATCGAATCGCAGATCGACCGGCTCGCCGGCGCGCTCGGCATGGATCCGCTCGAGCTGCGGGAGCGGAACCGGCTGAGGAAGGGCGACAGGCTGCTCTCGGGCCAGGTCCTCGACCGCGATCCCGCCTACTCGGCCACGATCGACGCGGTCCGGCCGTTCTGGCGGGAGGCGCGCGAGCGCTGCGCCGCCGGGCGATCCGGGTCGGGGGCCGGCCGCGCCGGGTCGCTGCGGCGGGGGGTGGGCGCCGCGTCGATCTGGTACGGCATCGGCGGCGGAGGCGGTGGTCCCGTCCCGGGCCAGGACCCCGCGCTGACGGTGGGGCGGGGGCCCGGCCGCGCCGCCGTTGACCTCCTCCCGGACGGCTCGATCGCCGTGCGCACGGGCGCCGTGGACCTCGGCCAGGGAACGGCCTCCGCGATGTGCCACATCGCGGCCGAGGAGATCGGCGTGCCCCTGGAGCGCGTGACGGCACGACTCGCGGACACCGCGACATGCCCGGACGCGGGCCCGACGGTGGGGAGCCGGGTGACGCTCTTCGTGGGCGGTGCCGTGCGCGACGCGGCGGCCGACCTGCGCGAGGCGATCCTCGGGACCGCCGGGAGCCTGCTCGCGCGGCCGGTGGGCGAGCTCGAGATCCGCGCTGGCCGTGTCTGCGTCCGCGGCGACGGCGACGATGGCGGCGTCGCGCTGTCCGAGGTCGCCCGGGCTCGGGCGGACGCAGGGCGGTCGAATTCGTTCGAGGGGGTCTTCGACCCGGTCCTGCCCGCGTTCGACCCGCGTTCCGGGCTCGGCGAGCCCTACGCCGTGTACGTCACCGGGACGCAGGTCGCGGAGGTCGAGGTGGACACCCGGACGGGCGCGGTCCGCGTCCTCCGCGTGGTCGCCGCCCACGACGTCGGGAGACCCGCGTTCCTCGAGGGCGTCGTGGGCCAGATCGAGGGTGGCATCGCCATGGGCGTCGGGTTCACGCTCACCGAGGAGTTCGTCCCGCGGGAGACGGCCGGGTTCAAGCAGTACCGGATCCCGCGGACGCGCGACGTCCCCGAGATGGTCACGATCCTGGTCGGGGACCCGGACGAGCCGGCCGCGCTGCACGTCAAGGGCGTCGCCGAATGCTCGAACATGCCCGTGGCGCCGGCGGTCGCCAACGCGATCGCCGACGCCATCGGGTGGCGGCCCGTCCGACTCCCGGTCCGGCTCGAGGGTCGTTCAGGCTAGGCCGGCCCCGGCATGAACACGAGCAGGTTCCAGCCGGCGATCCCCGCGATGAGCACGTAGCGGGCCACCCGCGGCCAGCTCCTCCGCCAGATCCAGGCCCCGGCGAGCACCGGCAGGAAGAAGAGCCAGGCGAGCGCCTGGACGAGGAGCGGCAGGGTCCGCACCCGTGCCCATGCCCGGTCCACGCGCGCGGGCTCGCGGACGAGCGCGACCGCGAACGCGAGCCACAGGCCGGCGAAGACCAGGAGCAGGAGGCCCGAGCTCGCCAGGAACGTGACGAGCGCGGCGAGCGGGATGACGGTCGCGTCGATGAGCGGGACGAGGATCCCGTCCACCAGGGTCGTGATGACGTTCTCCACGGTGAGCCTCCGGGGGAGCTGTGGCGACCTAGCGGGCCGCGGCCGGCGACGCGGCTGCGCGCCGGGGGATGAAGACGAGCAGGTTCCAGCCGGCGATCCCGGCGATGACGACGACCCGCACGACGAGGGGCCAGTCGGTCGCCCAGACCCACATCCCGGCCATGAGCGGGAGGAACAGGAGCCACGCGGCCGCCTGGAGTGGCAGCGGCAGGCCGCCGATCCACGCCCACGCCGCGTCGAGCGCGGCCGGATCGACGACCAGCGCCATCCCGAGCGCGAGCCACAGGGCGGCGAAGCCGACGAGCAGCAGGCCGCTCGACGCGAGCCACCCGATCACACCGGTGACCGGGACGATCGTCCAGCGCACGAGGCGGTCGACCGTCCCCGCGATCATCCGACCGAACAGGTCCCACATCGTTCTTCCCTCCGTTCGGTCCTGACCTCCGGGCGTCGCGCCCCGGTCCGGACCCTTCTCGCGGCCGCCGGTCCATCACCGGAGGCCGCTGCACTTGACTATACGTTGTATAGTAACCATACTTCGTACAGGACGCAAGAGGGGAGACGCGATGGCCGAGAAGGTGGGTCCCGACCCGGACGGAGCGAGGGCGCGCGGGGGCAAGCCGCCCGGTCAGCGCCAGCTCGGCGACCAGGCGTCACCCGCTTCGGGATCCTCGGCGGACACGCCGCTGCCTGCTCCCCCCTGGTCGGGCCCGCGGGAGCGGCACGCGCGACGCGGGGCACGGCCACAGCTCGACAGGGGGCGGATCGTCGAGGCCGCGCTGCGCATCGTCGACGCGGACGGCATCGACGCGCTCACCTTCCGGCGGCTCGCGGACGACCTCGGCGTGACGGCGATGTCCCTGTACTGGCACGTCGCCGACAAGGCGGAGCTGCTCGACCTCGTCGGGCAGGCGGTCCTCGCGGGAATGGAGATGCCGCCTCCGCGCGGCGACTGGCGGGAGCAGCTGCGCGACGTGCACCGCGCCATGCTCGCCGGATTCGTCCGCCACCCGAACACCGGCGACCTCATCATCGGGCGCGCCCGCTTCGGGTCGGCGGGGCTCGCGCTCTTCGAGCGGATCCTGTCGATCCTCCTGGGCGCCGGGTTCAGCCCCGAGGCGGCATTCGACGCCTACCAGTCGCTCTACCTGTTCACGCTCGGCTTCATGGCGACCTCGAGCCGGACCCCCGAGTTCGTCGAGGTCCAGCGGCAGGGCGCCCTCTACATGCTCACGCTGCCGGTCGAGCAGTTCCCGTCGATCCGGGCGGTGGCGCCCGTCGTCGGCGCGCGGACGCTCGAGGAGCGGTTCGAGATCACCCTCGACGTCCTGGTCGAAGGCATCGCGGCGCGCCTCGCACCGGCGGGCGCAGGGCCCGGCTGACCGGCCCTCCGGTCGAGGCGCCCGCGCCGGATCAGGCGGCTGAGGCGGTCGGAGGCTGGTCCGGCCTCGCGAGCTCGCCCGGGGCCGCCGAGACGACGTGCAGGCGCATGTAGCGCCAGCCCATCCGGTCGAGCGGCGCGGCGAAGGGCGGCGGATAGAAGCCCGTGTCCGTGACCGCGATGAACTCGGGTCGATCGAGCACGTAGACCGTCTCGTGCAGCCGGAGGCGCGCGGACCCGGAGGCGAGGATGTTCTGCGCCCACTGCGAACCGACGCCGAGCGGCGCGGGGATGAGCAGGCTGTCGTCGCGGAGCGTCGGATGGACGGGCGTGAGGTGGACGGCGCCGGTCCGGCGGCCGACGTGCTCGAGGGTCGCGATCTCGGCCTTCGCGCTGCCCGGCACGTCGTGCGCGAGCAGCCACGGGTTGACCTTCTCGTTGACCTGGTGGCGCAGCCAGGGGAACTGGTCCGGGGCCGGCTTCCGCAGCTCGGTCGCGAGGCGGTCCGCGGCGACGCCCACCGCTGCTCCGAGCGCCAGGAGGGTGATGGTCTTCTTCATGGCGGTCACCTCCAAGGGTGGTGTGCTCGTGAGCGTGCGGCCACCAAGGTCGACGCGCCAGTGCCGGAGCGCCGGATGGAGCCTGCCGCCCGCGGGCCGGACCTGCCCGCGGGCCGGACCTGCCCGCAGCCCTAGAAGTCGGCGCTCGCGGGGGTCCGCGGGAACGGGATGACGTCCCGGACGTTCGCCATCCCCGTCGCGTAGACGACGGCGCGATCGAACCCGAGACCGAACCCCGCGTGCGGGACCGTCCCGTACCGCCGGAGGTCGCGATACCACCAGTACGCCGCGGGATCGAGCCCTGTCTCGCGGATCCGCGCGTCGAGGACGTCGAGGCGCTCCTCGCGCTGGCTGCCGCCCACGATCTCGCCGATCCCGGGGGCGCGACACGGTCCTGCCGAGCCAGCCACATGGAGAGACCCCGGGCCGTGACCCCGGCCCGGGCCTCAGGCCAAGTGCGGGGGTCCGCGCGACCGCCGGCCGTCAGCGCACCCGGTACTGCTCGATGGGTGACTTGACGCTGTTTGCCTTGTAGGGGGTCGGGT
This sequence comes from Chloroflexota bacterium, assembly GCA_021813655.1. GTDB lineage: Bacteria > Chloroflexota > Limnocylindria > Limnocylindrales > CSP1-4 > CAIYQJ01. The sequence goes on along the minus strand of JAKAJU010000132.1, from coordinate 11,397 downwards.
TCGCCATCGATCGGACATACCAGAGCCCGCTCGAGCTGAACGTCCAGGTGAAGGTGGCGATGCCGCTCGTGCCGGCGCTCACGTTGCGCGTGTAGTACTGCTGCCAGACGCTTCCGACCTTGCGGAAGACCCAGTACGTGACGCTCGCCGGCGTCAGCTCCGGGCGCGACGGCCGGACGGTCGTTGGGTGAGGCGGCCCCGCGGCTTCAGGAGAACGTGGTCGCCCCGAGGCTCCGCCCGAGGCCGGCGGCGATCGCTGCGCTCAGGCGTCCGCCGAGCGTCGAGACGAAGACCGACGTCAGGTGCCCATGGTCGCGGAAGACGAGGACGTCCCCGATCACGGCCGGAGAGGGGATCGACGGACAGACCCACGCGGTGGGGTCGATGAACCGGCCCCCGACGCAGCGGCTGACCCTTCCTCCGCGGCCCGCCACACGGCGTCCACGGCCATGGAGAACGGGGTCGCGCGGGCGAGGACGCGCGTGGGATGCGCATCAAGGCAGACCGGCTGATCCTGCACGGCGAGTGGCACGTCCCCGATAACGACGACTCTCCCGGTGGCCGCGACGAGTCTGTCGAGCGTGCGCTCCATGCCGGCCCGCCAGGCGTCCGTGCGGGCCTCGCCGGCCAGGACCGTGCGGGAGGAGTCCGCGGTCGCGAAGCCGCGCGTCCCGGCGACGCGGACGATCGCGGGCCGCTCCGCCTCGATCAGCTCGAGCGTGTGCTGCCGCCACGTTGCGCACTCCACGGAGACGCGCGCGAGGGTCGGGTTCCAGGCAGGGGATACCGGCGGGCGTGCACGTGGACATCGTCAGGACCTGCAGCCGCCAGCCGTGGTCCTTCGCGACGCGCAGCACGGCTGGGGACCACGAGAGCGCGTGGCTGTCGCCGAACAGGACGACCGCGGTCGCCGACTCCAGGTCCCCGTAGAAGCACGAAGCGGTCGGCGAGACACGGCCGTCATGCAGCACGTGGCATCGGTCGAGGTACGGCGCGGGGCAATCGTGGGCGGCATTCGCGAGCGTCGGCCGGAGGTCCGTCGGCACAAGCCGATCCACGGTGGCGGGGAGCGGAGGCTGCAGGCTCGGGTCCGAGAGGTGGCTCGCCGTGGGCGGAGCATCCACGCGGGCATCGACATGTCGGTCGCCATCGGCCGGTGGCGCCGTGGCTGGCGTCGCGGGCGCGGTCGCGGGAGCCTGGGCGGGGCCCGCCATCTCGTCGGCGGATCCCTCCGTCGCGCCCGCAGGGATCGGTCCGGCCACCATCGCGAGGCTGATCGTCACCGCGACGAGGAGGCGACGTGGAATCCCGAGGAACACGGGCGGTACACCTCCGGTCCCAGCGTGCGACGCGGGCGTGACGGCGTCATGGCGGCCCGTCACCGGATGTGCGACCCCTGGGCACCGCACGAGCGAGATCCGCCCGATGACGGGCCGTCATGACACCGGGAGGCAGCCGGCACAAGGTCGGAACAGCGGGAGCGAGGTACGGGGCTGCGGCTCCGCCGGCACGCCAGACGTGCCGATCGCCAGAGGGTCTTCCCGGGCCCCTGGCGGGACCGATCCTTCCGTGAGGGCGCTTCACGCGCCCGGAAGGAGTCCCATGACCCGGTTCATCTCCCACCTCCGGAGCAGTCTCCGGATGGACATCGTCGCCATCGCGGCGGCGGGCATGCTCGTCGCCAGCTCGGCAGGGATCGCGACCGCCGCGACATACGCCCCCGCACCGATCGTCCGCAACGTCGTCGCCCCGCAGATCCCGGGCGGGCCCGCGTTCCTGGGCTGCGCTCTCCTCACCTCGCCGCGCTCCCTCATGCCCTGTCGCATGTAGTCACGGAAGTGGGCGGTGGCACGGTCGCGAGAGGCGGTCGGTCCACCGTCCCGCCCGGCCGACGATGCCGTCCGGACCGCTCCGGCAACGTCGGTGCGAGCCGATGACCCACCGGCGCGGTCGGATCCACGGCGACATGCACGACGACCAGGAGGTTTCACGATGAAGACGCGCGCTCGCAGCATGCGTCTGCTCCTCTCGACGGGGATGGCAGGGGCTCTCGTCCTCAGTGGACTGGCAGTCGCACAGATCGCGATTGCCGCGGGACCGCAGGGTGTCGATCTCGGAACGGCCTCGTCCTTCGCCGTCCTCGCGGGCACCCCCGCGGTGACGAGCACTGGGCTGACGACGGTCAACGGCGACCTCGGCATTCACCCGGCGGTCGCCGTGACGGGATTCCCGCCCGGGATCGTGACCGGATCCATCCACGCCGGCGACGCCGTCGCGCTCCAGGCGAAGAACGACCTGGCCGCGGCCTACGGTGACGCCGCCGGGCGCGCGCCTGCGACGGTCGTGGCCGGCGGCGCTCTCGGGGGCCGGACGCTCGTCGCGGGTGTCTACGCCTCCGGCGGCGCGACACTCGGCCTGGTCGGCACTCTCACGCTCGACGGTCAGAACGACCCGGCCTCCGTCTGGATCTTCCAGGCATCGTCCGACCTCATCACGGCGTCCTCGAGCTCGGTCCGCTTCATCAACGGCGGCACGCCCTGCAACGTCTTCTGGCAGGTCACGAGCTCGGCGACACTCGGGTCGGGGTCGACCTTCGCCGGCTCGATCCTCGCCCTGACGTCCGTCACGATGGACAGCGGCGTCTTCCTGAACGGCCGCGCTCTCGCCCGGAACGGGACGGTGACCCTGATCGACGACGCGATCGACGTTTCCCCGTGCGGAGCGCCGACGCCTGCACCGACGCCCACGGGCACGCCTGCACCGACGCCCACGGGCACGCCTGCACCGACGCCCACGGGCACGCCTGCACCGACGCCCAGGGCCGGGGCCGTGCGGCCGCCGTTCCCGCCGACGCCGCCGCCGGTCCCGCGCGCCCTGGCGACGCCGATCCCAACAGCCAGCCCGACGCCGGTCCCAACAGCCAGCCCGACGCCGGTCCCAACAGCCAGCCCGACGCCGGTCACCACGGCGACCGTCGAGGAAGTGATCGGCTCGACGGCTCCCACCGAGCGGTCGACTCCACCGCCGACGTCCACGCTGCCGACGACAGGCAGCTCCAGGAACGCCGGAGTACCGGCGCTCCTCCTTGCCGGGTCCCTCCTCTTCCTCTTCGGCGCGATGGCCAGCCGGCGCCCGAAGGCACGTCGCACGACGACGCCCGCAGGCCGCCGCTGACCGGGCGTACGCCGCCACATGCATGCACGCCACAGGAAGTCGATCGATGGATGAAATCAGGAGCACGTACCGCGACGCGAAGAACGAGGCGAAGAAGGCGGTCCGCGGCGTGGACGGCACGGACATCGAGGACGGCATCGGCAACGCCGGCGACGAGGTCCGCAAGGACCTCGGGAACCTGGGCGACGACGCTCGCGCGGCGGCCCAGGATGCCGACACCCGCGCCGACGACCCGGACGCGGCGCGCAAGCATCCGGCGTGAAGACGGGAGCGCGCAACAGACCGACGGCCGCGGGGCCGAGAGGTCGGACGCGTCGTCAGCGGGAGGTCACGATGAGGATCAGGCGACAACGGAAGCGGATCATCCGCGCCACCATCGTCGTGGTGGCAGTGCTCTGGCTCGTCGGCGCCCTGTAGAAGCCGACCGACGGATCTCGACGCGATGACGGCGGGCTCGGGGCCCGCCGTCATCGCGTTCAGCGGCCTGCGCGAAAACGCGGATGCGTCGCCCTCGCGGGGCTATGAGGACGGTCCTCCGTGTGAGAGAATCCGGTCGATGGGGAGCGCACGGTAGTCGGAGAGATGTCAGGCGCACTCACGCGGCCCAGGGCTGATGCGCGACGTGCCCTGGTGCTCCACGATCGCCAGCTCGTCTTGGACCTCATCGAGCTGACGCTCAACCACGGCCTCTTCGTGGTCCGGTCAGCGTCCAGCCTCGACGCGGCGAAGGTCATCCTCGACGAGTGGCACCCGGACATGGCCGTGATCGACATGGATCACGACGACAGCACGGCGCTGCTCGCGCGGCTCGGCGCGTCGGACCGACTGAAGAGGCGAGCGACGCCCGCGCTGGGCCTCACGCGACGCGGCGACCTGCCGACGAAGCTCCGCGCGTTCGATCTCGGGGTCGACGACATCCTGACGATGCCCTTCTCGCCCGAGGAACTGCTCGCGCGGGCGATCGTGATCACGCGCCGCGCGACCGGTGACGACCTTCCGATCGTCCCGAGGATCAGGCTGGGCGAGGTGGAGATCGACATCCTCACCCGCGAGGTCCGGGCAGGGAAGTCGATCATCCACCTGAGCGGCATCGAGCAGAGCCTCCTGTACCTTCTCGCGAGCCGTGCCGGCCAGGTCGTCTCGCGCGACGACATCCTCGACGCCGTCTGGGGGGTCGACTTCGTCGCGGAGAGCAACATCGTGGACCGGCACATCCGCAGCCTGCGCATCAAGCTGCAGAACGACTACCGGCATCCGCGGTTCATCGCCACGGTCCCCGGGCAGGGGTACCGGTTCATCCCGATGTTCTCGAACGTGGGGTGGAACGGCGAGAAGGCCCCGGGGGGTCCCGCGCCCGACTGATGCGGGGTGGGCGGGATAGTGGTCGGCGCCCGGCTCACGTGTCAGCCTTCCGGTCGCTGCGTCACATCCCTTCCGTCACCTTCCGCGCCGCCGGAGCCAGATGACGCGTCGTCATGACGCGCCCGTGATTCGGTGGGACGGTCCTCATGGGCGACCACGGCGATCCCCATCTCGCATCCCCGATTGGCCTGGAGGGTGACTCGGCCCTCCCCTCCCCTCACCCTCCAGGCCCTCCCGCCGAGCCTGCTACGCGCGGCCGGCTGCCGGGTCCGCCCACCGGCGTCGCGGATCGGCTGCCGGAGCCGGGGCTCGGCACAGAGGTGAACCATGACGTTCAACATCGACATCGACGAGGCCGCGCGGGCCAACGACGACTTCCGCCGCGTGCTCTCCACCGGGACCCACTCCCAGGTGGTCGTGATGAGCATCCCGCCGGGCGGCGAGATCGGCGAGGAGGTGCACCCGGGGCTCGACCAGATCCTCGTGTTCGTCGAGGGCGAGGGTGCCGCCATCCTCGACGGCGAGACGAGCCTGGTGGGACCCAGTCACCTGGTCCATGTCCCCGCGCTGGCGCGCCACAACGTGGTCAACCGCGGGAAGGGCGACCTGCGGCTCTTCACGATCTACGCTCCGCCGCAGCATGCCCCGGGCACCGTCCATCGAACCAGGGCGGATGCGGATGCCGACGAAGCAGACCAGTACGTGGCGACCGCGGTCGCCGCCAAGCCGGCCTGAGCGCGGCTCCCGATGTCGGTGCCGGAGAAGGCCATGACCGAGACGCGCGCCCGCGAGCTCGTGGCGGCCGAGCGGGCTCGGATCGAAGCCGCCCTGGCCGAGCTGGAGACCGACGTCCGGGCCGAGGGGCCCCTTCAGGGCCAGCAGACGGGCGAGACGTGGGAGCTCGGCACCGATGTCGCGCGGGAGGGCGTCGACATGGTGCTGCTCGCGCGACTGCGCGTGCAGCTGATCGAGGCGGACCGCGCCACATCGCGCATCGACACCGGCACCTACGGCCGCTCGATGGAGAGCGGCCGCCCGATCCCGGTCGAGCGCCTGGAGGCGGCGCCACTGGCCGAGCGCACTGTCGAGGAGCAGGCGGCCTCCGGGCGGCGAGAGGCCGGAGCCCCCGCCTGACCGCGCCGGGTGATCGGATCCGGTGCCGAGCCCACGTCCAGCTGCTCGGCGAGCGGCGGATGACCGATCGTCATGACCGATCGGCGTCCGGACCGCACAGTCGGAGAGCCTCCATACGCGAGCCGATCAGGCCGTCGGGATGAAGGGCCGTTCGACAGGTTGGTGCTCCCATGAGTCTCGAGGCGATCGTCATCGTCGTCGTGATCGTCCTCATCGTGCTATTCGTCCTCGGCTACGTCGGGCGGGGAAGGCTCCGCGGCTGATCGTCGCCGACCCCCGGGTCGCCCGGGACCGTCCGGGGGTCGTCCTTGCCCGACAGGCGGGGTCGACCGGGACGGCGCCCGGGTCTCTGCGCGTCCTCCGACGAGCACGAGTGGACATGACGACCCGTCATGACGCCGTTCCACGCCGGTGGGACCGTGGGTCCACGCTCCCCAGGAGGTGGAGGCCATGACAGCTCAGACAGAGCCCGACGTCGTCACCGAGTCACCCGTCGTCGCAACCGCGGTCCGGGAGCCCGACCACATCGCCGTCGATCGCGCCACGACCGGCCCGGTCGGAGGGGGCCAGATCGTCCGGCGCGTGATCATCCTCGTCTTCGGGCTTGTCCAGCTCGTGATTGCCCTGCGGTTCATCCTCGTGCTGGTCGATGCCCGCGCGGCCAACGCGCTCGTGTCGGCGATCCTCAACGTGAGCCAGGTCTTCGTCGCGCCGTTCAACGGGATCCTCAACGTGGATGCCCTCGTCGCGAACGGCTCGGTCATCGACATCGCCGCGATCGTCGCCTTCATCGGCTGGACGCTCCTGGAGCTGGTGATCCTCTGGGCCGTCGGGATCTTCCGGCGCGAGGCCGCCTGAAGGAGTGCCGCGACCACGTCGCGGCCCGCGCGGACAGGGCATCGTCCGCCTTCCGGGTCGGTCGCCGACTCATCACAGAAGGGACGGATCGAGATGGGGATCATCTCCTGGATCGTTCTCGGCGCCGTCGCCGGGTTCATCGCCAGCTTCCTCATGGGCTCGCGTGACGGCCTGCTCATGATGGTCATCCTCGGGATCGTGGGCGCCGTCGTCGGAGGGTTCATCGCGAGCAACGTCCTCCACGTCGCGGATGTCACAGGGTTCAACCTCGAGAGCCTGGTCGTGGCTGTGATCGGTGCCGTGGCCGTCATCTTCGTCGCCCGGCTGGCGACGGGATCCCGCGGCGGCCTGCGCTCGCGGCGGATGTGACCGATGGCAGGGCTCGCACCGAGGAGCTGGGCGGCGGCCGACGTCACCGCACACCAGACCGGCCCTGTCCCGGCGCAGGACGCGAGCCGCCGCGCCGCGCCGGCTACGAGCGGTCGGCATGACGTCGAGATGATCGGCCTGCTGGTCGTGATCGTCGTGCTCCTCCTCGCGCTCACGCTGGCACTCGGCACCGCACCCCTGGTCTGACCGGATCGACCCGGCCGCGCGGGCCGCGGCGCGACCGAGCCTGCGACCGGCGCCCTCGGACGGTGCACAGGCGCCGGCGGATCGCAAGACGCGTCCTGGAAGGAGGAGGCGATGCCCGTGACCGCGTGCGTCTCCACGTATCCGCCCGACCGCTGTGGCATCGCTTCCTTCGCGAGCGACCTTGTCGCATGCACCGGGGTGGCCGAGGTCGCCGCGCTGGACCCCGGCTACACGATCGGGCCGTACCCGGCGGAGGTGCGCCGGCGCATCCGCCGTGAAGTGCGCGCCGACTACACGGAGGTGGCACATACGCTCGCGGACCGCGGCGCGGACATCGTCTCCATCCAGCACGAGTACGGCATCTGGGGCGGCGTGGACGGCGCGTACGTGCTCGACTTCGTGCACGCCCTGCGCATCCCGGCCGTCACGACTCTGCACACGGTCCTCCGGCGACCCACGGCGTCCCAGCACCGGATCCTCAGCGAGCTGATCGACGCCTCGGCCGCGACCGTGGTGATGTCACGAGCGGCGGCATCGATCCTGACCCGCACGTACGGCGTGGATCCCTGGCGCGTCGACGTCATCGCGCACGGCGTCCCGGATCTGGCGCTCGTCCCTTCTGACGCCATCAAGCCCCTCCTCGACCTGAAGGGCCGCCAGGTGATCCTGAGCTTCGGGCTCCTGGGTCCGGGCAAAGGGTACGAAGCTGCGATCGCGGCGATGCCCGCGGTCGTGCAGGCGGTCCCGATGGCGCTGTACGTCGTCCTCGGCGCGACGCACCCGGACCCGCTTCGACACGAGGGAGAGGCATACCGGCGGAAGCTCGAGGCCGTGGCCGCGACGCTCGGCATGACCGAGCACGTCCGGTTCGTGGACCGCTTCCTGGGTCCGGCCGAACTGGGGACGTGGCTCAGCGCCGCCGATATCTTCGTCACCCCGTACTCGAATCTCGACCTGATCGTGTCGGGACCGCTCTCCTACGCGATGGCCGCGGGCAGGGTGGTCGTCTCGACGCCGTTCGCGTACGCACGCGGGCGCCTGGCCCACGGGCGTGGGGTGCTCGTGGAGGCGGGATCGCTCGCGGCGCTCGCCGGTGCGTTCATCGAGCTCCTGCTCGATCCGGTGCGGCGGGCCGCGATCGGGCTGCGGGCGTACGAGGCGAGCCGCGCGTCCGTCTGGCCCGAGGTGGCCAAGCAGTACCGCCACGTCTTCGCGCGGGAGGCCAGCCTGCGCGGTCGGCGGCCGGCCGAGTCCCCGGCCCGGCGAATGCCCGTGCCCGGCCGCACGCTGCCCGACTCGGCCGGACCTGCCCGCAGCCCTAGAAGTCGGCGCTCGCGGGGGTCCGCGGGAACGGGATGACGTCCCGGACGTTCGCCATCCCCGTCGCGTAGACGACCGCGCGATCGAACCCGAGACCGAACCCGGCGTGCGGCACGGTGCCGTACCGCCGGAGGTCGCGGTACCACCAGTACGCCGCGGGATCGAGCCCCGTCTCGCGGATCCGCGCGTCGAGGACGTCGAGGCGCTCCTCGCGCTGGCTGCCGCCCACGATCTCGCCGATCCCGGGGGCCAGCACATCCATCGCCGCGACGGTGCGCTCGTCGTCGTTGAGACGCATGTAGAAGGCCTTGATCTCCTTCGGGTAGTCGATGACCACGACCGGGCGCTTCGCGTAGTCCTCGCAGAGATAGCGCTCGTGCTCGGCCTGCAGCGCGACGCCCCACTCCACCGGGAACTCGAACGCGCGGCCGGACCGCCGGAGGACGTCGATCGCCTCCGTGTACGTCATCCGCGCGAAGCTCGAGGCGACGAAGCTCTCGAGCCGCCGCACCGCGTCGGGATCGATCCGCTCGGCGAAGAACGCGATGTCGTCGGCCCGCTCGTCGAGCAGCGTGCGGAAGCTCGATCGGAGCAGATCCTCGGCGAGGTCCGCGTTGTCGTGGATATCGGCGAAGGCGATCTCGGGCTCGACCATCCAGAACTCCGAGAGGTGGCGGCTCGTGTTCGAGTTCTCGGCGCGGAAGGTCGGCCCGAACGTGTAGACGCGGGTGAGCGCGAGGCAGTAGGCCTCGATGTTCAGCTGGCCGGAGACGGTCAGGAACGCGGGCTTGCCGAAGAAGTCCTGCGTGTAGTCGATCGCCCCGTCGGGGGTCCGCGGGAGGTTCGCCAGGTCGAGCGTGGAGACGCGGAAGAGCTCACCCGCGCCCTCGGCGTCGCTGGCCGTGAGGATGGGCGTGTGGATCCAGAGGAAGCCGTGCTCGTCGAAGTAGCGGTGGATCGCCATCGCCAGGCTGTGCCGCACCCGGGCGACGGCGCCGAAGGTGTTCGTCCGCGGGCGCAGGTGGGCGACTTCGCGGAGGTACTCGAACGAGTGGCGCTTGGCCTGGATGGGGTAGCTCTCCGGGTCGTCGACCCAGCCGACGACGGCGATCGAATCGGCGACGACCTCGACCGCCTGGCCTCTGCCCTGCGAAGCGGCGACGGTCCCCGTCACCGAGACGGCGCAGCCGGCCGTGAGATGGAGGATCTCGTCGTGGAAGTTGCCGAGCGACTCGGGAGCGACCACCTGGAGCGAGTCGAGGCTCGAACCGTCGTTGACGTGGACGAAGGAGAGCCCCGCCTTCGAGTCGCGACGCGTCCGGACCCAACCCTGGACCGTCGCGCGCTCGCCGACCGGCGTCCTGCCGCCGAGGATGTCGACGATCCGATCCGCCTTTCGCATGAGGTTCTCCTTCCGGCCACGAGGGATCGCGACGTCGGCACGCGGTCGTCAGATCCGCTCGTTCGGGATGTCGCTTCCTAGGATGGAGCATCGCCGGCGAGCGGTGGTGGCGCCGCGCGGAGTGGCTCGGCCGAGCCGGACGCGATGGCGCCGAACCGGTGGCGCCGGTACTCTTTCGCCAGGACCGGACCGCCGCGCTGAGACCGCAGCGGCGCGGGGGAGGACCGGGACGGACGCGGAGCGGCGGCGCCGGAGAACGCCGCCGCTCCGCCCGGTGCGTGGACGACCGACCGTCTCCTACGTCTCGGTGTGGTCCGGGTCGTACGTGTCGGTCGGGATGATGCTTGCGACGAGGGTGTCGTTGAGCTGTGCGAGCGGTCCGTCGTACTTCGATGGGGCCAGCTCGTCCGGGGGCCAGAACTTCATCTTCGGGTAGAACGCGTACCGGTCGAGGAAGGCCTGGCGCTGGACGATCGAGCGCTTCGTCACGTCCACGACGAACATGTCGGTCGCGATCGCGAACTCGCCCAAGTACCACGTCGTGACGTCCGAGACGGCACGCGGGAGCGTGTCCGGGTTGACCTGGAAGTGGGTCGCGATGGCGAGGCGCGGCTTCACCTGGCTCGCGATGTACCCGAACGCGAGCTGCGGGGTGTGCGAGCTCTCCTGGACCTCGAGCGCGGTGTCGTAGGCGCGGTCCCAGCCCGGGTCGCCCGGCTGGAGCCCGGTGTTCTTCGCGGCCCAGGTCTCCGGCGGAAGGACCATCTCGTGGACCAGGACGTCCACGCCCTTCGCGTGCTTGAGCATGTAGCTGTTCGGGCGGGTGTCCCCCGAGAAGACCATCGACAGGCCGTTCCACTCCAGCCTGTAGCTGATCGACCCGTCGCGCGCGTGGACCGCCGGCCAGTGCGTGATCCTGACCCCGTCGTCCTCGTAGGCGAGGCCGCCGTCCTTCATGTACGGCAGCTCGGTCGTGATGATGTCGTAGCCGTCGCCCCGGAGCTTCGTGCCGGTGGGCAGGAAGCTGAAGCTCTCCTCGTGCCACTTCATGAGCTGCTTGAGGAGGATGCCGAAAGCGTGCGTCCCCTCCATCGAGTCGTCCGCCGAGGGCCCGTGGAGGAGCAGGGGCGTCTTGCGGTCCTGGGCCGGCCCGAAGCAGTAGAGCGTGATCAGGTCGCTCGTGTGGTCGCCGTGCAGATGCGTGAGGAAGACCTTCGTCATGCGCGACGGCGGGACGCCGTACGCGTTGTACTTCGCCGAGACGCCCGACCCCAGGTCGAAGACGAAGGAATCGCCGTTCCCCAGCTCGACGAAGACGCTGTTGCACTGCTGCGCGAGACGGGGCAGGAAGCTCGTCCCGAGGAACGTCAGGCGCATCGCGTCCCTGGCGACCGGCTCCCCCATCGGGAAGATGCCGAGCGTGCCCGTCGTGTACGTGTCCACGGTGGGGTCCGCGTAGGGGGTCGCCGCGGGGGTCGGCCGGGGCGTGTGGTCCGGCGTCGGCGGCGCCGCCGCCGACACGTCGCCGACCGCCGTCGCGTCGCGGACGCCGAGAACGCCCAGGCCGGCAC
>JAKAJU010000018.1 GCA_021813655.1 Chloroflexota bacterium | reverse complement strand
TCCGATCTTCCTCCGTCGTGGATGGGCGCCGGAGGACGATGAACGGGTTGTGCTCGAGGCCGGACGCTCCGCGCGCGCTCGAGACGGACGCGCGGCCGGGTGTGAGGGGACGGGCGACGACGTGTCGCTCCCGCGCCCAGGCGCCGCTCAGCTGCACGAGATCCCAGCGCGCGTCGGGCAGGTCGAGCGAGGCGCTCATGGCCGACCGGACGCGCAGCGTGCAGGGGCCGTCGTTGCGCAGGCGGACGCTCCGCGCGACGACCGGAAGGTCCTCGAAGATCGTATAGACGAGCGTGACGGCGAGACCGCTGGGGGCGTCCGCGAGGTCGACCTCCACCGTCTCGGCCTCGGCGGGGTCCTCGACATACGTGGACGGGAGCCCGGGCAGCCCGGGCTTGCCGGCGACGATCCGATGGCCGCCGTAGACCAGCTCGAGCAGCGTAGACCCGTCCGGCTGCTCGACGACGATGGCCGGGACGCGGAAGTCGCCGCTCCCCGTGACCGGGTACTCGAGCGCGACGGGGTCCGCGGGGCGATTCGAGAAGCCCCGGAACGCCGCCGGGCCGAGATGTGCGTAGGTGCGCCCGGGCGAGAGCGGCCGCCCGAAGTAGAGGTGGCCGAGCCAGCCGTTGTCGAGGACCCGCATGACGTGGCTCACCCGGCCGTTATGGAGGTGGAGCTCTCTGCTCGCGGCGTCCCATCGGATCGGCATCGTTGCCCTCCAGCGCCCCGCCCGGCGTCCCCGGGTCCGGCTTCGAGGGCCCAAGTATCGCCGTGCCGGCTGATAGGATGCAGGTGATCCGCCCGGGAGAGACAGGGAGGGGGAGGGACGATGCGACGTCGACTCGCCGCGCTCGGCGCGACGCTCGCGCTCGCGGCCGTCGTCGGCGCATGCACCGGCGGCGCGACACCCGCGCCCACCACGCCGACCCAGCTCGCGGGGACGTCGTGGAGCCTCGGCCTCCAGGGCGGGACACAGCCGGCCGCTCAGCAGCCGCCGACGCTCGCGTTCGGGACGGATGGGAGCGTGAGCGGGTTCACGGGGTGCGAGCCGTTCGCCGGCACGTTCACATCCTCCGGGTCCTCGCTCACCATCAGCGGCCTCACGAAGACGTCGAGCGACAACCAGTGCGCGCCGTCGGTCGTCACCGCAGCCGACGCGTACCTCGCCGCCCTTGGCGGCGTGACCGCCTGGCAGGTGCAGACGGTCCTCCCGACGCAGGGTGTGAAGGTCCTCGAGCCCGTCAAGCTCCTCCTCGACGGACCCACGCTCCTCGTATTCACGCTGCAGTGACCGACGACGCAGGCGGCTGGACCGGTATCGGCGCGCAGCCGGACGACGTCGCCGGCCCGCCCCCGGCCCCGGGACCGGCCAGCGATGCGGTCACGGCGCCGGAGGAGACGGACCTCCGGCAGCCGGGTCAGGAGCCGAGCGTCGCGAGCCCCAAGGCCCTCCCGGCCTTCGCGTACTCGGCCCCGCCGAGCCGGCGGATCACGATCCTCAAGGGGATCCTCGTCTTCGGGTTCACCGCCTTCGTCTTTCTCGTCCTCCTGCCGCAGTACGTCGACTACCGGGAGGTGGTCGCATCGCTCCGGGCCCTGACACTGCAGCAGTTCATCACCGTCACGATCCTGGGCTTCGTCGCGTGGGTCGCGTGCGGCTCCGTGCAGGCGGCGCTGCTCCCGGGACTCGGCCTGCGGCACTCGACGCTGTCGTGGCTCGCGGGCCAGGGAGTCTCGAACGTCATCCCCGGGCCGGTGGACCTCGCCGTCCGCTACATCCTCTACCGGCAGTGGGGACACGCGCCGGAGCCGTCGTCGATGTCGATCATGCTCGCCGGCGTCTTCGACCAGGTGGCGGGGCTCTCGATGCCGATCGTCGCGGCCCTCGTCCTCGGCCTCGAGGGGGAGAGCTCGAGGAGCTTCCTCCTCCTCGCGGCCGTCGGGATCGCGGCCGTGGGCATCGTGGTCGTCGGCGGGTTCGCGATCCTGCGCTCGGAGAGGCTCGCTCACCGGGTGGGCGTGCTGTCCGAGAAGGTCATGCACGTGCTCTTCCACATGCTTCGCCGTCCGACCCCCACCGGGATTCCCGAGCGGACGCTCGCCCTGCGGCTGGACGTCAAGGATCTGCTGCTCTCCCGGGGGCTGCTCGCGTACGCCTCGGACCTCTCCGGTCGGGCCTTCTACGGCCTCCTCTTCGTCGCCTGCCTCAGAGAGACGGGCGTCCCGGACAGCGTCCTCAGCGGAGGGGCGATCCTCGCCGTGTATGCGGCCGTGGGGATCGTCCTCATCCTCCCGATCGCCCCCGGCGGGGCGGGGACCCCGCAGGTCCTCCAGATCGCCGGCCTGACGGCGCTCGCCGGCGACGAGTGGAGCGCGCAGATCAGCGCCGGCGTCTTCCTCTACTTCGTCGTGCAATGGGCGATGCCGACGCTGCTGGGCTGGATCGTCCTCGTCCTCGAGCGACGCGGGAAGCCGCTCCTGAGCACCCGTGAGCGCCGGCCCGCGCCGGTCGAGGCGACCGGCTGAGCACGACCGAACCGGCTGCCCGACACGTGCCCGGGCCGCGCTCCGTGCCCTTGCCGGAACGGCCACCGCTCTCACGGCGCACGGTCCTCGACGCGGCCTCGACGGGACCGTTCTTCAGGCGTGTTTCAGCGTTCGGGTGCAGAGTGACAGGTGGCGGGCCGTGCCGCCGGCCGCGTGTGCGGCGCAGTCACGTCTCCGCAGCTGGAGCGGATCGGTGCATCTCCTGGTCATCGAGGACGACGCGCGGCTCGTCCGCGTCCTGCGGCGCCTGCTGACGCAGGATCAGCACATCGTCGAGACGGCATCGACCGCGTCGGAGGGGCTCGAGCTCGCCGGGGACGCGCCGCTCGACGCCGTCATCCTCGACATCGGCCTGCCCGACCGATCGGGCCTCGACGTGGCGCGGACGCTCCGGTCGACCGGCTCTCACGTCCCGATCCTCATGCTGACCGCGCGCGACGCGGTGAGCGCCCGCGTCGAGGGCCTCGACGCGGGAGCCGACGACTACCTCGTGAAGCCGTTCGCCTACGACGAGCTCCTCGCCCGCCTCCGCGCGCTCGGCCGCCGCCCGCCGGCTCGATCGACCCTCCACCTGACCGCCGGTCCGATCGTCCTCGACGAAGCCCAGCGCCGCGTCACCGTGGACGGCGCCGACATCGCGCTGAGCCAGCGCGAGCACGCGATCCTCGAATGCCTCCTGCGGCGTCCCGGCCAGGTCCTGAGCCGCGACCAGATCCTCGACTACGCATGGCCGTACGGCGCCGCGCTGACGCCGAACACCGTCGAGGCGTACATCCACCTCCTCCGCGAGAAGCTCGGGCCCGACGCCGCGGCGCGGATCGAGACGGTCCGGGGAATGGGCTACCGACTCCGTGCCGACTGACGCGACGATCGGCGACGCGGGGCCGCCCACACCGGCCGCGAACAGCTCCGGGGGCACGAGCCACGCCGACGCCGCCCTCCTGCGCCGGACGCGGCTCCGCCTCATCGCGTGGAGCGGCGGGCTGACGCTCGCGATCCTCGTCGTCCTGGGCACGGCCGTGTACTGGGCCGTCGCCACGGCCCTTGCCGCGAACGGGACCGACCTCCTCCAGCGCCGCGCCGTGGCGCTCGGCCACTTCATCCAGGAGCGCGGACTGCCCCCGGACGGACCCGGCCTCGGGATCACCTTCGGGGGCGAGGCGAGCGGGACGCTCGCGCTGGTCGTCCGTCCGGACGGCACCGTCGCGGGCGCCGGTCCAGGCGGGTCGATCGCCGGGCTCCCGGACAAGGCCGGCGTGCAGGCCGCGTCGAGCGAGGGCTCGAGCATCCGCGACATCCGGCTCTCGATGCTCGTGAACGGCCGACCGGACGACCTCAACCTGCGTGCGTACAGCCTCGCGGTCCAGGCGGCGGACGGGACCTATGTCGTGCAGGTCATCGGCGACCGTAACCCGGAGGTGCGCGTCCTCGACACCCTCCTGCTCGTCCTGGTCGCGGGCGGGGTGATCGCCCTGTTCCTCGCGATGGCCCTCGGCTTCGCGTACGCCGGCCGCGCCCTCGTCCCGATCCGCTCGTCGATGTCGCGTCGGGACGCAGCCCTGCGCCGGCAGCGCGAGTTCACCGCCAACGCCAGCCATGAGCTGCGGGCGCCGCTCACCGTCGTGCGCGCGAGCGTGGCCGATCTCCGCCGCAACGCCGACGAGCCCGTCCGCGAGGTGGGCGCCGCACTCGACGATATCGACGCCGAGGTCCTCCACCTGACGGCGCTCGTGGACGACATGCTGCTCGTCGCACGGACGGACTCGGGGGCGGTCGAGCTCTCGATCGAGCGGGTGGACGTGTCCGACATCGCGGCCGAGGTCGCCGGCGCGATCTCGCCGGTCGCGAGCGAGCGGGGGGTCCGCGTCGAGCTGGACCCGCGTCCCGCGGAGATGGAGGGAGACGCGCTGCGCCTGAGACAGCTCGTCACCATCCTCACCGACAACGCCGTCGCGCACAGCCCGGCCGGGGGTCTCGTGACCGTCGCCGTCCGGCGGACGGACGGCGAGGTGACGCTCGACGTGACCGACGAGGGCCCGGGGATCCGCCCGGCGGACCTGCCGCACGTGTTCGAGCGCTTCTGGCGCGCCGACGACGCGCCGCCCGGCGGGACCGGGCTCGGCCTCGCGATCGCCGCGTGGATCGTAGACGGGCATCGCGGGACGATCGCGGCCTCCAACCGCCCCGACGGCGGCGCCCGCCTCTCCGTCAGGCTTCCCGTCACGCACGGTCCGGCCGCCGCGGGCTGACCCGAGGCCGCGTGGCGCGGGAACGGTGCCTCTTTCAGGACCGGTTCAGCCGGCGCTCCCATACCTGTTCCTCGGGTGGGGACCCACGACGATCGGCCCGATCGCCAGGAGCGGGATCCATGCAGACCTCCGGCTTCGACCACGCGTCCGAGGGGACCCCGTCCAGCAGACCCGTGCGGCCCGGCCCGGCCGTCGTCCCGCCCGCGGCTGCGCGATCCGCACGTCGCAGCCAATCTGTCGAGCGGTTCAGGACGACTTCAGGCTCCGTGCGGATGATGGACGGGACGCGCACGCGGGGCTCCGGCCGCGCGCGCCGTGTCCCGAGCACCACAGGAGAGATGCATGACCCTGGAGAACACCGAACAGCGTACCGGGCGCCGGTCCCGGCTCCCGCTCGGCATTGCGGCCGTCGCCGGTCTCGTCGGCGTCGTCGCGATCGTCGCGGGGGTCGCGGCCGGCGGCCCCGGCAACAGCACGCAGGCCGCTGGTGCCGCAGCCCCGCTCCTCGCAGATGCCACACCGGCGCCGGCGCAGACCGGCGACGCCGTGGGCAGCCAGCAGGGCGACCGGCCCGACGGCGGGATGGCCGACATGAAGGGCCGAGCCGGCCGGATGGGCGGCATGCGCGCCGGCATCACGATCACGGCCATCGACGGGACGCGGATCTCTCTGCGCACCGATGACGGCTGGACCCGCACGACCGACGCGTCGGGCGCGACGATCTCGAAGGGCGGTGCGACGGCGTCGGTGGGCGACCTCAAGGTCGGCGACCAGGTCGCCTTCCACCAGCAGCGCGGCGCGGACGGCACCTACGCGATCACCCGGATCGAGGTCGTCGCGCCACATGTCGATGGCACGGTCACCGCGACCGCGACGGGCTCCATCACGCTCAAGGCTCCCGACGGCTCGGTCGTCAACGTCGTCGTGACTCCCACGACGACGTTCCAGGTCGCAGGGAAGACCAGCGCGACCGTCGCCGACGTGACGGTCGGGTCGATCGTCGTCGCGACCGGCACCCGCAACGCGGACCGCACCTTCACCGCGACCGCGGTGCGGGCGTTCACGCCGCGCCAGGACGGCCAGGGCGGCCCCGGCTGGAACGGCGGCCTGGGCCGTCCGGGGATGATGGGACCCGGCCGCGGCCGGGACGACCAGAACCGCGGGCGGGGCCCGTGGGGACAGCCGAACCAGACCCCGGTCCCGGGCGCCTGACCAGGCGTCGACCCTCCCGTCCGTCGACGAGGCCGGGCGCCGTGCGCCCGGCCTCGTCGCATCGATACAACGGTGGCGTCGCGTGCTGGCGCACGCGACCCTCCCGTTGTATCCTCAACGACCTCATGGCCGACCTGCTGCGCCGCCTCGAAGGCGAACCCTGTACGTGTCCCCGGCGAGTGCCGGCGGGGTACGGGCGCGCGGTCGGACACTGACGCACCTCCTCAGCCGGGCCTCGCGACCCCACCGTCGACGGATGCGCATCCGCGCGTCCACGTCCCTCGCGATCGGAGGCTCGTCGTGTCTCGCGTCCTCACACCCCCGGCCCGTTCCATCGACCCCCGCGGTCAGCGCTTCGGCGCCGGCGTCTCGGCGATCGTCCTCGGCATTGCCTTCGTCCTCGGCCTGCCCTGGCTGGCGGTCCTCGTCGGCCTGAACCTCGCGATCTCGGCGGCGTTCGGGACCCGCCTCTTCCTCCCGGGCCGCCCCTGGCCCGTCATCCGCCGCGCGCTCCACCTCGGCCCGGTCGAGCCGGAGCACGAGTACCCTCCGCGGTTCGCCCAGGCTCTCGGCGCCGTCTTCATCGGCCTCGGGGCAGTCTTCTTCCTCGCCGGAGCGACGCTCGTGGGCTGGCTGCTCGCCGGCGCCGTTGCTGCCCTGCAGACGCTCCTCGCGGCCACCGGCATCTGCGTCGGCTGCCGGCTCTACTTCCTCCGCTGGTGGGCCCCGGCGCTCTTCGCCCGGCTCTTCCGGCGGACCGACCAGCTCGCCCCGTTCGCCGCGCACGGACCGATCCGTCGCGTCGATGCCAAGGAGGCCTCCTGATGATCGCCACGCAACCGGCGGGACGCCTTCCCCTCGGTGGCACACTGCCGCACATGACCGATGCACACGAGCGCGAGCACGCCTTCGCCGAGGAGCTCGTCGACGCGCGCCGACGCCAGAGCTCAGGCCTTCCTCTGAAGCGGAACGTCGCCGCGTTCGTCGACGGCCTCCTCGGCCTGCTGTTCCCGCAGCTGGCCGAGGAGGGTGGGGCGTCAGCCGAGGAGATCCAGGCACGTCTCTCGCTGCTCCGCCGTGACCTGCGCGACCTCGTGGCCCCGTTCGACGGTCCCGGTCACGCCGAGGAAGTCGCGCGCGCGTTCGGCGACAGGGTGCCCGACCTCTACGCGTCGATCCACCTCGACGCGGACGCGATCGTCGCGGGCGATCCTGCCGCGGAGAGCATCGACGAGGTCGTGGCTGCCTACCCCGGCTTCCTCGCCATCGGCACCCACCGGATCGCCCACGCGATCCACGGCCTCGGCGTGCCGGTCCTCCCTCGCCTCATCTCCGAGGTCGCGCACACGCGCACCGGGATCGACATCCATCCGGGCGCGACGATCGGCCGGTCCTTCTGCATCGACCACGGCACCGGCATCGTCGTCGGCGAGACGGCGATCATCGGCGACGACGTGAAGCTCTACCAGGGCGTGACGCTCGGCGCGATGTCCGTCGCGAAGAGTCTCGCGGGCAGCAAGCGCCACCCCACGATCGAGGATCGGGTGGTCCTGTACGCGAACGCGACGGTCCTCGGCGGGGAGACGGTCGTGGGCCACGACAGCGTCGTCGGCGGCAACGTCTGGCTGACAAACAGCGTCCCGCCGTACTCCCTCGTCTACCACACCAGCCAGGTCCGGGTCCGCAGCGTGAGCGACGGATTCGCGGACGCCGACTTCGTCATCTGAAGGGGGTCGTCGTGAAGTACCAGAGCATCCTCGAGACGATCGGGAACACGCCGCACGTCCGCATCAACCGCATGTTCGACGCGAGGGTCGAGGTCTGGGCCAAGCTCGAGCGCGCGAATCCCGGTGCGAGCATCAAGGACCGGATCGCGCTCGCGATGGTGGAGGACGCGGAGGAGCGCGGAGTCATCGGGCCCGGGAGCGTCATCATCGAGCCGACGTCGGGGAACACCGGCATCGGCCTCGCGCTCGTGGGCGCCGCGAAGGGCTACCGCGTCATCCTCGTCATGCCCGAGTCGTTCTCGGTGGAGCGCCGGAAGCTCATGCAGGCGTACGGCGCGGAGCTGGACCTCACGCCCCGCGAGATCGGGATGAAGGGCGCCATCGCCCGCGCGCAGGAGCTCGTGGACCAGACCCCCGGCGGGTGGATGCCGATGCAGTTCGACAACCCGGCCAACCCGGCCGTCCACCGCCGGACGACGGCCGAGGAGATCGCGCACGACTTCCCGGACGGCCTCGACTACATCGTCACGGGCGTCGGCACGGGCGGTCACATCACGGGGATCGCCGAGGCCCTCAAGCCGCGCTGGCCCGGGCTCAAGGTCATCGCCGTCGAGCCGACGCTCTCGCCGATCCTCTCGGGCGGGACCCACTCGCCGCACCCGATCCAGGGGATCGGCGCCGGGTTCATCCCCGGGGTCATGCGGCCCGAGCTCCTCGACGGGATCGTCCAGGTCGCTCCCGAGGACGCGATGGACTACGCGCGTCGCTCGGCGCGCCAGGAGGGGATCCTGGTCGGCGTCTCGTCCGGCGCGTCGCTCGCCGCCGTCGCACAGCTCCTCCCCGGGATGCCGGATGGCGCGCGCGTCCTCGCCGTGACGTACGACACGGGCGAGCGCTACCTCTCGGTGGAGCCGCTCTTCGGCTGACGCCCGGCGTCCGTGCGTCCGGGAGGCGCGGATGCGGGTGACAAGGGACGCCGCCGCGCTATCGTGTCGAGCGATGAGCGGATCGATCCCGGCGAGCGGCCTGCGCCGGATTGTCGCGTCGGCCCGCGACGGTGGGCAGAGCACGGCCGACGTCTCGGATACCTACTCGGTCCAGGCGCGCGTCGCGCTCGGATCGCGCCTCCACGATGAGCTGCAGACGCCCGGTACGTCGTCGCGCGAGCTCCGGGCCGGGAGCTACTGGTCCACCCTCCAGACGACGGGGACACCGACGCTGTACGCGCTCGCCGGATTCCTGCAGACCGGCGACTGCGACGTGGACACGGCCGTCTTCACCCTCGCGAGCCTCGCTGCGATCCTCGCTGCCGCGGTGTGGATATGCCGGAAGGTGCGGATCGGCGCGGCCGGAACGCTCGTCGCGATCAGCATCCTCCTCGTCGCGTCCTGTCAGCGCCGAGGTCGAGTGTCCGACCGATTCCTCGCTCGAGATCCGTGCGACGTTCCACCCGAACTGGCGCGTCCTCGTGGACGGCTCGCCGGTCGAGACGTACATGGTGTCGCCGAGCTACATCGGGATCGACCTGCCAGCCGGGCGCCACCGCGTGGACGCGGTCTACGTCGCGACGCCGTCGAAATCGCCGCTGCTCGTGATCGGGCTTCTTCTGCTCGGCGCCGCCGCGCTCGTCCGGCGACGACTCGACGAGCCCGCGGCCTGGGTGGCGAGGATGACCCGCGGCGAGCTGCCCGCCGATCCCGGAGCGGACGACGAGATGGGTCCCAGGGGCGGCCCCGCGCCCACTGCTGGCTGACACCGCTCCGGGCCGGCCGTCACGCCGACGTCGCGCATCACCCTCGGACGGCTCGCCGGACATGGCGTGCGGCGCCCTCCGCCGAGGCGTGCCGACGCCCCCGCGGCCGCATCGCGGTTTCTCGGGTATGCTTCACGCCTCTTCGTGCTCGATGGGCGCTCCGGTCCGCGCCCCGGTCCTCACGCCGTTCGATCCCGATCCCACCCGCCCTGACCGGGCCCCGCATCGCGCGGGTAGGGCCCGTCAGGAGCGTCACTCCGTGCCTTTCGACCATCTCGGGCTCACGCCCGAGCTCCTCCGCGCCGTCGCCGACGAGGGCTACACCGAACCGACTCCGGTGCAGGCCCAGGCGATCCCGCTCGTCCTCGCCGGTCGCGACCTCCTCGCGAACGCGCAGACGGGAACCGGCAAGACCGCCGCGTTCGTCCTGCCGATCCTCCAGCTCCTCCACGCCACGGCACCTGTGGCGCCGGCACCGCGCCCGGCCGCGGTCGACCGCGACGGGCGCCCGGTCCGCGACCGCCGCGACCGTCTCTCCCGGCCCGTCCGCGTGCTCGTCCTCGCGCCCACGCGCGAGCTCGCGATCCAGGTGGAAGAGAGCGTCCGCACGTACGGCCGCCAGCGCCCCGTCCGCTCCGTCGCCATCTACGGCGGCGTCGGCTTCGACCCGCAGGTGCGCCGGCTGCGCGACGGGGTGGACGTCGTCGTCGCGACGCCCGGGCGTCTCCTCGACCATGTCCGCCAGCGCACGATCCGGCTCGATGGCGTCGAGTTCCTCGTCCTCGACGAGGCCGACCGGATGCTCGACATGGGCTTCCTGCCCGACATCCGGCGGATCCTCGAGCTGCTCCCGCGCGAGCGACAGAGCCTCCTCTTCTCGGCGACCTTCCCCGACGCGATCCGCACCCTCGCCGCGAGCCTCCTCCGGGATCCCGCGACCGTTCAGGTCACGCCCAAGAACACCCCCGCGGAGCTCGTCCGGCAGGTCGTCCATCCGGTCGACCGCGAGCGGAAGCGCGAGCTGCTCACGCACCTCGTCAACAGCGGCCGCATCTACCAGGCACTCGTCTTCACCCGCACGAAGCACGGCGCGAACCGCCTCGCCGAGCAGCTCGGACAGGACGGGATCCGGGCCGCGGCGATCCACGGGAACAAGAGCCAGTCGCAGCGCGTCCAGGCCCTCGCCGCGTTCAAGGCGAACAAGGTGGCGATCCTCGTGGCGACGGACATCGCCGCTCGCGGGATCGACATCGACGCGCTCCCGCACGTCGTCAACTACGAGCTGCCGATGACGGCCGAGGACTACGTCCACCGGATCGGCCGGACGGGACGCGCAGGCGCGGACGGCGAGGCGATCTCGCTCGTCTGCGTGGACGAGAGCCGGCTCCTGCGCGACATCGAGCAGCTCCTCCGGGGCCGGATCCCGGCCGAGGCCGTGGACGGCTTCGCGCCCGACCCGCGCATCCGGCCCGAGCCCGTCCTCAAGCGTGGTGGCGGAGGCGGGGCGCGTGCGCCTCGCGACATCCGCCACGTCCCGGGGCGCATCCAGGTCGCACCGCGCGAGTCCCGTGCCGCGTCGACTCCGCGTGACGGCGCCCTGGCCGCCCGCGCCGCCCGCCCCGCCCCCTGGCCGCGCCACGACGCCCCTCGCCACGATCCGCGCACCGCGCCGGGGCGTGAGGGCGAGCGCACCGTGCATCGCGGCCCGGATCGCGACCGCCCGGCCTACCGCGGCCCCGATCGCGACCGCCCGGCTTACCGCGGCCCCGACCGCGACCGCCACGTGCGGGACGGTGATCGCAACGCTCCCGCGATCGACCGGAGCGAGCGGCCGTGGCGACCCGTGTCGCCGCTCCCCGGCGAGCGTTTCGCGCGCGATGGCCGGCCGCCCGCGCCCGGGCAGGACCGCGACACGGCGCATCGGCCGGAGCGGACGGGCGCGCATCGACCCGAGCGGCCGGCCTCTCATCGGCCCGACCGGCGGGGCGCACACGGCCCGGCCGAGCGCGACGTCAGCCGGCGAGGATCCCGAGGAGGATGAGCCCCTCGCGGACGAGCAGGATCGCGAAGACCGCGAGGACGATCCCCAGCGCGCGCATGATCCACGGGTAGGCGCGCCCGGTGAGCGCACCGCGCGACGCGCCGACGCCGAGGGCGATGCCGACCTTCGAGCCGACAAGACAGATGTAGAACCCGGCGAGGAAGGCGATCGGACCGGCAGGCCCCGAGCTGGCGGCGTCCACGAGGATGGGCGCTCCCACCGTGACCCAGAAGAGGTAGGGGTGCGGGTTCAGCGCGTTGACGATCGCGCCCTGCCGCCACGAGCGCGGCGGCGCCCCGTCACCCGTCGTCTCGAGGCGCGTCGTTCGGAGGCTCTCCGCGGCGAGGAAGGCGACGAACGCACCGCCCGCGAGCGCGACGAGGCCCAGCAGCGCGTTCGACGCGATGCGCGACAGGATGAGCACGGAGCCGAGGACGATCGGCGCGTCCGTGATGAGCGGGGCAACGGCGACCTTGAGGCCTTCGCGCGGGCCATGACGGACGGTCTGGCCGATGACGAGCGTGAGCAGCGGTCCCGGCGCAAGGCCCGCGGCGAAGCCGAACGCCGCCCCCGCCCCGAGGAGCTCGAGCTGGCCCGGCCCGGCCATCAGCCGACGAGCCGGCCGATCGCGATCCCGGCGACAGCGGCGGCCGCTGCGACGCCGAGCGTCTGGAGCGTCGTCACGACGACGGACTTGTGGGCGACGATCCCGCGCCCGACCCCGAGCACGACGAGCAGCGCTGAGGTGATGACGAGGGAGACGACCCGCGCCTGGTCGAGCGGGAGCAGGATGAACGGGACGAGCGGGACGGACGCGGCGATGACGTCCGCTACGAACATCCAGACGGCGTGCGCGAACGGGTCGATGTCCGCCGTGTCGCCGACGCGCAGCTCCACCGCCTCCTCGTACTCGAGCATCGGACCGGGCTCGCGCGTGAGCGCCGCCACGACGACCGACGACTCCTCGTCGGTGAACCCGATCGCGCGCAGGCTGGCCGTGATCCGCTGCCGCACGCCGTCCGGGTCGGTGCGGAGCTCGGCCTGCTTGCGCGCCACCTCGGCCCGGGCGCGGTCCCGCACCGACTGCGCTTCCAGGTAGGCGCCCGCCATCATCGAGACCGCGGCGGCGACGGCGCCCGTCGCGCCCGCGAGCACGACGGCATGGCTGTCCGGCGAGCTCGCGGCGACGCCGAAGACGAGGCCGAAGATGGAGACGGCCCCGTCCTCCATCCCGAAGATGATATCCCCGACGGACGCGGAGAACGACGCCCGCAGACGGGCGCCCGGACCCGCGGCAGCAGTGCTCCCGTCCATGGGGTGAGTGTGCTCCCCGCATCGGTGTCCGCGCTCGTCGGCCGCGAGGAGCGGGCCGACTCGACGCGCGTGCCATCATCCGGGAGTGACGAGCCGAGGCGGGTCCCGATGACGCGCGACAAGCGCGGCCTGACGAGCGCCGGGATCCTCCTGTTCCGGCGCGATCCCGACGGCCTCCGCGTCCTGCTCGCCCATCCCGGCGGACCCTACTGGACCACGCGTGACGCCGGCCACTGGACCCTCCCGAAGGGCGAATCCGGAATCGGGGAGCCCCTCCTCGATGTGGCGCGCCGCGAGTTCGCCGAGGAGACGGGATCAGAGGCGCCACCCGGCCCGGCCATCGAGCTCGGTGAGATCTTCCAGAAGTCCGGCAAGCGCGTCGTCGCCTGGGCGCTCGAGGGCGACCTCGATGCCGCCGCCGCCAGGAGCAACACCTTCGCGATGGAGTGGCCGCCCTCGTCGGGGCGGATCGAGTCCTTTCCGGAGATCGACCGCGTCGCGTGGTTCGACCTCGCCGGGGCGCACGACCACATCAAGCCCGCGCAGGCGCCGTTCCTCGATCGTCTCGAGGCCGCTCTCGCCGCCGAGCCCTGAGCAGCGGCCCGGCGGGCTCCGTCAGGCCGCGGACGGTGCCGCCGCCGCGCCCTCCCAGAAGCTCTCGGTGCGGATGTCGCTGAAGCCGCGCACGCGGAGGACGCCGGACGCGTTCTCGACCATGCCGGGGTTCCCGCAGAGGTATGCGACCGTATCGGTCGGCTCGAGAGACGCGCAGATGTCCGCGACCGCCGCCTCCGTGCGCCCCATGCGGCCGATCCAGCCCGCACTTCCCGGGTCGGCCGGCCGGGAGACGGTGGGGACGTACTCGACGAGCCCGGCTGTGGCCCACGACTCGAGCGTGTCGCGGTATGCGAGATCCTCGGCCCGGCTCACGCCGTGGACGAGGACGATCCGCGGGCGCGGATGGCGTTCGGCGAGCGACCGGACCATCGAGACGAACGGCGCCAGGCCGGTCCCGGAGGCGATGAGGAGGTGGAGGCGCGAGTCGTCGGCAGCGAGGACGAAGAGGCCCTTCGGCGGTCCGAGTCGGACGCGCGTCCCCACGCCGGCCCGCCAGAGGTGCGGCGTGAGCGCCCCGCCCGGCACGTGGCGCACGAGGAGCTCGTGGGCGTCGGCCGTGCCCGGATGCGACGCGGAGGAGTAGGGCCGCTGGATGAGACGTCCGTCCACGCGCATGCCGACTGCCACGTACTGCCCGGCCGTGAAGGGGAGCATCGGCCCGTCCGGACGGACGACGAACCGCGCGACCGTGCGGCTCACGTCATCGCGCGCCACGATCGTCGCGTTCTCGGCAGCCGCCGCCGGCGCGGCCCGCGTTCCCTGCGGGCCTGCCGTGAGCACGGACGTCATCGGCGCGCCCTCAGGCCGCGAGCTCGTCGACCGCGGCGCGCGCCCACGCCGGATCGATGTACCAGCCGCGATCCACCTCGGCGAAGAACGTCCAGGCGGCGGGCAGGTCCTTCTCGGAGTAGATCGCGCCCTGTGGGCAGGCCTTGACGCAGGCCCCGCATTCGATGCAGCCCTCCGGGTCGATGTAGGCCTTCCTGTCGCCCGCGTCGTACGTGATGCAGTCGACGGGGCAGACGGACATGCATTCCTGGTCCTGGTGGTCGATGCACGGGGCGGCGATGACGAACGCCACGGCGGTCTCCTTCACGATGGGGCCGGTCTCACATCATGAGGCGACCGGCCATGGAGAAGGTTTCGCCGATCCCGTGAGAGAGGCGTGTGCCGTGTGTGTGGGAACGCTCATCGGCACTGGCGGGCCGTCCCCGGAGGCGCGATGCTGCGTCGCATGCGGGCTCGCCTGGTGCGTTTCGGGGAGATCGAGATCGAGGGGCGGACCTGCGCGCACGACGTGGTCGTCGATCGCGGAGAGGTACGGAAGCGACGGAAGGGCCCGTCGAAGGAGCGGCGGGCTGCCTACGGGCACACGCCGCTCACGGCCGCCGAGGAGATCCCATGGGGGCCGCGCGGGTCCCGGCTCGTCGTGGGCACCGGCGCCGACGGGATGCTCCCCGTCGACCCCGACGTCGTCACGGAGGCCACACGCCGCGGTGTGGAGATCGTGGCCCTCCCGACGGACGAGGCGTGCGCCGAGCTGGCGGATGTGCCGTTCCGCGAGGCGCGAGCGATCCTCCACGTCACCTGCTGAGGAGCGGTCGCGGCTGCCGCTCGCGCCCCGCGTCGGAGGCGCCGGCCGGCTCAGTACGCGCCGTACGCCGTGAGCGCCTCGCGCATCGCGATGACGTTCTCGGCCGGCACGCCGGCCTGGATGTTGTGCACGGCCGAGAAGACCCAGCCGCCGCCCGGTGCCAGGGCGTCCACGCGCCGGCGGACCTCGTCTCGGACCTCCTGGGCGGTCCCCGACCAGAGCACGCGCTGGGTGTCGACGCCGCCTCCCCAGAAGGCGATCTCGCGGCCGAACTCCGCCTTCACGTCCGCCGGGTCCATCCCGACAGCACTCACCTGGACGGGATTGAGGATCTCGACCCCGATCTCGATGAAGTCGCGGATCAGGGGTCGCACAGCGCCGCATGAGTGGAGGGCGACCTTCGCCCGCGAGCGCTCGTGGATCGTCCGGAAGAGGGCGGCCTGGCGGGGCTTCACGTACCGACGGTACGCGTCGGGTGAGACGAGGAGCGACTGCTGCGTCCCGACGTCGTCGCCCTCGAAGAAGACATCCACCACGTCGCCAATCCGCCCGAGGACGTGCTCGTAGTACGCGAGCTTCCACTCGAGGACCCGGTCCATGATCGCGCACGCCAGGTCCGGGTCGGCGGCGAGGTCCATGAAGAACTGCTCGAGGCCGCGGAGCCAGCTGGCCGTCTCGAGGACGCCGCCGCCGAATCCCCACATGCAGACGGCGCGCCGCTCCACGTCACGGATCTGCAGGCATCTCTCGCGCATCCCAGCGGTCCGGCCCTGGTCCGCCGGCTCCGGGCCCGGCTGGGCCCGAACATCATCGAGCGTGATGTCGCCGGCGAGCGGGCTGTGCGCCAGGTCGTGGTAGAGGCCGCCGTCGACCGGACATCGCCAGCCCATCCCGAAGTCGTCGAAGAGCCAGTCGTATCCGTCGCGGATCTCCGTCCGCTCGCGGCTGGTCGTCGCGGTCGCCGGGTACACGCCGCCCGTGTCCACCGCGAGCGCGTCGCGGACGTCGTCGTCGACGACGGCGAGGTGCTGGGTCCGGTCCTGCCGGCGCAACGGGCGCGGCGCGAGCCCGAGCGCGGGGACGAGCCTCCGGTACGCCTCCTCGTGGATCCCCGTGACGATGGTGCCGCCCAGGTCGAACGGCACCCGATCGGGGATCCTGTGCTCGAGCGTCGTCAGGACCCGTTCCCGTGCGTCCATCCGGCAACCTCCCGCCGTGCGTGCCCGCATGATGCGCCTCGCGCGGGGCCGCCCGCGTCGGCCACCCCGTCGCACGGTATCCTCGGGCGACAGCCCCACCCCCGCTCGCGCGGTCCGCCCGTCGCCCGCGCCCTCGACCGGAGACCGCAGATGCCCGACACCAGCTTCTGGCACGGCTTCGCCGATATGCACGGCGTCCGCTCGAACGAGATCGTCTTCCGCCGCGGGGAGGGGGTGTGGATCGAGGACGTCGGCGGGCGCCGCTACCTCGACGCGACCGCGGGCCTCTGGTACGCGAACGTCGGGTACGGCCGGCGCTCGATCGCCGACGCGGCCGCGGAGCAGATGGTGCGGCTCTCGGCGTACTCGAGCTTCGGTGCGTACACCACCGAGCCCACGGTCGAGCTCGCCGCGCGACTCGCGGAGATGGCCCCCATGCCCGAGGCCGTCGTCTTCTTCGGCTCCGGCGGGAGCGACGCGATCGACACGGCGGCGAAGCTCGTCCGCCGCTACTGGGACGTCATGGGCCGGCCCGACAAACGTCTCATCGTCAGTCGCGAGCACGGGTACCACGGGATGCACGCGTGGGGGACCTCGCTGGCTGGTATCCCGCTCAACAAGGCCGGCTACGGCGGCGAGCTGATCGACGACGTGGCGCACGTGGGCTGGGGCGACACTGCGGCCCTCGCCGACCTGTTCGAGCGCCGCGGGAACGAGATCGCGGCCTTCGTCGGCGAGCCCGTCACCGGGGCCGGCGGCGTCATCCCGCCCGAGCCCGGCTACTGGGCCGAGGTCCAGCGCCTCTGCCGGGCGCACGACGTCCTCCTCATCGCCGACGAGGTCATCACCGGCTTCGGGCGGCTCGGCGTGATGTGGGGCTCCGAGCGGTACGGGATCGACCCGGACATCGTCACGTTCGCGAAGGGTGTGACCTCCGGCTACGTCCCCCTCGGCGGGGTCCTCGTCGGAGCGCGGGTCCGCCGGCCGTTCTGGGACGACCCCGTCCCCGGCGCGGTCTTCCGCCACGGGTACACGTACTCCGGCCACGCGACGGCGTGCGCGGCGGCGATGGCCAACCTCGACATCCTTGAGAGCGAGGACCTCGTGGCGCGTGTGCGCGACCTCGAGCCCGTCCTCGCCGCGGCGATCGCGCGGCTCGACGACCACCCGCTCGTCGGCGAGACCCGGACGGTCGGGCTGACAGCCGCGGTGGAGCTCACGAACGACGTCCTCACGGCGGATCCGGCGGCCGCGGAGAAGGCGACGGCGGCGGCCCGTGCGAATGGGGTCCTCACGCGCGTCCTCCGGGGACGGGCGCTCCAGGTGTCACCGGCCTTCGTCATCACGCCCGACCAGATCGATCGCCTGGTGGACGGCTTCACGGCAGGCCTCGACGCCCTCGCGGCAGGCTGACCCTGGCGATCGCCGGAGGCCGGCCCACCGGCCCGGCGCGGGCCCTCCGGCCGCTGCTAGCGTCGGCGGGCGTCGCGGACCGTGGCGGCGATCCGGCGGGCAGCCTCGGCCAGGTCCGCTGGCGCGTACCGGGTGAACGCGAGGCGGAGCGCGCTGCGCCCACCGTCGCCGGTCGCGTAGAAGCGTCGTCCCGGCGCGTACGCCACGCCCCGAGCCTCCGCCGACGGGAGGAGCGCCGAGGCGTCGAGCCCGTCGGGCAGCGTCAGCCACGTGAAGAAGCCGCCCCGCGGCTGCGTCCACGTCGCGTCTGGCAGGTGCTCGGCGAGGCCGGCGAGCAGCGCGTCCCGGCGCTCGGCGTAGCAGCGCCGGAGGTCGTCCACGTGTGACGGGTATGCGCCCGTGGCGATGTATGCCGCGACCGTGAGCGCGGAGAGATGCGCGATCCCGCCGCCGGAGTCGAGGACGCCGGCCGAGACGGCCCGGCGTGCCGTGGCGGCGTCCGCGGTGAGGAAGCCGAGACGGAGCCCGGGCGCGAGCGTCTTGGAGAACGAACCGAGCCGTACGACGGTGCCGGGCTCCGCGATGCTCCAGAGGGACGGGGGCGTGGACCCGTCGTACCCCAGATCGCGGTAGACGTCGTCCTCGACGATCGTGATCCCGTTCTCCGCGGCGATGGCCACGAGCTCGCGGCGGCGTGCGTCATCGAGCGTGACGCCCGTCGGGTTGTGGTAGGTCGGGATCGTGTAGAGCATCCGGATCCGGCGGCCGACGCCGAGCAGGCGGCCGATCAGGTCCGTCGCGGCGTCCGTCCGGAGGCCGCCGCCGTCGAAGGGGATCGGCACGAGGTCCACCGGGTGGTCCCGGAGGATGCGGACCGCCAGGTGGTACGTGGGCTCCTCGACCAGCACGACGTCGCCGGGCTGGAGGAGCACCGTCGCGGCGAGGTCGAGCGCGTGCGACGCTCCCGCGGTGACGACCACCTCGTCCGCGGTCGGCACGCGCGCGTCCGTGACCGCGAGCCTGTCGCGGATCGCCTCGACGAGCGGAGGCGGGCCGGCGTCCCTGCCGTAGGAGAGCGCGTCGGGCCCGTATCGGTCGAAGACCTCCGTCGTCGCCGCGCGGATCTCCGCCACCGGCAGCAGGTCGAGGTCCGGATGGCCCCAGGCAAGGTCGATGATCCCCGGTCGATCGACCACCTGGACGACGCGGAGGTGGTCGGGAGCCGACGATCCCGGCGGGGAGGGAGGAAGGGAGTAGGGCATCGGGCGTATCGTGCACGACGGCGGACGTTCGCGCTCCCGCTCCGGTCGAGGGCCCCGCGGCGGTCCGGGCGCGCCATCGGACGGTGCGGAGGTGGCGCATGTTCCAGCTCATCGACGGGCTGCCGGCGGGGGTCGTCGGGGTCCGGGCGACCGGCGCCGTGACGAAGGAGGACTACGCGACCGTGCTCGACCCGGCCGTCGAGGCGGCCGCCCGGTCCGGCGATCCCCTGCGGATCCTCTTCGTCGTCGGCCCCGAGTTCGAGAAGTACACCGCCGGCGGCATTCTCGCCGACACGGAGGAGTACGGGAAGCTCTGGGAGTTCTGCGGGCGGATGGCCGTCGTCACCGACGTCTGGTGGATCCGCGACGCCGTCGGGCTCTTCCGGCATGCGCTGCGCGGCGAGCTGCGCCTCTACGCGTACGCGGACCTGGACGACGCCCGGGCCTGGATCGCCTCCTGACCGCAGCGCCGCGCCCTGCGACGACCGTCGGGGGTGCCGGTGGTCGAGGCTGCGGACCGCCGCGGGCCCCCGGATCCCTACCGCCCGTTGCGGCCGGTGCCGGTCCGGATCGCGTTGAGCGTCCGCCGCGCCTGCGCGGCGTGGAACCGGTCGTGCCCTGCGATGAGGACGAACTGCAGGCCCATCGACTCGGGGCCCCGCTCGCGGTGCAGGCCGATCCTCCGCCGGTCCGTGTCGGACGTCCCGTCCCACAGCGCGAGGTCGTACGCGCGCAGCGCCTCGAAGACCGCGAGGAGCTGCGCCGGGTCCGCCTCCGGCCCTCCGGCGGCGTGGAACCGCCCGGCCCACAGGTCCTGGTCGTAGGGCACGATGTCGGGACGGTCCTCGGCGAGCGCCATGCGGTAGCGCCACGCTGCGACGAGCTCCGAGTCCACGGCGTGCCCGAGGAGCTCGAGCACGCTCCACTCCCCGGCATCGGGTCGCGTCGCGACGTCCGGCCCGGCCTCGGCGAGGAGGCGCCGCCACTCCCCTGGAGCCGCCGTCTGGATGGCGGCCG
The DNA here is from genome assembly GCA_021813655.1 of Chloroflexota bacterium. GTDB lineage: Bacteria > Chloroflexota > Limnocylindria > Limnocylindrales > CSP1-4 > CAIYQJ01. The sequence continues at coordinate 2,535 of JAKAJU010000018.1, read as the reverse complement.
GGTCGTCGTCGCCCACGAGGTCCAGGATCGCCGCCTGGTACTCGTTCGGGGCGAACCCCGCGGCCATGTACGTCTCGGTCATCGGTCCCTCCCGTGTGCGTCCACAGCTGCGGATGATACGGGGCGTCCCGCCGACTCGACGCCGATGCGGCATGATGCGCGACACGGACCCGGCCCGGAGCGCCGGCGCCCCATGGAGGACTCGGATGCGGCTCGATCCCACCGCCCGTCGGGTGCGCCTGGCGGCCGCGGCCGCGCTCGGTCTCGTCGCCGCGATGGCGCTCCCGGCGCTCGCGCTCGCGGCGGATGGCGAGTCGGCGCCCCCGTCGCCCGTCCCGGCCGGCGTGGCGATGGCGATCATCTGCGCCCTCGCGGTCGTCCTCTTCCTCTTCGGCCTGCTCGGGGTCCGCGGCGCGGCGACCGATGCCAAGGTGGAGCACGACGCGAAGGACTAGGGCGTCCTGCCCCCGGGGAAGGAGCTCGTCCCCGCCCGGATGGCTCCGCGGGGCCGCGCCGTGGCCGGCCATGCCCTTCACCGGCCCTTCGTCGGGTCGCCCTTCGCCGCGTTGAGCGCGACAGCCTGACGGACCCAGTCGGCGAAGAGGTCGGGTCGGACCTCGTCGAGGGAGACCAGGGTCACGTGGCGCATCCGGTCCCCGTCGCCCGTCAGCAGGCCCGACGGATCGCGGATCTCCGACCCGCGCCAGAACCCGAGGTTCACGCTCTTCCCGAATGCCTTGATGTAGGCGAACGGCCCGCCCGATTCGTAGACCGGCTGCGCCCACTTGATCGTCTCGCGCGCCCCGGGGGCCGCCGTGCGGATGATGTGGCGCAGTGCTGCGACGATCGCGCCGCGATCATCCCCGATGCCGTCGATGTAGGCGTCGACGGTCTTCTCCGATGCCATGCCGGTACACCTCGAAGGCCCTCCCACGGGACGTCTCGGGAGGGACCACGCCTGAGCGTACCGCGCATCCCGAACCCCGCGCCACCCTCCGCATGGACGCGCCGCGAAGCCCGCCGCGCCCCGCGGAGCCGGCGCGTCCGCGGGGCGACCCGCGCGGCGGCTCGCGCCATACTGGACCCACGCGTCCGCCAGCTTCGGAGCCTTCCGTGACCGACCAGACCGCCGCCACCGCCACGCCTGCGACACGGACCGAGACCGACTCGATGGGAGCCATCGAGGTCCCGGCCGACCACTACTGGGGAGCGCAGACCCAGCGCTCGCTCCACCACTTCGCGATCTCCGCGAACCGGATGCCCGTCGGCATCGTTCGCGCGTTCGGGATCCTCAAGCGCGCGGCCGCGGAGGTGAACGCCGATCTCGGCACCCTCCAGCCCGAGGCTCGCGACCTGATCGTCCGGGCGGCCGACGAGGTCGCGGACGGGCGGCTGGCCGACGAGTTCCCCCTCCGCGTCTGGCAGACCGGCTCGGGGACCCAGTCGAACATGAACGTGAACGAGGTCATCGCCGCCCGCGCGAACGAGATGGCCACGGGCGTCCGGGGCGGCAAGAAGCCGATCCACCCGAACGACCATGTCAACCGGAGCCAGTCGAGCAACGACACGTTCCCGACCGCACTCCACATGGCGGTCGCGATGGACCTCATCGAGAAGCTCATCCCGGCGGTCCGGGGCCTGCGGGAGTCGCTCGACGAGAAGAGCATCGCGTTCGACGGGATCGTGAAGATCGGCCGGACGCATCTCCAGGACGCCGTCCCTCTCACCCTCGGGCAGGAGTTCTCCGGCTACGTCGCCATGCTCGACGGCGACCTCGCGCGGATCGAGGCGACCCTGCCCGGGCTCTACGAGCTCGCGCTCGGCGGAACGGCCGTGGGGACCGGCCTCAACGCGCATCCGGACTTCGGCGTCCGCGTCGCCGCCCGCATCGCCGACCTGACGGGGCTCCCGTTCGTCACCGCGCCGAACAAGTTCCAGGCCCTCGCCGGCCAGGAGGCGACGGTCTTCACCTCGGGCGCCCTGCGCACCCTCGCCACGAGCCTCATGAAGATCGCGAACGACATCCGGTGGCTGGGGTCCGGCCCCCGCGCCGGGCTCGGCGAGCTGCGCCTCCCCGAGAACGAGCCCGGCAGCTCGATCATGCCCGGGAAGGTGAACCCCACCCAGTGCGAGATGATCACGATGGTGTGCGTCCAGGTCTTCGGATACGACGCCTCGATCGCGTTCGCGGGGTCGCAGGGCAACTTCGAGCTCAACGTCTTCAAGCCGATCATCGCGTACGACCTGCTCCACGCGATCGAGCTCCTCTCCGACGGATGCCGCTCCTTCACGGAGCACTGCATCGACGGCCTCCAGGCCGACACCGACGCGATCGCGGGCCATGTCCGCAACAGCCTCATGCTCGTCACGGCCCTCGCGCCCTCGATCGGGTACGACAAGGCGGCGGAGATCGCGAAGAAGGCGCATCACGAGGGGACCACGCTCCGGGAGGCCGCCGTCGCGAGCGGCTACATCAGCGGAGAGGACTTCGACTCGGCCGTCCGGCCCGAGGAGATGACGCGGCCGACCGTCGGG
>JAKAJU010000072.1 GCA_021813655.1 Chloroflexota bacterium | reverse complement strand
CGAGGCCGAGCCCTCGGCGCTGATCACGGAGGGCGTCACGACCGCCGGCGCGCAGGCGCCAGCGACCAGCGCGACGAGGACCGTCGCGAGCGCCAGGCGAGCCCAACCGCTGTCGGGGAGTCTCATGGTCGGTGCCAGTCTGACGTCGTCGTTGACTCCGCGGTTCCCAGCCGAGTCCGAGCCGATCCGCGGTCGCGCGGACGGCGGCCCTGGCGGCGTCGCGGTCGTGAGGGCTTCGGGCCCACCGTGCTCCCGGCTTCCACGGCCCGGCATCTGCCAGGTGCCGGAGCGTCAGGCCGCGAGCTGCTCGCTGAGGATGATGACGACGTGGAAGTCCGCCCCGGCGTGGGTGGCGACGAGGTAGCCGCTTCCGTCAAAGCCATCCGAGCTGTAGTCCCAGCTCATGACCGTCGATCCATCTCGTTCATTCCCGCCGGAAAGGCCGCCGCCGCGGGCAGTCGCCGTCTCGCGGATCGCGGTCGAGATCTCCCGCTCGAGCGCCAGGATCAGGGCCGGCTGCTGTGCGACGGGGATGGGGCATTGACCCGCCGTGATCACGTAGGCTCGGCCGTCGCCGCTGCGTCCGGAGCCGCTGCCCTGGCAGCGACCGAGCCCGGCCTCCCTCAAGAGCGCACTCGGGTCGAACGCCGTGGCGAACCGACTCCTGTCCGGCAGTTCGGTCGGTGAGGCGGCCGACGTCGGCGGATCGCTCGGCGGTGCCGTGGAATGTGCGCACACGTCCCCCGCCTTCCGGCCGGTCGGCACCACCAATACGGCGCCGTGAACCGGGCTGACTTCGGCGTTGGCACCGTCACTTGGACGAACACGAGCCACACCAGGGAATCACATGAGCAGGAAGGCCACGGAGGCCGTCGGATTCTGGCCCTGCGAGGCCCGCGCACCCCGGTCGCCCAGTCTTCGGTAACCGCCCGGAGCACCGTCCACGGCGGGTCTTCCAACACGTAATTGGGCAGGCAACTGACTCCGTCAGCCTGGCCGGTCGGGGCCTTCGATCAGCTCCCGAAAGGTGTCCAGGAATCGCGCGGCCTGCGCCCCATCGACGGCCCGGTGGTCTGCTGCCAGTGTGGCCGTCATCACGTGCCGGATCACGACTTCGCCGCCCTCGACCACCGGCCGCGCCGCGGCTCGGCCGACGGCCAGGATGCCAACCTGCGGCGGGGGCACGATCGCGGCAAAGGCGGAGACGTGGAACATGCCAAGGTTGCTCAGGGTGAAGGTCGCGCCCGTCAGCTCGGCCGATCGGAGCCGGCCCGCGCGCGAGCGCGCGACCAGGTCCGCGAGGGCGCTGGCGATCGCCTCAACGTCCATCGAGTCCGCGTCGAGGAGAGCCGGCGCGATCAGCCCGTCCTCGAGGGCGATCGCGACGCCGATATTCACGACGTCGACAATGACGTAGCCATCTACCGTGGCGACGGCGTTGAACGCGCGGTGTTCGCGCAGCGTGGACGCGAGTCGATGGATCAAGAGCGCCGACATGGTGATCCGCACGCCCGGGTTTGGACGAGCGGAGAGGTTGCGCAACTCCGCGAGCGCGCCGTCCATCACGATCTCAGTGCCGACGTAGAAATGCGGGATCTCGCGCTTGCTCGCCGCCATCTGACGCCCGATCGCGGCGCGCATGCGCGTCGGCGTCACCAGCGTGCCCTCCCCAGCAGGAGTCGATCGTCGGGAGGCGTCCTCAGGCATCGTCGATCATGGCGATGATGGTGCCGACGGCAACCTCCGTGCCCACGGGCGCGAGGATCTCGGCGAGGCGTCCGGCGACCGGCGCCTCCAGATCGACCGCGGCCTTGTCGGTCTCGATCTCGGCGAGCGGTTCACCGGCGGCGACGACGTCGCCAATGCCTCGTCTCCAGTTCACCACGCGGGCCTCGGTCGCCTCCGCGCCCAGGTTGGGCACTCTGACAGGAGTCGGCATCGGTCACCTTCACACACTGGCACGTCGCGCGGCGCGCGCCGCGGCGACGATTGCTTCGTCGATGTTCTCGTCGCGCAGGTGGACGTATGTCTCGAGCGGCTTCGAGACCGGCGAGTAGACGTCCTCCCCGGTGACCCGGAGCGGTGCCGTCCGCAGGAGCCGATGGAGCTCCGGGAAGAGGTAGTCGAGGATGCGGGCGCCCATCGAGAAGGTCCGTGTGGCGTCCTCGACGATCACGATCGCGCCCGTGCGCCCGACGGATTCCAGCACCGCCTCCCGGTCGAAGCTCTCCCGGTCGAGCCAGCGGGGATCGATGATCTCGATGGAGATGCCGTTGCCGGCGAGGCGCTTGGCGGCGAGGACGACGCGCTGGAGCGCATGGCCCCAGGCGAGGACGGTGACGTCCGTCCCGGAACGGACCAGGCGCGACGAACCCGGCGGGATGACGTAGTCGAGCCCGGCGGGCGGCAGCGCCGACGTCGTCTTCATCAGCCGGTGGTCGTCGACGACCAGGACGGGGTCGCGGGTGAGCATCGCCGCGTTGAAGAGCCCCACGTAGTCCGCGGCCGTGGACGGGGACGTGACCCGCCACCCGGGGTACATCGCGAAGAGCACGGCCGGGTCGCAGCTGTGCTGGGGCCCGTAGCCGCGACCGCGGCTGATCTGCGTCCGGACGATGAGCGGCACCTCGTGGACGCCACCGTACATGTAGCGCGCCTTGGGGACGTGATTGAGGAGCTGGTCGGTGGCCTCGAGCGCGAAGTCCGGGTACATCAGCTCCACGATGGGGTGCATCCCCACCAGCGCCGCGCCGAACGCCGCGCCCGCGAACCCGTTCTCGCAGATGGGCGTGCTCAGGACGCGGTCCGGCGCGGCCGCGAGCGCGCCCTTCGTCAGGCCGAACACGCCCCCGCCCAGGTGGCCGACCTCCTCGCCGAGGATGAACGCCTCGGGGTCCCGCTCGAGCCACCGCGCCATCACGCTGGAGACCGCGGCCCCGTACGTGATCTCGCTCGCGCCGGCCGCGGGAGCGCTCTCGAGGAGGATCGGTGCCACCTCGGGGATGCCCGGTCCCAGGATCCCGCGGTGCACGCCGGAGGTCGGCGGGTACAGGTCGTCGGGGATCCGCAGGCCGTCGGGAGTCTCCTCGGTGACCGCGGCCGCACAGGCGCGCACGAGCGCGCCGGCGAGGCCTTCCACGTGCTCCACCTCCGCGGCGGTCATCGCGCCCGCGTCGATGAGCCGCTTCGGGAAGACCCTGACCGGGTCGAGGGTCGCCCAGTGCTGCTCCTCTTCCCTCGACCGGTACTTGAAGGCGCTTCCGGGCAGTGGCCCGTTCTGGTGGTAGTAGCGGTATGTCATGGCCTCGACGAGCACCGGGCCCTTGCTTACGGCGTGTGCGCGGGCCGCGGCGACGGCGGACATGACGGCGACCGGGTCCATCCCGTCGACGATGAGCGCGGGCATGTCGTACCCGCTCGAACGGATGGCGAGCTGCTGGAACCCGGCCGTCTCCTGGAGGCTCGTGGCGACCGAGTAGCGGTTGTTCTCGAGGAGGAAGATCACCGGCAGGCTCCACGCCCGGGCGAGGGCCGCCGCCTCGTGGAAGGCGCCGATCGCCGTGGCGCCGTCGCCGAACGCGGCGACGGCCACGCCGCCGGTGCCCCGGAGCTTTGCGGCGAGCGCCTCGCCCGCAGCGACGGGGATCCCCCCGCCGACGATCGCGCTCGTCATGACGCCGCCATCCACGTCGGCGAGATGCATCGACCCCCCGCGGCCGTGGCACAGCCCCTGCTCGAGCCCGAGGATCTCGGCGAACGTCCGCCGGACCGCGTCGGCAACGGGGACCGCGACCTCTGTGGCCATCGCCGGATCGAAGTCGGCCGGCGCCGCGTAGGTGATGAGCTTCGCCAGCACGTCGTGATGGGCGCGATGGGTCGACGTGATCTTGTCCGTCGGCTCGAGTGCGAGGGCCGTGCCTGCAGCCACCGCCTCCTGGCCGATGCTGGAGTGCAGCGGCCCGTGGACCAGCTCGGCGTGGTCGAGCAACCATCGCTCGAACTGGCGGATCGTAGAAACCACGAACAGGGCGAGGGTGAGCGTCCGCTTCGGGATCGCGTCCAGCTGGTCCGGCGTCGATTCGACGGCGCGGATGTTCGGGTAGTCCAGAGCGGTTCGCGGTTCTTCTGCGATCTCGACCGCCGCTGCGGGCTGCACAGCCATCGTCGCCTCTTCTGCTCAGGTTGGGCGCCATGCGGCGCTGGGCCTCGCCGGGCGTCCGGCCAGGGATGGTCCGGCGGATCGGTCAGCCCGGCCCGGCGTGGCCCGTGTGGGTCCCGGGAGCGGGTGACGAACCGCGCCTACGCGATCGTGTCGGGTACCTCGTCGGGCATCGCCTCACCTGGATCGAGGATCACCGCGAGGACGCCGTTGATCGGGATGGTCTCGCCCTCGCGGTGCACGATCCGGGCGAGGATCCCGCTTGCGGGCGCTTCGAGGTCGACGATCGCCTTGTCCGTCTCGATCTCGAGGATCGGCTGGCCGGCCGTGACCTCGGCGCCCTCGGCGACGATCCACCGGGTGAGGAGGCCATCCTCCTGGTTCATGCCGAGCTTCGGCATCGCGAACAGGGTCGCCATCGTGGTCTGCCTCTCCTACGTCCGGCGCGCCGTGACCGCGAGGACCGCATCTCTGATCCGGGCCTCGTCGGGGATGACGAGGGCTTCAAGCGACCGGTTGTACGGCATCGGGACGTCGAGGCCGGCGACGATCACGGGCGGCGCGGCGAGCTGGTCGAACGCCCGCTCGACGACCTGGGAGACGATCTCCCCGCCGATCCCGCTCCGGCGGTTGGCCTCGTGCACGACCACGAGACGATGGGTCTTCGCGACGGACGCGAGAACTGCGGCGTAGTCGAAGGGGTAGATCGTGCGGGGGTCGATGACCTCGCACTCGATCCCGTCGGCGCTGAGCTCCGCCGCGACCGTCATCGCCTTGTGGCGCATGACCGACACCGTGACGACGGTCACGTCGCTCCCCGCTCGCGCGATCTCGGCCTTGCCGAACGGGATGGTGTACTCGCCGTCGGGGACCTCGCCCTTGATCTCGTAGCCGCGCTTGTGCTCGAAGAAGAGGACCGGGTCGTCGCTCCGGATGGCCGTCCGCAGCAGCCCCTTGACGTCGCGCGGCGTCGCCGGCATGACGACCTGCAGGCCGGGGACGTGGCTGAACCAGGACTCGAACGACTGCGAGTGCTGTGCCGCCTGGCCGCCTCCGGCCCCGACGGGGGCCCGGATCACCAACGGCACGTTGATCGCGCCTCCGAACATGTACCGGATCTTCGCGACCTGGTTGACCAGCTGGTCCATCCCGATCGTGATCCAGTCGGAGAAGAGGATCTCGGCGATCGGGCGCAGCCCGGTCGCGGCCGCCCCGAGCGAAGTGCCGATGATCGCCGCCTCGGAGATCGGCGTGTCGAGGACCCTGCCGGCCCCGAACTCCTCGTACAGACCCTTCGTGACCCCGAAGGGATTCCCGCGGATGCCCACGTCGCACCCCAGGATGATGATCGTGGGGTCCCGCCCCATCTCCTCGCGCAGCGTCTCGTTGATCGCCTGCTTCACTGTCATGACCCGCGGCGCCGCGCCCTCCGCGACGTCGGCGTGAGGCGCGGCCGCTGCCGCCGAAGGCGTGCGCATCGTGCTCACAGCGAGATCCCCTGTTCGCGCATGAACTCCGGAGAGAAGAGCCCGTCCCACAGCGTCTCGGCCGACGGCTCGGGCGACGCCTTCGCGAACTCGATCGCATCGTCGACCGCGGCCTTCGCGGCCGCATCGGCGTCGGCGACCCACTCGGGCGTGGCCAGGCCGCTCTCCGCGAGGTAGGTCGCCATCCGGCCGATCGGATCGAACCGCTCCCAGAGGATGTTGCAGTCGGTGTCCCGGTAGCGCTCGTCGTCGGCCACGAAATGCCCGACGTAGCGGTAGAATCGGGCCTCGATGAGCGTGGGGCCCCCGCCGGACCGCGCGCGCTCCGCCGCCTCCTTGACCGCGCGGTAGACCGCGAACGGGTTGAAGCCGTCCACGGTCACCCCGGGGATCCCGTACCCCTGCGCGCGGTCCGAGACGGTGGGGTTCTTCGCCGCCTGATCATAGGGCAGGCTGATGGCCCACTGGTTGTTCTCGCAGAGGAAGATGACCGGTAGGTTCCAGACGGCGGCCAGGTTGACGGACTCGTGCCAGACACCCTGATTCGTGGCGCCGTCGCCGTGGAAGCAGACCGTGACGAAGGGGCGATCGAGCGTCTTCGCCGTGAGGCCGGCCCCCACCGCGATCGGCATCGCGCTCCCCACGATGCCCGTCGCTCCGAGCATCCCCATGTCGACCGCGGCGATGTGCATGGAGCCGCCCTTGCCGCCGCAGTAGCCGTCGACGCGGCCCATCAGCTCGGCCATCATCCGCCGCGGGTCCCCGCCCTTGGCGATCGTGTGCCCGTGCCCGCGGTGCGTGCTGGTGATGTAGTCGGTCCGCTCGAGCGCGGCGCACGCCCCCACCGCGATGGCCTCGGCGGCGACGTAGGAGTGCGCGAGCCCGTAGATGAAGTCCCGCTTCCAGAGCCCCTTGACGGCCGTATCGAACTCCCGGATGAGGCGCATCCGTCGGTAGATGTCGCGTTGATCCTCGGCGGTCATCCCGGCGGGTGCCTGGAGCGGCTCCAGGGTGTCACGCTCGAACGCCTCGACCGCCTGGCAGCTCTCGCTCAGGGTCACTCGGTGCGCCACGGGAAGCCTCCCTCTGTGGGTGGATGGGTGGTGATCAGGGATTCAGCTCGATGACGTCGCCAGGGCTCATCACCGAGATCCGGGGAGACCATGTGCCGGCCGCGGACATGGCTTCGACGAGCGCCACGAACCGCCGGACGTCCGGGTGGTCCGGGCTCTGGTAGTGACTCGGGATGACGTGCTTGAGGCCCAGCCATCGGCTCGCGAGAGCCGCCTCCTGGACGGTCATCTCGCCCGCCTGGTAGACCTCGTAGTGGGGCAGTGAGTCCTCGGGCAGCGCGACGTGGATGAGGCCCACCGTCGGCTGGTAGAGCTCGCCGAAGAGCTCGAAGTCGCGCGTGATCGCCGAATCGCCGGGGTGGTAGATGCGGACGCCGGGCGCCGCGTCGATCATGAATCCCATGGCGGGGCCCGACAGCAGCTCGCCGGTCGGAGTCACCGAGAAGGACCAGTGATGGCTCTCCACGGGATGCACGCGCACTCCCGCCACGACGAGCGGCAGGCCCCAGATCGTGACCCGGATCTGGTCCGGGTCGACGCCGTGCGCCATGGTGAGGCTGTGCGCGACGTCCTTCGCGCAGATCACCGGACAGCGGTCCCGCTTGAGGATGGCCGCGGCATCGCCCACGTGGTCGTACGCGTTGTGGGTGACGAGGACCAGGTCGACGGGAGGGAGGTCGGCCGCCTTGATCGGCGATGCCGGGTTGCCGTCGAGATACGGGTCGATGAGGATGCTCGTCCCGTGCTCGGTGACGATCCGGTACGCGGCGGTCCCGTAGAACTGGAGCGTGACTGCCAAGGCCTGGCTCCCTTCGCCCGCTGGCGGGCCCATCGATGTCATCGACCCGGCTCCGCCGGGCGCCGGGTCGGAGAGGGGACGTCCGCCCGGGCGATCGCGTGCGGCGCGAGCACCAGGTCGAGGCGCCCGCCCTCGACCGGCACGACGGCGGCGGGGCGTGCCCGCCACCCGTCGGGGTCCGCGGCGGCCGCCGGGGCGCTCCGATCGTCGAGCACGCGCACGTGCGCGATCCCGCCCTTCAGCGGCCCAAGGGTCACGCGCACGGGCTCCGGCGTCAGGTTGTAGATGAGCGCGTGGACCGTGTCGGCGTCTCCGACCACGAGCGCGTCGACGCGGGCAGGAGCATCCGAAGCGGAGCCGAGCAGGCTCGAGCCCTTCCAGTCGGCGACGTCGGCCAGGACGTGATACACGGGGAACGCGTGGCCCGGCAGGGAGGGGAACCGATCCGGCATCGGCGACCCGGCCGCGGTCTCCACGACGCCTCGCCATCCGGTCGTCTCGTAGAAGCTGATCGAGTCCGCGCCACCCGCGGCGAGGCCCTTGACGGCCCCCGCCGTCCATGCCGCGCCGAGGAGCGACGCCTGGCGCACGTCCACGACACCGGGGAGAGCGCCGTCGGCTGGCGGACCGGACGGGAACGGCCCGTTTCGACCGATCAACGTGACGGGCGTGATGTGGATCGCGGCCGGACCCCACATGCGGCCGGCGAACGCTGCCATCTCCGCGAGGGGGGCCAGGTTGTCCGCGAAGGACAGGTCGTCCCCGGCGTGCACCTGGGGATTCAGGGAGAACGCCACGCCATCCGTCCCGCTCGTCCCCGGCCGGCTCCGGTTGAGCTCGCTGAGGAACTGGTCCGTCCCGCCCGCGACCGGACAGTCCCCGAGGCCGGAGCGATGGAGGGCGTCCCGCACGGCGAGGACCGTCCGGGTCTCCGTCGAGCCGCGCGTCGCGCTGAACCCGTCCACCTCGTCGAGCACGATCACGCGAGCGACCGCCACCCCGCTCGAGAGGATTGCCGACGCGAGCCCGGCCGCTTCGTCCGGTGCGCGCGACGTGACGAAGGCCGCGATCTCCACGGAGGTCCCCAGGGCTGCCGCCGCGCGCGCGGCGCGTGCCCAGGCGACTGTCCACGAGGCGTCGCGCAGGTGGAGATCCACCCGCAGGTGGTCCGGGGAAAGGCGCCGGAGGAGGTCGACCTCGCGCTCCGTGAGATCCAGGTCGTGGCTCGCCATGCCCAGGCCGATGGCCGGCATGCGGTCGCGGATGCTGGGGCCGATCTCGATGCTGGCTGGCGCCGTCTCGTCCACGGGAAGCGGGTCGCCAACGCAGCGGATGGTCACCTTCTGGCGCAGGACCTCGCCCTCCCGGATCTCGATCGGGAAGCCGAGGCTGAGTGGCGTGCCGTAGGTCTTGAGGTTGCCGTCCGCCCAGTTCCGGTGGTCCTGCATCTCGAAGAGATCGCCCTCGAACGTGAATGCCGCGGTCACGCCGCTGGCGAGGTCCACCTCGAGAGCGTCGAAGTACGGGAACATCCCGGTGAGCTTGCCGTCCACGAGCAGCTGGGGAGTGATGTCGCGCGGCAGCGTGCCGTCGATCGGCCCGCTCGGCGTCCGGGCGCGGAACGGGCGGCCGACGTACTCCGCCAGGGAATGGTGGAGGTTGAGGCCGATCTTGCAGTAGGCGAAGGGTCGAAGGGCACGGCCCTCCCATGCGTACGTGAGCACGCCCTCGGCCGTGCCCTCGATGAGCCCGTCCCACGCGAAGTCGATCTCCCCGTGGGTGTGGCGCTGCCGGAATCGCACGGTGAAGCTGCCGTCCCTCTGTACGATCTCGAGGCCCTCCATCCGGCCCGGGATGGTGTTCCAGGACGTGTCTCGGACCGCCACGTAGGCGCGCTGGAGATACTCCACGGAGCCGAAGCGGAGGTAGCGCACGTCCGGGCCGACCAGAAGCGCACGGAGATCGCCGGCGGTGAGTCCGAGCCGCCCGTCGGGCGCCTCGTCGCGACCATGCCATAGCCTGTACCGGGCCGTCGCAGCGCCCACGCGGCATGTCAGCGCCATGTCGCCCCACCACCGCTCGCAGTCGTCACTGCGCGCCCGCCTCCGACCGATCGGGCGCCGGCTGGCCATCGACGGGATTCGGAGCACCGCTCCCGTCACCGCCGGTCGCCCCTTCTGGCACGTCGAACATCAGCCGTTCCACGATCTCGAGGCCGACTTCGTAGATGTGTTCGTGGATCTCGCGCTCGATCTCGTCCGGGTCGCCTCTGCGCAGGATGGTCAGCAGGTGCTGGTGCCTCTGGATGACGAACGCGAGATCGGGCTGATAGAGGTCGCTGTACGCGAGCAGCCGGCGGTTCTGAGTCTGGATGTCGGCCAGGTGCTCCAGGAGCATCTGGTGGCCGGCGAGAGCCGAGATGGCCATGTGGAACTTCATGTCCGCCTCGACCATCGCGATCACGCTGCCGGTCCGACCCGTCTCGGCGAGCACGTCCAGGCGGCGCTCCAGGCCCGCGAGTGCCGCGGCGTCGAACTTCCCCGCTTCGGCGGCCATGCGCGCCGCATAGGTCTCCAGAAGCGCGCGCAGGGTGTAGATCTCGAAGGCCTTCTGCTTGGTGAGGATCGTCACGAATGGCCCGCGGTGCGCCGTCCGGCTCACGAGACCGAGGTCCTCAAGCATGCGCATCGCCTCGCGGATCGTCCCGCGTGAGGTCCCGAGCGACTGGGCGAGGGTCGCCTCCGGCAGTCGCTGACCCGGCGCGTACTCACCATGGATGATCGCGTCGCGGATGTGCATCACGACGGAATCCGTGAGGCTGGGGGGCCGTTCGAGCTGTCGCGCTTCACTCATCGCTCACCACCCGTGGCGCGCCGGTCGGCGGGCTCCATCGACCGGGTCGTCAGGCCCGACCGTGCGCCATCCGGCGACTGATTGTCGGATTGTACTACACTGACTGCTGTCGGCGATCGTCGCGTCGCGCATCTTCGACGAATCTGCGTCAGGCCGACACGCCGCGCGGAAACGCCTCGTGGATCTCGTCGCTGGCAGCGAGCTTGGGAGGTCGAGGTCATGACCTGGAGCGTGGGAGCAGGGCTCGAGGGCAAAGGCGTGCTCGTCACCGGAGCCGCCGGCGGGATCGGGCGGGCCGTGTGCGACGCATTCGGCAAGACCGGGGCCCGCGTTATGGCCGTTGATCTCGAGCAGGCGAAGGTCGATGAGGTCGTCGCCGGCATGGAGGGGTCGGGCCACGTCGCAGTCGCCACAGACCTTCGCGACCTCTCGGCGCACGAGCCCCTCGTGCAACGCGCCGTCGCGGAGCTCGGGAACCTCTACGTCCTCGCGAGCCTGGCCGCGGTACTCCGCCGCCGGTACAGCATCGACGAGATCACGGAGGACGACTGGGACTTCCAGCACGATGTGAACCTCAAGGCGGTCTTCTTCCTCTGCCGGGCCGCCGCCCGGCCGATGATCGCGGCGGGCCAGGGTGGGCGCATCATCACCTTCAGTTCGCAGGGCTGGTGGACAGGGGGCATCGGCGGATCGGTCGTGTATGCGGCATCCAAGGGAGGCATCGTCTCGATGACCCGCGGGCTTGCCCGAACGCTGGGCCAGTACGGGATCACCGTGAACGCGGTCTCCCCCGGCCAGACGCACACGCCGATGCTCATGACGGGCCTCGACCCGAAGGTCTACGAATCGATGAAGGCGCAGACGCCGCTCGGCTACGTCTCCGAGCCGGAGGAGATCGCGGGGCCCGTCGTGTTCCTCGCCTCGCGCCATGCCAGCTACATCACCGGCTCCACGATCAACGTGAGTGGCGGCTACCTCATGTACTAGCGGCCCTGCCGCGGCCCGTGCACGGCCGGTGCGGCTCGACCCGTCGCGTGGGTCGCCAGCGGTCATCTGCCGCGTTGCAGCCTGCGGGCAGGGTCCGCCCGCAGGGTCGGACCTCCGCTGCGTCAGATCCGGTAGAAGCGCTCCGCGTTCCCGTGGAGCATCCGCGCCTGCTCCTCGCGGTCGAAGCCCGCGTCCGCCACGATCCTCCGGTAGGCGTCGACGGTCTCGATGTACGTGGCGAACAGGATGTCGACCGGCCAGTTCGTCCCGAACATGATCCGGTCGGGCCCGAACGCCTCGATGCAGTGGAGGACGTACGGCCGAAGTGACTCGAGCGTCCAGCGGTTGTCCGCCATCCCGAGGCCGGAGACCTTGCAGGCCACGTTCCCGGCCGTCGCCAGCTTCGTGATCTCGTGTCGCCACCACGCGAAGTACTCCGCGTCGCGACGGACGGGGAACCCCGCGTGCCCGAGGATGACCTGGGTGTCGGGATGTGCGCGAGCAACCTCCATCCCGGAGATGAGCTTTCCTGGCGATGCGTTCAGCTCGTAGGAGAGGCCGAGCCGGCCCAGCGCCCGGTAGGCGGCGACGAAGGCCCGGGAGGTCGGGTCGTCCGGATGGGCTCGGACGCGCACGCCCCGGACGCGGCTCGACGCAGCGAGGTGGCGCTCCATCTGCCGCTCCGCGTCCTGGCTCTCGAGGTCCACGTACACCACCAGGGCGTTCGGATGGCCGTACTCGCCGGCGACCGACTCGAGCCACGCGGTCTCCTCGACCGGGTCGTCGCCCGAGTAGTCAGCCTCGACGTGCACGGTCCTGACGACGTTCGCGCCATAGAGCTCACGGAAGAACCGTCGAGGGGCCCCGATCGTCGAACGGATCATCTTGTAGTCGCCGAGGAGCTCGTTGTGCCCCGGATACCCGGGATCTGTCAGCCACGCGTACGGGAAGCGCCCGATCTCCCACAGGTGATGGTGCGTCTCGATGAACGGGATGCTCCGGTCGACATCCGACACCTCTGGACCTCCCAGTTCCGTCGCGGGGGCGAAGCGGCGACGCGGACGACCCATCCGAGGCCCGCGGGCACGCCCGCCACGGTCGGATGGCCTTGCCGAATCGCGGTTGACGGGTTGTCGGATTGTACTACACTAGCCGAGATCGCTTCCTGACCCAGGGCGCGGGGAGTCGGTCGGGCGCATGCCGCTGAGGGGACGGTTTGCGGGAGGTCGTCGGGGACCGGGACGCGCAGCCCGTACAGGTGCTGGGCGGCCCTGCCGGACAAGGTCGACGAGCCTCCTGCCACCGAAGGGCGGTTGAGCAGATTCGCCCGGGAGGGTCCGCACCCAGCGGACTGGACTTGGAGGACGGACCCATGCGGTCTGGAGTGCGGCGGGTCGCCATCGTCGTGGCGTCTGTCGGCCTGATCGTCACCGCGTGCAGCACGGCGGCCACTCCGGCTCCGACTGGCGCACCCACCACGGCCCCGGCCTCTGTGGCCCCGGCGACCGCGGCACCCGCGACCGCGGCACCCGCAAGCCAGGCGGCGACCGGATGGCCGTACACGGGGCAGCTCGCTGACGGGAGCACCTTCACGCTCGCCCCGCGGATCGCCGACAAGATCAGGAACCACGAGAAGATCAACTACGTCATGTCCTACCAGGGACCGGGCGTCCCGCTCTTCAGCGAGCAGTACCAGGCGGGCTTCACGAACTCGCTCCCGGACGCCCAGAAGATCTACCCGATGGACGGGGTCCAGATCGGTCCCGTCTCCGCGTCCGGCATCGACCCGGCCGGCCAGATCGCCCAGATCGAGGCGCTCTTCAACACCAACAAGATCGACTGCATCGCGATCGAGCCGATCGAGACGGACTCGTTCACAGCCATCGACAACAAGCTCCTGGCGGCGGGGATCCCGGTCTTCACCGTCGGCATCACGTCGAATGACAACGCGCTCACGAACTTCACGCAGATCCCGATGAAGGAGGGCGCGCAGGCGGCGAACATCGTCCTTCAGTGGATGAAGGACAACAACAAGGACATCAAGAACTTCGCCGTCAGCGGTGGCGATCCGGGCTCCACGTGGGGCCACGGGCGCATGCAGAGCTTCTACGACACGATCATGGCGGCGATCCCGGACGCGAAGTTCATCTCCGCGCCCGACAACGCCCTCGTCGTCCCGTACGACCAGAAGCAGGCGTACGACACGGCCAAGGCGTACCTCACTGGACACCCCGACATCCAGTTCATCATGAACGCGGACATCGGCGCCGAGCAGATCGGTCGCGCCATCCATGACGCGGGTCTCGACGGCAAGGTGAACACGATCGGGTGGAATGTCAGCTACGGCCAGCTCGACATGATCGAGTCCGGGACGCAGGTCGCGGCGCTCGACCAGAAGTGGTCCGAGCAGGCCGGCTTCGGTGCCCTCGCGTGCGCCGAGCTCTTCGCCAACGGCAAGGTCCTGCCGAACACGCAGGAGCTCTTCCCGGTGACAAAGGCCAACGCGGCCCAGGCCCGTGCAGATCTCGACAAGATCCTGAAGAAGTAGCAGGGTCTGGCACCTCAGGGAACGATCGGGGGCCTCTGCTGCGATGCGGGGGCCCTCGACATTCCGGGGTCGGGATCAGTGACATCGTCCTGATCTCCGGCCCGGGCCGCGAGGTCCGGGCGGCGACCATCCGGGCGAGCCACTCCACTTGGGTGAACGAGCGATGACATCGTCGACGACAACCGCCCCGGCGCCGGATCATGCCCCGACCCCGCCGCCAGCCGGAGCCGGACAACGCGCGCGCGCCGGCGCCGCCAGCGCCCTGAGGGTCGGCGGCCTCATCCTCTCGGTCTTCGCCGTCGGGGTCGTGTACGAGATCCTCTCCGGCGGGTCGTTCTTCGGCCTCGACAACCTCCTCGGGATCCTCCGGGCCACGTCGACGGTGGCGATCCTGGGCCTCGGGTTCCTGCTCGTCCTCATCGTCGGCGAGATCGACCTCTCGTTCGGCAATCTCTACGGCCTGAGCGCGTCGCTCATGGCGGTCTCCTGGATCCTGTGGGACTGGCCCGTCTGGGTCGCCATTCCGTTCACGTTCCTCGTCGCCGCCGGGTGGGGCGCGTTCAACGCGTTCTTCACGACGGTGGCGAAGATCCCGTCGTTCATCGCGACGCTCGGGTCGAGCACCCTGATCCTCGGGTTCACCCTCCTCATCACGAACAGCAACTCGTACAACCCGGCCTATCCGCCCGGCCCGCACGTCATCGACGCCGGCCAGCTCTCCGCGTTCACCGCGATCTCGAACGAGCCGCTCCCGTTCAACTTCCCGATGCAGGGCGTCTGGCTCATCGCCGCCGCGCTCATCTTCTGGTTCCTCCTGAGCCGGTCCATCTTCGGGTTCCGGCTGATCGCGATCGGCGGCAACCCGGCGGCCGCGCGCCTCGCGCGCATCCCCGTGCGCAAGTACAAGTTCGTCGCATTCATCACGTGCTCCGTGATGGCGTGCTTCGCGGCGCTCCTCGACTTCTCGTTCATCGGATCGACGCAGCCGAACGCGGGTCAGACGCTCCTCTTCCCGACGTTCGCGGCCGTCATCATCGGCGGCGCCAGCCTCTCGGGCGGCCGCGGCACCGTGATCGGCACGGTGACCGGCGCGCTCCTCCTCGCGGTGCTCGTCAACGGGATCGCGATCCTCGCCGCCGGGCCGTTCGTGCAGCAGATGGTCGTTGGCTCGGTGACGATCGGCGCCGTCGTCCTCGACCAGCTCACCCAGCGCCGACGGGCCACGTCATGAGCGCGTCCGGCTTCGCAGCCGGCCGCGGGGTCGAGATCCGCGGCCTCCGCAAGGTCTACGGAGACACCATCGCGCTGGACGAGCTCGACCTGTGGGCGCGGCCCGGCGAGATCCTTGGCGTCGTGGGACCCAACGGCGCCGGCAAGAGCACGATGGTGAAGATCCTCGCCGGCGAGGAACCCGCCACGGCCGGAGAGATCGAGGTCGACGGCCAGCCGTGGTCCACGCAGTTCGGCACGGAGCGCGTGGCGATCGTCCACCAGGAGGCCCAGCTCTTCCCGAACCTGAGCGTCGCCGACAACATCGTCATCGGCCGGGAGGGCCGGCGGATCCTCCGCCGCAGGACCACGGCTGCCGAGCGCGCCGTGATGGCCGATCTCGCCATCTCGGACGTCGCCAACGAGCAGCTCCAGAACGTCCCGCTGGCCACCCAGCAACGGACGGAGATCGCGCGCGCCCTGGTGCGGGACGCGTTCGTCTTCCTCTTCGACGAGCCGAACTCCGCGCTGACCGCGGACGAATCCGCCGACCTCTTCCGACGGATGCACGCGCTCGCGGACGCCGGTCACGTGGTGATCCTCGTCTCGCATCGGCTCGCCGAGATCGTCGCCCACTGCGCCCGCGTGGCCGTCCTTCGCGACGGGCGCTGCCGGCGGATCATCGAGGGCGAGGACCTGACGCAGGAGGTGGTGGCCAAGGAGCTCGTCGTCGGCCACGAGGCGACGACGGGCGGAGCCGCCGCGCGCGACGTGAAGGACGCGGTAGCGCTCGAGCTCGTCGACTGGACCCACACGCGCCGCGCCTTCTCCGAGGTCGACCTCCAGGTCCGCTCCGGCGAGACCGTGGCCATCGTCGGGGTCGAGGGCTCCGGGGCGCGCGAGCTGGTGCGTTCCATCGCCGGCTTCGAGCCGGCTCGTGGCCGGATGACGGTGTTCGGGTCGGCCGGCGGTCCGGACGAGTCGACCGGCTACGTGGCCGCCGACCGGACCCAGAGTCTCTTCGGGAATCTCACGATCGGCGACAACCTCGTGGTCAGGCTCCGGCGCGAGATCACCGGGTTCGCCGGGTCCCTGCGCCGCGACAGGATGCTGGCCAAGGCCAGGGAAGCGCGCGACACGTACCAGATCAAGGCCCGCGGGCTCGGCGCCGCGGTCGCGTCGCTCTCCGGCGGGAACCAGCAGAAGCTCGCCATCGCGGCCGCGATGACGGAGCGGCCCGGCATCCTCGTGCTCGAGGAGCCGACCCGTGGCGTGGACGTCGGGTCGAAGCGCGACATCTACCTCCACATGCAGCGGTACGCGGAGGACGGCCACGCGGTCGTCATCTTCTGTACCGAGATCACCGAGGTCTTCGAAGCGGCCGGGCGCGTCCACGTCATGTCCGACGGCAGGATCTCGGCGCCGCTCCAGGTGAACCATACGGACGTCGAATCGCTTGCGGCGGACGTCACGCGGCTCGAGAGACACCACGTGCGCGGCAGCCGGGCGGCGTCCGCGTCCGCGACCACGTGAGCCGGCACTCACGGCCGGCGGGCGCGGCGACGCGGTTGGACACCTGCCCAGGCCGACGGACGACGCCGCGGCCGCCGATGTCAGATGGAACCAGGAAGGAGTGCCAGCATGGCTGACCTCGCGCCCTTGACGGCGGCGATCGAGGCTGGGGATCGAACGACCGCGGTGCGCCTCGCGCAGGAGGCCGTGGCGGCGGGCACCCCGCCCCAGGAGATCCTCGATTCGATGACGTTCGCCATGCAGGAGATCGGCGGGCGATTCCAGCGCAACGAGATCTGGGTGCCGGAGATGCTCATCGCGGCGCGCGCGATGAAGGAGGCCATGGCCGTCCTGGAGCCGGTCCTCGTCGGCGCCGGCATCAAGCCCGAGGCGACGGCGATCCTCGGGACCGTCAAGGGCGACCTCCACGACATCGGCAAGAACCTCGTCGGGATGATGTGGAAGGGCGCGAACATCGAGGTCGTCGACCTCGGCACGAACGTCCCGCCCGCGCGTTTCGCGGAGGCCGCGAAGGAGCATGGCGCGCGCCTGGTCGGCGTGAGCGCCCTGTTGACGACCACCATGGTGGGCATGCGCGACGTCGTGGCGGCGATCCGAACAGCCGGCCTCGACGACACCAAGGTCATCGTGGGCGGCGCGCCCGTCACCGAGGCCTTCGCGCGCGAGATCGGTGCCGACGCATATGCCGGCGACGCCGGCAGCGCGGTCGAGGTGGCCCAGGCGGCGCTCCGCGGCTAGCCGGCTCGTCCGCGCATCCCTGCCGAAGGGAGACCCTGATGCCCACGTCACGCGAACTGGTCGCGGCCGCCCTGAGGCGCGAGCAACCGGACAGGGTCCCCTACTGCGAGGTCTACGTCAGCAGGTCCTTCGTCACCCCGCTGATGGGCTGGGACCCGCCGACGACCGCGAAGGCGAACTTCGAAGGGAACGAGTTCACGATCGACGAGTACAAGGCGGTGGCCGAGCGCCTCGGGCTCGACAACATCACGTTCGTGCTGCGCGCCCCCGTCTACTCCGAGATCGTGCCCGGCGACCACGACACGCTCTTCTACACGCGCGGGCTCATCAGGTCCGCGGCGGACGTCGAGACGATCCTGCTCCCGGATCCGGATGACGACGCCCTCTACGAGGGGGCCGCGTCCTTCGCCCGCGACAGGGGCGACTACTCGGCCTGGTTCATCACGCGTCACGGCATCAGCCCGACGATGCTGAGCATGGGCATCGAGGAGTTCAGCGTCGCCCTCTATGACGACCGCCGGCTCGTCGAGCGGATCCTGGACCTGTACGTCGACTGGATCGAGGTCGTCGCCGAGCGGGCGAGCCGGCTCGGCTTCGACGCCTTCGTGACCACGGACGACATCGCCTTCAACAACGGGCCGTTCTTCTCGCCCCAGATCTTCCGCGAGCTGGTGCTGCCGCGGTTCGTGCGCGTGGCGAAGCGGATCAGCATCCCGTGGGTCTTCCACAGCGACGGCAACGTCACGCCCCTGCTCGACGACCTCGCGGCGGTCGGGATCGCCGCCATCCACCCGGTCGAACCGGCGGCGATGGACATCAGGCAGGTGAAGAGGACGTACGGCGATCGGCTCTGCCTCATCGGCAACGTGGACATGAACCTCCTGAGCCTCGGGACGGCCGACGAGGTGGAGGAGACGGTCCGTGGGCTCATCTACGACCTCGCCCCGGGAGGCGGCTACATCGTGAGCAGCGGCAACAGCCTGGCGCACTACTGCCGGCCGGAGAACGTCCTGGCGATGTCCGGCGCCGTGCGTCGCTACGGTGGCGAGCAGTTGCCGCAGACGATCGCGACCGCGCCGCGACGGAGCGCCCCGTGATCGCGGATCGCACGCTCCCGGGCGGGACCGGGGAGCGGCCGGGGGGCGCCAGTCGGCCTCCCGCGGCCGATGGCCGGGGGCCGGCGGGCGCGCGAGGGCACGTCGCCGCCCGCTGGCGGGGAGAGCGCGCATGACCCCGAAGGAGCGAGTCATCGCCGCCATCGAGCACCGCAGGCCCGACCGCGTGCCGGTCGGGGAGATGGCGATCGACTTCGAGCTCACCGAGCAGGCGCTCGGTCACCCGACCCTCTATCGCTCGAAGTGGAAGGAGTACGAGGCCCTCTGGGCCGGCCAGCGAGACGAGATCGTGGCCAGCTACGGCCGCGACATCGTCGAGCTCGTGCGGCATTTCGACCTCGACTACCTCGCGATCCCCCTCGCGCCGCCAAGGATGGACCACTACGAGGCGCCGGAGTTCGTCGGCGAATACATGTGGCGCGACGCATCCGGACGCACCTGGCAGTACTCACCGGAGTCGGAAGGCCATGCGATGTGCGTGGACCCGATCGACATGGGGCCCGAGGACATCCCGATGCCGCCGGACCCCGCGCCGGTCGACTGGTCGCGGCTCGAGCACTTCGAGTACATCGTCAAGGAGCTCGGGGACACCCACTTCATCATGGGTCGCGTGACCGCGGGCCTGTTCCCGTGGCAGGAGACCCTCGGCAGCCTCGACGGCTTCCTCCTGAAGATGTACGACGATCCGGCGTTCGTCGAGAAGGCCGTCGAGTCGCAGACCCGACAGGCCATCGCCTACGCACAGGCGATGATCGAGATCGGATGCGACGCGGTCTCGCCCGACGGCGACGTGTGCGACAACCGCGGGCCCACCATGGGGCCCGCGCTCTTCCGGCAGTACTCGCTGCCGTCGGTCAGGCGGCTCGCGGGCGCGATCCACGCCAGGGGCGGCTTCGGCATCATGCACAGCGACGGCTACACGTGGCCGATCCTCGACGACCTCATCGACGCGGGCGTCGACGGCTGGCAGGGCATTCAGCCGCGGATCGGGATGGACCTCAGGCTCCTCAAGGAGAAGCACGGCGATCGACTCTGCTTCTTCGGCGGCGTGGACGTGGACACCCTCGTCCTGGGCTCCGCCGACGACGTCGCCGAGCAGGTCCGGTACGCCGTGCGGTACGCCAGCCAGGACGGCGGGCTCGTCATCGGCTGCGGCAACACCGTCATGCCCGGGATCTCGGCCGAGAACTTCGCGGCCATGCTCGGGACGGCTCGCGAGATCGGCACCTATCCCATCCACCTCTGACGCACGCCTCGCAGGGAGACGACCCATGAAGAGACCCGTTGAGATCCTTGCGACCGGCCTCGGCCATCCGGAGGGTCCCGATCTCCTGCCCGATGGGCGGATCGTGATGGTCGAGACTTACACGTCCCGCATCATCGCGTGGTCGGCCGAGCGCGGGATCCACCTCTACGCCGACTGCGGCGGGGGACCCAACGCGTGCAGGCTCGGTTCCGACGGTGCCGTGTACATCACGCAGAACGGCGGCACGGTCGGCGCGTGGCGCGCCGACCGCATGGTTCCGCCGTCGATCCAGAAGGCCTGGCCGGACGGACGCGTGGAAATCGTGGCGACCGAGGTGGACGGGATCCCCCTTCAGGCTCCGAACGACCTCGCGTTCGGCCCGGACGGTCGGCTCTACTTCACCGACCCGGCCGACTACCTGCCCGACGACCCGCGGCCGGGTCGCGTGTTCGCCCTCGAACCCGACGGGACCGGGACCCTGCTCGCCGAGCTGCCCGACGCGTACCCGAACGGGATCGTGTGCGAGGCCGACGGAACGGTGGTGTTCGTCGAGTCGTACGCGCGCCAGGTCCTCCGGTTGCCGGCGGGCGCAGCGCCCGTGATGATCCACCAGCTCCCGGCCGGGCACGTCCCGGACGGCTTCAAGGTCGACGAGCGCGGCAACTTCTGGATCACCACGTTCTCGTCGCACGGCGTGGACGTGGTGGCGCCCGATGGCTCGCCCCTCGACTTCCTCGAGACCGGAGGCGTCCCTCTCAACTGCGTCTTCGATGGCGAGGATCTCATCGTCACCAACTATGGCGACGTCGAGGGTGTCCCCGACGCGGCGCCAATGGATGGGTGGCTGCAGCGGATCCCCGTCGGCGTTCGTGGCCTGGCGATGTTCCGGGGCGCGATCGGATGACGAACGGCTCCCACCTCACCCGCCCCACCACCGAGAGGATCGCGGACCATGAATGATCGTGAGCGGATGCTCGCCGCGCTGCGCGGAGAGCCCACCGACTACCTGCCCTGGGCGCCGCGGATGGACCTCTGGGCGATCGGGCAGAAGGCACGCGGGACGCTGCCCGAGCGGTTCCGTGACATGAACACGGCGGAGATGGCCGATGAGCTCGGCGTGGGCTGCCATGCCGTTCGCGCCGACTGGACCATCGTCCCGTGGGACGACCGTCCGCCCGAGGACTTCATCTTCCGGGCCTTCGGATTCGAGAACCACCCCGACTTCCCGTACCGGATCGAGCTCAACAGCCTGCCCGTGGAATTCACCTACGAGCACGGCAAGTACCGGACCGTCATCCGGACCCCGGCCGGCGTGGTGGAGACGTACATGGAGTACGAGGACTCCATGGCCCGCGACGGGATCACCAACCCCGAGGTCAAGCGCCACGTCATCGAGGCCGGGGACGACCTCGAGCCCGTCGCCCAGGTCTACGAGCACTTCGAGGTCGTGCCCACGCCGGCCGCCTATCGATCATTCCACGAGCGGATCGGGACCCGTGGCCTGGCGCTCGCCCAGGGTCCGGTGTCCGGCTCGCCTGTGCACGCGATCCTTCACCAGCTCATGGACATGCAGACCTTCTTCTACTGGTACATGGACGACCCCGAATCGCTCCGTCGACTCGGGGCGCGGATGGCTCCGTTCTACGATCGGATCCTCGACGTGCTCTGCCAGTCGGAGGCCGAGGTCATCTGGTGGGGTGCGAACTACGACCAGGACACGACGTGGCCGCCGTTCTTCGCCGAGGAGATCGCGCCGTACGTCGCGCAGGTCGGCGATCGCCTCCGCGCGGCGGGGAAGTTGATGGCCAGCCACTGCGACGGCGAGAACGACATGCTGCTGCCGTATTTCCCCGGATGCCGCTTCGACATCGCCGAGTCAGTTTGCACCGAGCCGATGACGAAGCGCTCTCTCAAGGAGCTGCGCGAAGGGATGGGCGCCACCACAACGATCTGGGGTGGCCTGCCCGCGGTCGCGTTCATGAACGGGCCAATGTCCGACGCCTCGTTCGAGACACACCTCGACAAGGTCTTCGACGAGCTCGGGTCGGGCAAGCGGCTGATCCTCGGGGTATCGGACAACGTGCCCGTGGATGCAAATCTGGCCCGTCTCGATCGCGTCACCGAGCGAGTCCGGGCATTCGGTCCTGTGACGCCGAGCCCAGCCGGTCAGCTGTAGGGGCGAGTCGAGTCCGGCGCCCACCCGGACGGGCGCGCCGGGACGTCGCGCGCAGCGCCAGGCTCAGAAGCCCTGCCGCCGGGCGACACGCACGGGAAACGAAGGAGGAACCATGGAAGCAGCCCGCAGGTCCGACGTACCCGTCGCGCCGCTCGCCGGTCGGGCGATCCAGCGGATCGTAGGGAAGGACGCGACTCTGTCGAGCGGCCGGATGACGGTCGGAACCGCACGCTACTCGGATGACACAGGCCCGATGGCTCCGCACAACCATGCGGAGGAATGCATCGTTGTCCTCGAGGCGCGAGCAGCACGCGTGCGCTACGGCCCGGCCCCGGACGATCTCCCGACGGTGATCGCCCTGGAAGCGGGACTCGTCCTCCACATCCCGGAGCTCGAGTGGCACGTCTTTGAGTGGGACGCCGGCGGGTACGCGGACTGCATCGTCATCTACGGCCAGGTCGACAACATCCGCCCAGAGGACATCAAGCGCAGCTAGGTCGCCCGGGATCGCGCGGCGTACCACCGGCATCCCGTCACCAGGAAGAGGTCGCCAGATGGCATCCGAGGTGCGCCCCACGGTGGGCCTGATCGGTCTCGGGATCATGGGTCGCCCGATGGCCCGTAACCTGTTGCGCGCCGGGTACCCGCTCGTGGTGCACGACGTGGATCGCTCGGCAGTCGACGCGCTCGTGGCCGAGGGTGCGACCGCGGACACCACCCCCCGGGGCGTGGCCGAGGCGACTGACGTCCTCATCACGATGCTTCCCGATTCGCCGCAGGTGCGCGAGGTCTACCTCGCCCCCGACGGCGCGCTGGAGGCGCTGCGCCCGGGGTGGCTCGCGATCGACATGAGCTCGATCGCACCGAGCACGGCGCGGGAGCTGGCGACACGGGCGGCCGCCGGCGGGTCGGAGGTGCTCGACGCGCCGGTCAGCGGTGGGGACAAGGGTGCGATCGCAGGCACCCTGTCGATCATGGTCGGCGGCACCGAGGCCGGGTTCGACCGTGCGCTGCCGATCCTCTCAGCCATGGGCAAGACGATCGTCCACGTGGGGCCGGCGGGCGCCGGACAGGTCGTGAAGGTCTGCAACCAGGTCGTCGTCGCCGTGGTGATCGAAGCCGTGTCGGAGGCCCTGCTGCTCGGCGCCAAGGCGGGTGTGAACCCCGCCCGGATCGCCGACGTCCTCCAGGGCGGGCTGGCCGCCACGAAGGTCCTCGAGCTCCGGCGCGAGAACATGCTCACGGGCCACTTCGACCCCGGGTTCCGCATCCGCTTGCACCAGAAGGACCTGAAGAACGCGATGGAGCTCGGCGGCGAGACGCAGGTCGCCCTGCCTGCCGCGGCGGTCGTCGAACAGCTCATGCGGGCCGCGGCCGCCGCCGGCCGCGCCGACTACGACCACTCGGGCCTCCTCACGGTCCTGGAGGACCTCGCGGGCTTCCGGGTCTGCGACGCGGCAACGACCGCTTCCTGATACCGCGCGCCAGCTGATCCGCAGGGAAGGAACCGATGTCTGACTACTTCAGCCGCCTCGTCTCCGAGTCGCCGTCCCGGGCCTGGGTGAACAACCCCACCGAGGAAGAGATCGGGCTCGCCCTCGCGCATGGGGCAGTCGGGTCCACGACGAACCCCGCGTACGGCGGGGGCCTCCTCCGGCGCGCTCCGGGAGAGGTCATCCCGTTCGTCGACTCGTGCCTCGACGCCTCCGCCGACGATCGTGTGGTCGCAGGCCTCGTCCAGCAGCGCCTCGTTGGGCGGATCGCCGCGCGCTTCCGACCCCTGTTCGACGCGTCGGGCGGCACGGCGGGACTCGTGTCGATTCAGGGTTCGCCAGAGACCGACATGGACGGCGGGCGAATCTGGGAGGAGGCGCGAGCCGGTCATGCGGTCGCGCCGAACGCCACGCCGAAGATCCCGGCCACCCAGCCGGGGTTCGTCGCAATGGAACAGGTGGTCGGCGCAGGCTGGCCGATCATCGTCACCGAGGTGTTCTCGCTCGACCAGGTGGTCGCAGCATGCGAGGTGTATCTCCGGGTGACAGGTCGGACAGGTGTGCGCAGCCCGTTCTTCATGAGTCCGATCACGGGCATCCTCGGCGACCACCTCAAGAAGCTCGCGAAGTCCCAGGGTCTGGATGTGCCGGTCAGGGCGATGGAGCTCGCCGGGATCGGGCTCGCGCGCAGGTGCGCCGCCCTCGTCGCCGAGCGCGATTACCCCGTCACGCTCCTCTTCGGCGGCGGGCGGATCCCGGAAGATCTCACCGGGCTGGTCGGCGCCCGACACCACGCCACGATCAACTGGTCGACGTTCGCCGAGATCCTCGCAATGGACCCGCCGGTCGCGCGCACGATCGATGAGCCCTTCGATCCCGACGTCGAGCGAATCCTTCTCGCGTCGTTCCCGGACGTCTGGAAGGGATGGGAGCTCGGTCGCCTGCCGCCGGAGGACTTCGAGGAGTTCGGACCCGTCCAGCATTTCCGCGACAACTTCCTCGCGGGTTGGCACGGTGTCCTCACGATGGTCGCGGACCGGCGGACTCTACGCGACGGGACGCCGCGCTGACGAGAACCACAGACAACGTCCGGACGCCCGGATCCCGGTGCGGCGACCGTAGCACCGTCGGCCGCCACTCACCCGACGCCTGGACCATCGCTGAGGCCTGCCGATGCACGACTACTTCCGCCGGCTCATCGACGAGTCTCCCACGCGCGTGTGGGTCAGCAACCCAACGCGCGATGAGGCCGAGCTCGCGATCGAACACGGGGCGGTCGGAGCCACGACGAATCCCGCGTACTGCGCCGGGCTCCTTCAGCGCGCTCCGGGCGACATCCTGCCGATCATCGACGCGTGCATCCCGGCCTCGGACGACGACCACGTCGTCGCCGACCTGGTCCAACGGCGCGTCATCGAACGGACTGCTGATCTCTTCGCCCCGATCTTCACGGCATCCGCGGGTCGGGCCGGCTACGTGGCGATCCAGGGGGCGCCTGAGGCCGACGTCGATGGCGAGGCGATCTGGGAAGAGGCTCGGGCCGGGCGTGCGCTCGGCCCGAACGTCGCCCCGAAGATCCCGGTGACGCTCCCCGGGCTGCACGCGATGGAGAGTGTGGTCGAGGCAGGCTGGCCCGTCATCGTGACCGAGGTCTTCTCGCTCGACCAGGTCGTGGCCGCCTGCGAGGTCTATCTCCGTGTGACGGCCCGCACCGGGGTCCGCAGCCCCTTCTTCATGAGCCCGATCACCGGGATTCTCGGCGACCACCTCAAGGCTCAGGCCGTGGCGAAGGGGCTGTCCGTCCCGGCGCCGGCGATGGAGCTCGCGGGCATCGGACTCGCGCGCAAGTGCGCGGCTCTCGTGGAGGACCGCGACTACCCCGTCACGCTCCTCTTCGGAGGAGCGCGGGTCCCGGAGGACATGACCGCGCTGGTCGGCTCCCGCCACCCGTCGACCATCTACTGGTCAACCTTCGCCGAACTCGCGGCCGCGAGTCCGCCGGTCGCTCGGACGATCGACGCACCCTTCGATCCGGACGTGGATCGGCTCCTCCGCCGGACGTTCCCCGACGTGGAACGAGGCTGGGAGCTCGGTCGCCTCGCTCCCGAGGAGTTCGAAGGCTTCGGCCCGCTCCAATACTTCCGCGAGATCTTCGCTGCGGGCTGGCGCGACGTCCTGGCGACGATCGCGCAGCGTCGACGGTTGACCCGCGCGCCGACGCGCTGACCGACATCGATGCGCCCTCTCACAGTCCTCGTCGCTCCTGACTCCTTCAAGGGGTCGTTGACCTCGGTCGATGTCGCCCTGCCGCCCTGCGCCCAGGTCGAAGCGGCCTCGCCGACGCCGCGATTAGTGCTTCATGCATCCCGGCTCTGGTCGTCGTCTGACCCTCCCACCCGGCTGTCGGCAACGCTCCGCACAGCAGGGTCCGCACCGCCGCGTCCTGGCGTCGGAGGGAGTTCGCCGGCTGACTCGACGATGCTGTCGGTGTCGGCTCCTCGCCCTCGGCGAGACGGTGTGCCAACTGGCGGCGCGGCCACGGTGTGGGTGGGGATCGTCACCAGCGCGGTCGGAGTGCCTTCGAGAGATGAGGCGTCGCCGAACAACGTCGCCTGCATCGCGATTGATGGCACCTGCGCCGACGGTGTCGTCGCCTGCGCCGACTCCAGGTGACTCACCTGATCATCGAAGAAGATGTGGGGCTTGAGGGCAGCCAGGATCGGTCCCTTGTCGACCCCGCCGAGGAAGAAGGCCTCGTCGACCCGCACTGCCCAGGCTCGAAGCGTATTGACCACCCGCTTGTGAGCTGGTGCGTTCCGGGCCGTCACCAAGGCCACGCGGATGGGCGACCTGTCAGCGGGGAACTCCGACTGAACCCGTTGGAGAGCCCGGAGAAAGGGCTCGAATGGGCCCGGGCTCATCGGTATGTCCGCAAGCCTTTCCTCATTCTCGAGGAAGGCGTCGAGGCCCTGTTCCTGGAAGATGCGTTCTGACTCCTCATCGAATAGCACGGCATCCCCATCGAATGCGATGCGCACTTCGCCATCGTCACCCGGAACCGGCCCGTCAGGCGGCGGCATGACCAGCGCTGCGGGTACGCCTGCCCTGAGGCCCTTGACGACATCGCTCGGATTCGCAGACAGAAACAGGTTGCAGCTGAACGGCTTCAGATAGGGGTAGGCATCGCGGCCGTCCGTAAACGCCCCACGGGAGATGTCCAGACCGTGGCGCTCAATCGAATCGAAGACCCGGATGCCCGTGTCGGGATCATTCCTCGAGATCACGACAACCTCGACAAGGCGATTCAAAGAGGCACGTCGACGTCGACGGGGTCGCGGCGGCGAGCTCCTCTACTGGCGGCGCAACGCCTGCCCATCGAGGTTCCGCGACTTGAGCGAGTTGTACGTCGCCGAGTAGGCGACCTTACGCGACCGCTCGTCCTGGAGCACGGCCCAGCGTTCCGCCTCGCCTCGAAGGTCGGCGACGATCTCGCGCAGCTCGTGGTCATTGCCCGCATAGGCGTGGACCC
Organism: Chloroflexota bacterium; assembly: GCA_021813655.1. Classification (GTDB taxonomy): domain Bacteria; phylum Chloroflexota; class Limnocylindria; order Limnocylindrales; family CSP1-4; genus CAIYQJ01. The sequence continues at coordinate 59,400 of JAKAJU010000072.1, read as the reverse complement.
GCGCGGCGACGGCGAGCAACGCGCGCCGCGCCTGTGCGAACTCGCCGATCCGGTTCAGCCGGATCGCGTCCGTCTTCGCGCGGTCGGCAAATGCCCGCGCGACGACCCGATCGACCTCGCGGTCTCGCGGCTGGTGGTCGTTCGCACGGTCGTCCGCGTACGTCCAGCGCAGCGTCTGGCCGGCATCGACCGCGCCATCCGCGGAGCGAATTGACACGAGCGCGCCGATCTCCCGGCCGACCTGGCCGTACGGGAAGCGCAGCCGCAGCACGATCTCCACCGCCTGATCCGACACGAGGTCGCCCAGACGCAGGACCGTTCGTTCGCCATGCGCCTCGAGCGGGTAGGGCGACAGGGTGTCAACGTGGATGCCCTCCGGCCCCGTCACCTCGACGACGGCATCGCGCGCGGTCACCTCGAGGAGCTCGCCAACCTCTCCGCTGATGTGGTCGACGATCTGGCGTGCGTCGGCGATGAAGCGGAAGTGACCGCCGCCGGCGTCCGCCATCGCCCGCAGGAGCGCCTCGTCGAAGTCCTCGCCGACGCCGAACGTCGTCGTCGCGACACCCCGCCGCCGGAGCTCGGCTGCATGGCCCGCCAGCTCCTCGCTGCTGGTCATGCCCTGGTTCGCGAGGCCGTCCGTGAGGAGAAGGACGCGGTTGACGCCCTCGACGGCGAGGTTGTCGGCGACCTGGGCACAGCCACGCAGCCATCCCTCGCCGAGGTTCGTGTTGCCGCGAGCGTCGAGGCGGTCGATGGCAGCGATGGCGGCACCGCGCGCGTCAGGGGTGGCCGCGGTGCTCGGGACGAGGACGTCGATCCGGTCGTCGTACGCAACGACCGCGAAGCGGTCCGCGGCGGACAGGCGGGCGATCGCCTCCCGCACGGCCTGCCGGGCGAGCTCGATCTTGGCGCCGTGCATGGACCCGGAGCGGTCGATGACGAAGGCGAGGCTCGCTGCAGGTCGCCGGTGGTCCGTTGGCGCGGGTGGGGCCGTGACGTCGATGCGGACGAACCGCGAGCTGGTGTCCGTGGCGCGGATGAGTAGACGGTCGGAACGGACGGTGAGACTCATGGTGCCCCCCTTCGGGACAGCTGCTCGGCGAACTCGACGAGGCGTTCGGTCTGTTTGGACGACCACCGGCTCTGCGGCCGGCGGACGTGGATCTCGACACCCGGCGCGAGGACGATCCGCTCCCAGTGGGAGCGGCCACCCGCGGTCGGGCCGACGGCGGAACCCGACGCATCGGCGTCCCCGAGGTGCGCGGCGGCCGATGCCGCCATCGGAGCCGCCGCCCGGTAGAGCGTGGGCTGCTCCCCGGCCGCCGCGTGCGGCGACTCGCCCAGCAGACGGCGCACGTAGTCGCCCGCAGAGTCGGGCGGCGTGACCTCGGGGCGCTCCAGGACGTCGCGGAGCCCGTCCTCGTCGAGTCCGTCGAGAGCCACCCGGATGACCGACAGGGGCTGGTGCGCCTCCTGGAGCCTCCTGATCGCGCGGAGACGCGTCACGAACGCGTCGTCGTACCGGGCGGCCGGCCCGGTCCTGCCGGGCGAGGGCAGGAGGCCCTGCGCGATGTAGTAGCGGACGGTCCGGACCGGTGTGTCCGTCAGGGCCGCGACGTCGGCGATGGAGTAGTCGACGGGAGCCATGGCAGGACTATACACTGCACAGTGTCACTGTCAAGGATGACTTACCTCGAACAGCAGTGCTCTCGCTCGAACGCACTTGACGTGGCGACGTAATGCGATATATCGTGACGCTGCGCAGATGGTGCGCTCCACGATGGAGGAACACGACAGGTGTTCGATCAGGTGCGGTCACCCCGTATGGGCGGCCGACCGAGGGGAGAGCGCGAGCGCTCCCGTCACCACCACCAGGACGACCGAGGGCCGAGCGGCTTCGGCGGTGCTACGCCGCATGGGAGGCGCTCCGGCCGTGGGCCGGGCTGGGGCTGGCCCGGTGTGCCCGGCTGGGGCCGAGGGCGGATGGCGCGTCGTGGCGATGTCCGCGCGGCCATCCTCACGGTCCTCGCGGACGGGCCGGCACACGGCTATCAGGTGATCGGGGAGCTCGAGACGCGCAGCGGCGGACGCTGGCGCCCGAGCGCAGGGTCGATCTACCCGACGCTCGCGCTGCTCGAGGACGAGGGTCTCGTCCGGAGCGAGCAGGTCGATGACCGGCGTGTCTTCAGCCTGACCGATGCGGGTCGCGCGGAGACGGCTCGGCGGGCCGGAATGGGCCGCGCACCCTGGGACGGTCCGGGCGACGCGGCCGACCCGACGGTCGAGCTGCGGAGCCTCGTCGCGCAGGTGGCGGCGGCGGCGATGCAGGTGGGACAGATCGGATCGGCCGAGTCGGTCGACGGCGCGCGCGAGATCCTCGCCGACACGCGCCGCCGGCTCTACCGCCTGCTCGCGGACGACGAGAGGCCGGCCGGCCCCTCCGGGACGCCCGCGAGCGAGCTGTAGTCCGTCGAGACGTCGGGTCCGGCCCAACTAGCCGGGGGATGTGCTCGGCGCGTCGAGGGCGTCGCGGACCGCCCGGCCGAGCGTCCCCGCGTCGAACGGCTTCGCGACCAGGCGAACCCCCGCCAACCCCTCCGCCGCCCAATCGGCATGATCGCCCGGGAAGCCCGATGCGAGAAGGACGGGCAGGTCGGGTCGAACCGCGCGAAGTCGCCGAGCGAGCTCGGGCCCCTGCATCTGCGGCATCCGCACGTCCGTCACGAGCAGGTCGATCGGAGAGCTTCGGGCTTCAGCGATCACGAGCGCGTCCGGACCCGAGGCGGCCTCGAGCACCGCGTATCCCAGGCCGCTGAGCACGCGTCGGGCGAAGGTGCGGACGGCCTTCTCGTCCTCGACGAGCAGGATCGTCTCGCTGCCCCGCGGTGTCGGCGTCTCCAGACCAGCGGCTGGGATCGGCTCGCTCGGCTCGACACGGGGGAGGTCGATCGTGATCGTGGTGCCGAGGTGTGGCTCGGACGCGCAGGCGACGCGACCGCCGGACTGTCGGACGATGCCGTAGACGGTCGCGAGGCCCATGCCGTTGCCCTTGCCCACCTCCTTCGTGGTGAAGAACGGCTCGAAGACATGCGCCCGCGTCGTCGCATCCATCCCGATACCCGTGTCGACCACCGTGATCCGCACATAGGTGCCGGGCACTGCGTCACGATCGCGCATCACGTCCCCTGCGCCAAGAACCACGCCATCGGTGTGGATCGTCAGCCGGCCGCCGCCGGGCATCGCGTCGCGCGCGTTCACCGCGAGGTTCACGATCACCAGCTCGAGCTGGCCCTGATCGACCTTCACGCAGCCGGTCTCGGCCGCGTGCGATGTGACGAGCTCGATCTGCTCACCGAGCATTCCGCGCAGCATCGGGACGAACCCCTCGATGACCGCTGCGGGGTCGAGCACCGTGGGCTGGAGGGCCTGCCGGCGGCTGAAGGCGAGCAGTTGGCGGGTCAGCTCGGCGGCACGGTCCGCGGCCTTGAGCATCTCGTCGAGGTCGTCGCGCCTCGGAGTCCCCGCGGGGAGGTCCGCCCGAAGCAGCTCGCCGTAGCCCCGGATCGCGGTGAGCAGGTTGTTGAAGTCATGGGCGATGCCGCCTGCGAGCTGGCCCACCGCCTCCATCCGCTGGGCCTGGCGCAGCCGGTCCTCGAGCTCTTTGCGGTCGGTGATGTCGGTCAGGAAGCCGCTCCAGTGGGGTGGCGACCCGTCGTCGGAGACGATGACGGCGGCGTCGTCGCTGACCCACCGGATCCTGCCGTCACGCCCGATCAGGCGGTAGTCGATGCTGCACCGGAGGCCCACGGGGTTCGCCCAGCCCTCCTCCTCGTCGGCCAGGACGCGCTCGCGGTCGTCGGGGTGCACCCGGCTCCACCAGAAGTCGGGGTCGCTCGTCCACGCCTCGGCTGGGAAGCCAAGCAGGTCCTCCACCTGCGGGCTGACGTAGTGCCACGCACCAGAGACGCCGACGTCCGCCGTGTAGACGATCGCCGGGACGTGCTCGACGAGGTCGCGGTACTGCGCTGCACTGACCCGGACGGCGGCTGACCCGCGCTCGTGGAGTCGCCTGTACGTCCAGGCGATGGCGACGAGCCCGAGCAGGTAGATCAGGGCGAAGACGGTGTCGGTCGGGCTCCATCCCCTGCTGGCGGTGCTCGTGAGGGGCACGAGAAGAGCACCACAGACCACCATCACGAGCGCCGGCCCGTAGCCCTGGATGATCGCGTGACCTGTCACGACGAGCGCGAACAACAGCGGGACTTGGTGGTAGTAACCGCCGATGAGCCGGTCGAGCGCGAAGATGGCAAGGGCGCTGGCGGCCGCCGCGAACAGCGCCGCCTTCGAGTTCGCGGGAACCGCGAGCAGCGACCCCGCGATGATGACGGCGGTCGCGGAGACGCCGGCGACGAACGACGGCCATAGATCCGTCGGAACCTCGGCGACGGCCATCGACGGGACGAATGTCACGACGGAGGCAGCCGAGACGGCGCCGACCATGCGCCGGTATCGACGATGCACGGCCCGGTCGTCCACGCCCCCGTCCGGCAGCATCTCGTCGGGCACGAAGAAGTGCTCGATCCGATCTACCAGCGACGCGGCGAGCGCTCGTGGAGACGAGCGCGACCGAGAGGCTTGCGCAGGTTCCTGGCGATCGTCTCCGGAGCGCAGATGCGTACCAGCCACGACGCTCACACTCGGACGAGACGCGAACGATGGGGAGGAGGCCGCGTCACACGGTGTCGGGCAATGATACGTCGCACTGCTCGATCCGACCGTCCACGACCAGCTGTCTCACCCGCCTCCGAGGACGAGGATCCTGCTCATCCGTCGAGTCCCGGGTCCTCGAAGACCGGCTCGCCGCCGACGAGCGTCAGCAGCACCCTGGCGTCCCCGGGCCGTCCTGCGTCCGGAGCGAAGAGGTCGCGGTCGAGGACCACGGGTCGGCCTCCTTCCCGACCTCGAGCGAGCCCGTGGCGTCGTCGAGGTGGTTCACGTAGGCGGCCCCGATCGTGAACGCCTCGAGCGCCGCCGGCAGGTCGAGCCGCTCGCCGGGGTGGAACGGCTGCGCGTCGCGGTCGGCCGCACCCACACGCCGCACGGCGACCTCGATCTCGAGGAGCGGGTTCGCGCTGCTGACGCTCCAGTCGCTGCCCATGCACACGATCGCCCCGCTCCGCCGCAACGAGCCGAAGGGATACTGCCAGCCCGCCCGCTCCGGTCTGAGGTACGGGATCGTCAGCTCATCCATCTGCGGGCCGTGGAAGGCCCGACCGGCTGAGCGTTGGCGACGACGCCGAGCGTACCGCACGCTCCCCCGATGGCATGGACGTGGACCTGGAAGCCCGCGGCGTCGAGGCGCGCGACGTCTCCCTTCAGGGCCTCGGGGTCCACGAAGCTGATCCCCCGGTTCGCCGTCGGTTCACCACGGCGGTCGAGGTGTGGCTCGAGGACCCCGGCGGTGAAGTTCTCGAGGACGCCGTCCTGCATGATCTTCACGCTCGTCGCCCGGAACCGAGACGCCGCCACCCGGACAGGGTCTTGAACGCAAGAACCGGATCGCGCCCGGGCGCGATCCGGTTCTCGATCCGGCGAGATCACCCGGGTTGCACCCGGGGCGGGCTCACTGGGGCGGGTAGAGGATCGAGCGGTCGAACGAGACCAGGTTGTCCTTCGTGATCTCGTTCGGCTTGAGGTAGCCCTCGGCCGGGACGTCCTGGCCATTGAGCTTCTGGACGATCGTGTCGACGACGACGCGTCCGAGAAGGACCGAGCCGGCGACGTTCGTCTCCTGGACCCAGCCGTCCTTCATCATCTGCTCGAGATCGGGGTCCATGTCGACCGTCGCGACCTGGACCTCGCCCGGCTTCTTGCCGGCCGACTTGAGCGCCGAGACGATCGCCTGGGCGACGACGCTGTTGAAGGCGTAGAAGCCCTTCACGTCCGGGTGCGCCTGGAGGATGTCCTCCGCGGCCTTCGTCGAGGAGACCAGGTCGCTCAGGTTGTTGAGGCCCTGCGCGATCGTGACGTTCGGGAACTCCGCGAGCCCCTTCTTGACGCCCACCTCGCGGAGGTGGATGAGGTCGATGCCGGGGGGCCCGAGCAGCAGGCCGACCGAGCCACCGTCCTTCAGGGCGTTGCCGAGGTACCTGCCGGCGTTGTAGCCGGCCATCTCGGAGTCCTCGCCGCGCTTGATGACCTTGTCGGACTCGGGGAAGACCCCGTCGCCGACGACGAGGATCCCCTGGGCGACGGCCGCTTCGAGGGACGGGACCGTCGCCGTGCTGCTCGTGACCGCGATCGCGATCGCGTCGAACTTCTGCTGGGTCGCGTCCTCGATCTGCGCGATCTGCTTGTCGATGTTCGCGTATCCACCGGCGTCGAAGAACGTGAGCTCGATGCCCGCCTTCTTCGCCTCGTCCTCGTACCCGTATCGCTTCTGCTGGAAGTACGGGTCGCCCGCGTTCGGAAAGAGGACCGCGACGCGATACGGCTTGTTGGCCTTGATGCCGGGGATCGTCGTCGCGCCCGGGACCTCGGTTGCTGCGCCACCGGCTGCCGCCGAGGCCGCCGCGGCGGGGGCGGTGGACGCCGCCGGCGTCGCCGCGCTGCTGGTGCATGCCGCGAGCACCAGCGCCACGGAAGCGAGCCCCGCCAGCAGTCGCTTCCTGTTTCGGATCTGGCCTGTCATCGTCTCTCCTCGCTCAGATGGGCCCGGTGCCCGAACGTCGTTCACCCGTTGCCTCCTCCCGATCGCTTCCCCTTGCTCGCTGGCCGCGGGGCACCCACGGCTCCATCGCTCTGCGCCGGCCCTGTCCGGGCGGATGTCCACCCGGCGTGCGTCCGGCCACCGGTGGCCTCCTCACGATCGATCCCGCCACACGGTGAGCAGGACGGCCGCGATGATGCTCACGCCGATGACGATCTGCTGGACGAACGTCGAGATCCCGAGCAGGTTCAACCCGTTCTGGAGGATCCCGACGAACATGACGCCGAAGAGCGTCCCGACCAGCCGTCCTCGCCCCCCGAAGAGGTACGTGCCGCCGATGACGACGGTGGCGACCGACTGGAGCTCGAGCCCCTCGCCGAGGAGGGGCTGGCCGGAGTTCACGCGCGCCGTGAGGATGATCCCGCCGAGCGCCGCGCCGAGGCCGGACAGGACGTAGATCGCGACCTTGACCCGCGAGACCGCGATGCCGGCCAGCACGGCGGCCTGCTCGTTGCCGCCGATCGCGTACGTGGCGGTACCGAACCGCGTCCGCGTGAGCAGGATCTGGATGACGATGAACGCGCCGATCGCGAACAGGACCGGTGCAGGGATCGGGCCCAGGTACCCCTGGCCGATCCAGCTGAACCCGGACGACGGCAACCCGAAGATGGGCACCCCGTCGGTGATCGTCAGGGCGAACCCCCGGGCGATCGAGAGCATGCCGAGCGTGACGATGAACGGGGGCAGGCGGGTCATGCCGATGAGCACCCCGTTGGTGAGGCCGAAGGCGAGACCGGCGCCGAGCGCGAGCGCAAGCCCGAGCGGGATGTCGCCCTGCGCCAGACCCATCGCCATCAGGACGTTCGACACGGCCAGGACCGACCCGACCGAGAGGTCGATGCCGCCCGAGATGATGACGACGGTCTGGACCGCGCCGATGATCCCGAGGACGGCGAACTGCCGGGCGACGTTCGCGGCGTTCGATACCGCGAGGAAGTTCGGGGCGAGCACGGCGAACATCGCCGTCATCCCGAGGACGACGACCGGCAGGCCGAGGGTCTCCCATGACGGCCGGAACGGGAGCCGACGGAGGATCCCGTCCGCCCGTCCGGTCGACGCGGTCATGCCGCCGCCTCGATCGGAAGGGCTGCGGCCATGATCGACTCCTGCGTCGCCTCGCCGCGCTCGAACGTCCGCGAGATGCGGCCCTCGCGCATCACGGCGATCCGATCCGCGAGGCCCAGGATCTCCGTGAGCTCCGACGAGACGAGCACGATGGCCTTGCCCTCGCGGGCGAGCTCGGCGACGAGCTCGTAGATCTCCGCCTTCGCGCCGACGTCGATGCCCCGCGTCGGCTCGTCGAGCAGCACGACGTCCGACCCTGCCGCGAGTGCGCGGGCGATGACGACCTTCTGCTGGTTGCCGCCCGACAGCGTCCCGACGCTGACCGATGGTCCGGCCACCTTGATCCGGAGCCGGGCGATGTAGCGCTCGGCGAGATCCCGCAGCGCCCGGAAGGCGAGGAAGCCGCGCCGGGAGCACATCTTCAGCGACGCGAGCGTGATGTTCTGCTGGACGCTCATCCCGAGAACGAGGCCCTGGGCGTGGCGGTCCTCGGGAACGAGGCCGATCCGTGCGCCGAGCGCGTCACGGGGGGACCGGATGTCGACGGGGCGGCCGGCGACGAAGATGCGACCTGCCGACTTGGGATCGAGCCCGACGACCGCCCGGAGCGTCTCCGTCCTCCCGGCCCCGATGAGCCCGGCGATCCCGAGCACCTCGCCCGCGCGGACCGAGAACGACACGCCGTGGACCGTCTCCGGGACGCTCAGGTCCTCGACCCTGAGCATCTCGTCACCGGGCCGCGGCACCCGCAGCGGGAAGGTCTCCGAGAGCTGGCGGCCGACCATGAGGCGGATGAGCTCGGCCTGGTCGACGGCGCCACGCGGGACGGTCGCCACGACCCTCCCGTCGCGCATGACCGTCACGCGGTCTGCGATCCGCTCGATCTCCTCGAGCCGGTGCGAGATGTAGATGACGCCGACGCCCTCGGCTGTGAGCCGGGCGACCCGGGCGAAGAGCTCCTCGGTTTCGTGACTCGAGAGCGACGAGGTCGGCTCGTCCATGATCAGTGCGCGGGACTTCCACGCGAGTGCGCGGACGATCTCGATGCCCTGGCGCTTCGCGAGGCTGAGCCGGCGGACCGGCTCGTCGGGCTCCACGTCCAGGTCGAGCAGGTGGAGGAGCTCGCGCGTGCGCGCCCGCATCTCCTCGATGTCGAGGATCGCGCCACGTCCGTGGGTCGCCTCCCGCCCCAGGAAGATGTTCTGGGCGACCGACATGTCGGGGGCGAGGGCCAGCTCCTGGTAGACGGTGCTGATCCCCGCGAGTCGGGCGGCACTCGGCGTATGTGCCCGGACCGGCACGCCGTCGAGCCTGATCTCACCCTCGTCGGGTCGATATGCGCCGGCCAGGATCTTCACGAGGGTCGACTTGCCGGCGCCGTTCTCCCCGAGGAGGACGTGGACCTCCGAGGGCCGGAGATCGAAGTCGACGCGATCGAGGGCGACGACGCCCGGGAACCGCTTCGAGATCCCTTCGGCGACGAGGAAGGGTTCCACGTCAGGACGCCGCCTCGAGGATCGAGGTGACCTGGGCGGCCGACTCGATGCGGATCGGGCTGCCCGCGATGACGAGATCCTGGAGGACGCCCTGGGCGATCTCGCCGAACGTCTCGCGGCCGACGCCCACCTGCGAGAGCCGGGACGGCTGCCCGAGCTCGGCCACGAGCGCCTCGACGCCGCGCGCGGCCGCTTCGGCGGCCGCCGCGTCGTCGAGGCCGCGTGTGTCGACGCCGAGCGCGTCGGCGATGAGGCGCTGCCGATCCGCGGTCGCCGGAGCGAGGAAGCGCATGACCTGCGGCAGGATGATGCAGGAGGTGACGCCGTGCGGCACGCCGCCCTTCGGGCCGAGCTGGTGGCCGATCGCGTGCGAGAGCCCGAGGCTCAGGTTCATCTCCCCGAAATACGACAGCCACGCGCCCATGTACCCGTCGGCGCGGGCCGCGAGGTCGGTCGGGTCGCGACGCGCCGCAGGAAGTGCCAGGGAGAGGCGGCGGATCGACTCGAGGCTGAGGACGTCGGTGACCGGTTGGTGGCGCGGCGAGTAGACCGTCTCGATCGCGTGGTCGAGGGAGCGCATCCCCGTCGAGACCCACAGATCGACCGGCGTGGTCAGCCCGACCTCGGCGTCGTGGATCACGACGCGCGGTGTGATCTCGTCCGTGATGAGGAGGTCCTTCACGCGCCTCGTCAGGCTCGTCACGGCCCCTGCGTTCGCGAACTCGGCGGCGGCGAGCGTCGTCGGGATGGCCACGTGCGGGAGCGCCCGCCCGTGGGTCGCGGGGAGGCTCGTCCCGCTCGCCGGGTCGTAGCGCGCGCGGAACATCTCGAGGGCCTCGATCGAGTCGGCGCCCTCACCGATCGCGAGCGCGACCGCGCGGGTCGTGTCGATCGCGCTGCCCCCGCCGAGGCTGACGAGGAGATCGGCCTCGGCGGCGCGCGCCGCCGAGGCGGCCTCCATGACGACCGGATAGGGGACGTGAGCCCGGACGCCGTCGAAGACCCCGACGAGGCGATCCCCGAGGAGGTCCGCGACGCGCGCCGCGATCGGTCCCCTGGAGAGCTCCGGGACCGTGATGACGAAGACGCGTGCGCCACCGATCCGGGCGACCTCCTCGGGCAGGCGATCAAGGCTCCTCGGCCCGAACCGGACGACGTCCATCGGGAGGTACCAGAACTCCCCCGTCAGCGGCGCGCTGCGGGCCGTCACGGAGTCCGGCACCGACCGGTCGTTCATCGCGGCGTCCCCCTGAGCACGACGAGGTGCTCCTCTGTCATCTCCTCGATCGCATACCGGGGTCCCTCCTTGCCGACGCCCGACGACTTGACGCCGCCGTATGGCATCCGGTCGACCCGGTAGCGGGACGTGTCGTTGACGACCACGCCGCCGAACTCGAGGCGACGCGAGGCGTCGAGGGCGACGGCGAGGCTGGCGGTGAAGATGCCGGCCTGGAGGCCGTAGTCGGTCGCGTTCGCGAGCGAGATCGCCTCGTCGAGATCGGCGTACGACAGCAGGCTGACGACGGGCGCGAAGACCTCCTGGCACACGACGGGAAGCGCGATGTCGGGGTCCGCGAGGACCACGGGCCAGAGGAGCGCCCCATCGCGCCGGATCTCGGTCAGCGATCGGCCACCGGCCGCGACGGCGTCGCGAACGCCGGCCTCCGCCTGCAGCGCCTTCTCCGTGGTGAGCATCGGCCCGATGTCGGTCGCCTCGTCGAGCGGATCACCGACGCGGAGGGCGGCGACGAGCGGCATGAAGGCCCGCTCGAAGCGCTCTCGAACGGCCCGGTGGACGAGGATCCGCTGGACAGAGATGCAGACCTGGCCCGCGTAGCCGAATGACCCGGCGACGGCCGCGCGTGCGGCCGCCTCGACGTCCGCGTCCTCGTGGACGATGAGCGGTGCGTTGCCGCCGAGCTCGAGCGTCGCGCGCCGCAGGCCGAGCCGCGCGCGGATCCTGAGCCCGACGGACGTGCTGCCGGTGAAGGAGACCATCGCGACGCGCGGGTCGTCGACCAGGGCGTCGCCGACGGCGTCCCCAGGGCCGACGACGACGTGCAGGAGGTCCGCCGGGAGACCGGCGGCGAGAAGCTCGGCGGCGAGCTCGAGGGCCGAGAGCGGAGTGGCCGTCGCGGGCTTGAGGACGACCGCGTCTCCCGCGGCGATCGCGGAGCCCACCTTGTGCGCCGGCGACAGGAGCGGCCCGTTGAAGGGCGTGATCGCGGCGACGACGCCCACCGGGACCCTGATCGTATAGGCGATCCGGTCCTCGGAACCGGCGACGCCGTCGATCGGAACGAGATGGCCGGTGATCCGACGGGCCTCTTCGGCCGCCTCCTCGAGGACGAGGGCGGTTCGGGCGACCTCGCCGCGGGCCTCCCGCATCGGCTTGCCCGACTCGAGGGCGACGAGCCGCGCGAGCTCGTCGCCGCGATCGCGGATGCGCGTCGCCGCGCGCCGCAGGATCGCGGACCGCTCGGCGGGCGGCAACGGGCCACGGCGATGCGCGTCCGTCGCGCTCATGACCGCCTCCGCCACCTCGATGGGGGTCGCGACGGGCACGCGCCCGAGGACGCGTCCGTCGTACGGTGCGCGCACGTCGATCTCACCGGCCGCGGTCGTCCGCCAGCTGCCTCCGATGAGGAGTCCGCGCTGCGCCGCCATGCCCTCTGTCATCGTGCCGTCACCTCCGGGTTCCCGCCGGCGAGGAGATGGCGCGCGAGCGTCGCCAGCGAAGTCACGCCGACATCGATCGCCCGCTCGTCGATGTCGAACCGCCCGTCGTGGAGCGACGGCCAGGCCGTCGCCCCGGGTTCCGCGACCCCGAGCTTCAGATAGAGCCCGGGCACCCGTTCGGCGAACAGGGCGAAGTCGTCGGCCGTCATCGGCGGACCGCCGAGTGACCGCAGCCCGTCGGGTTCGAGCACCTCGGGCAGGATGTGCCGCGCGGCGCCGAGCAGTCGCGGATCGTTCAGGACCGGCGGCATCTCGTTGGCCCACTCGACGTCCACGCGTGCACCGACGAGCGCGGCGGCCGCGGCGGCGACCCGCTCGACGGCGGCTCGCATCCGCATGCGCGTGTGCGGTTCGACGCTCCGGATCGTCCCGGTGATCTCCGCCTCCGCAGGCACGATGCTCTGCGAGGCGCCTCCGCGGATCGTCCCCACGTTCAGGGCGACCCGCTCGTCGGCGTCCACCTCCCGGCCGACGAGGTGGTGGAGCGCGACCACGAGCTGGCTGGCCGCCAGGATCGCGTCAGTGCCGCCACTCGGTGTCGCGGCATGGGCGGCCGACCCGTGCATCCGGATGCGGAACGCGTCCTTCGCCGCCATCGCGACCCGCTCGTCGAGGCCGATCGTGCCCGCCGGCAGGTCTGGCCAGCAGTGCAGCCCGATGATCGCGTCGACCGGATCATCGAACACCCCGGCATCGAGCATCGCGCGAGCGCCGCTCTCCTCACCGAAGGGGATCTCCTCCGCGGGCTGGAACAGGAGCGTCAGGCGGCCCGCAAGCTCACCATCCGCCGCGAGCTGCTCGCCGACCCCGGTCACGATCGCCATGTGGACGTCGTGGCCACACGCATGGGCGATGCCGGACACCTCGGATGCGTACTCGCGCCCGGTCAGGTCCGACGTCGGGAGAGCGTCCATGTCCGCCCGGACGACGACATGGGGCCTGCTCGCTCGATCCCCGAGGCTCGCGGTCAGCCCGGTGCGGCCGATCCCCGCCACGATGTCGAAGCCGGCGGCGGCGAGACGGTCCCCGAGGAGGCGTGCCGTCGCGTGCTCCTCGAAGCGGAGCTCCGGCCGCCGGTGCAGCGTCCGGCGGAGCGCGACGAGGGAATGGTTCGTCGACCTGTCGTCCGTTCGCGTCATCTTGTCCGAAATACGACCGAAATAAGTTGGGCGAGCCTATCCCAGTCGCCGCGGCGATGTCAAGCCCGGACGTGAGCCTCACTCCTCGTGCCCCTTCGCCTCGTCGATCTCGCCGACCGGCGTGATCAGCCGATCCAGGTCGACCCAGTAGATCGTCTGCGGACGTCCCGCTCGCGGCGTCACGCGCGTCCCGAGAGGCGCGGCCAGACCGGCACGCTCGAGGGTGGCGAGGAGCCGGAGAGCGGATCGCGGCGTGACCCCGTACGCCGCGGCGAGGTCGCGCGCCGTCAACGCCGCGTGATCGACGGTCGCGAGAGCAGCGACAAGGCGGGCCAGCGTGAATGATCCGAGCCCGATGGACCTGGCGTGGGCGAGCAGCCGCGGGTTCGTCTCGCGGAGCCTGTACCGGGGGTGGGCATCGGTGCCGCCAAGACGCAGGATCGTCCCGTCGTCGAGGACCACCTGGATCCCGCCCGACTGGCGTCCGAGCGCGAGCGCCTGCCGGGCGTTCTCCTCTGCGCTCGCGACCGTGGCGCCGACTCCGAACCCGACCTGCAGCGCATCGGCGCCATCGCTCGCGTCGGCGAGCTCCGCGCGGATCCGCGCGAACCCGGCCTCCACCGCCCCGCGCGTGGTGTGGATGAGGAAGCCGCCGTCCGCGCCGTCGCTCAGGGTTCCCTGGAGTCGTTCGGCGAGGTCCACGACGCGCTGGCGACGCCGCAGCTCGAGGCGCTGTGTCTCGTATGGGCTCGGGCTGGTCATCCGGCGCCGGTCGGGCGTGGGCTCGACGATCCCGACCGCGATCTGCTTGGCCTCGGTCCGAGCGAGGCGATCGGTCAGCGACGCGCGCCGGAGCGCCTCGCGGAGTGCGGCTCGCGTGTGCTCGATCCGGACGACCGGGATGCCGAGTCGCAGGAGCTCGCTCCGCACCGATCCCAGGCACGTCAGGCAGAGCTCCACCTCGCCGCGCCGGTAGCGCTCGATGTGGAACGCGGCAACGTCTGCCGACCGCCACTCGCCCGGGGCGAGGTCGGGCCCGTCGAGCGACAGCAGCGCGGAGGGCGGCTCGAGATCGAGGTCACGGTACGTCTCGTCGACGGCCGAGCGTTCGATCGTATCGAGGCTGACGGACGGAAGGCGACCGCCGTACTCACGGAGCACGACGACGAGCGCCCGATACAGGTCGGCGCCGTCGTGGGGGATGAAGTCGAGGGTCGCGCGGAGATCCAGGGTGTTCAGGGCGATCGTGAAGGGGACCCGGCCCGTGAAGAGGAGGACGCCGCAGACGGCGTCGAGCTCCGCCACGACTGCCGGCACGTCGTCCCACGATGCGTACGTCCTGGTGAGGATCGTGTCCGTCAGGCCCAGGTCATCGGCCACCCGGGACGCGCGGGCCACGGAATCCTCAGGACCGATGATGCCGATCACTGTCCGATTATGACCGAAATACACCCGAGTCCGCAGCGGGCCCCGCCTGGTCGTGACGTGACCAAGCGCCCCATCCGGAGGGCCGTTGGTCCCTCCCTGTCTTGCTGCCGGTGTGGCCAAATGCGGGAGTGCGGATATCCGAGTCCACAACTCAGAATTCCGCCGGCGTCCCCGGGGGAGATGTCCGGCTGGATCGTGCTCCCCTCGGTCGTCCGACCATCCTCGTGAGCCTGGCCGATGATGAGCGCGCCTACCCGGTGGTCGGCCTCTCCCTCGCGGACCAGCTCGCTGCCGAGGGTCTCGTAGCGGGCGTCCTCCTTGTCCCCGAGCGACGCCTGCCGCTCGGGGGCCCGGTCGTCGTCAAGATCGGTGGCGCCCGCATCGCTCTCGGGCGCGAGGTCGCCCACCGCGTCATGGTCCGTGGCGTCCCGGACGTCGGGGTCCGGGCGCCTCGCGAGAGCGCACCATGAACTGCTCTCCGGCGGGATCGGCCTGCGTCGACGAGGCCCGGCAGGGGACCGACGCCGTCCCGACGATCGCACTCGTCGGCCGACCGAACGTCGGCAAGTCCACGTTGTTCGCGCGCGCGACCGGCCGCTACGCGGAGGCGTCGAACGCGCCCGGGACCACGGTCGCGACCGCCCGACGTCGCGTCGACGTGGACGGCCGCCCGGCGGATCTCGTCGACCTCCCGGGGACCGCCTCGCTCACGGCCCCGATCGGCGAGGAGACGGTGTTCTGGTCGCTCCTGCTGCGGGCCCGGCCGGACGCGATCCTCGTCGTCGCGGATGCCGGCGACCTCGCGCGCCACCTTCCGCTCGCTCTGGCATGTCGTGACCTGGGCCTGCCGATCGTCCTCGCGGCCAATCTCGCGGACGAGGCCGCGAGCCGTGGCGTCAGCGTCGATACCGGCCGGCTCTCGCAGCTCCTCGCTGCCCCGGTGCATCGCACATCGGGGCGGTCGGGGCTCGGTGTGGCCGACGCCGTCGTCGATGCGGTCCGGCTCGGTGCCCGGCGGATCGCGGTACGGTCCGGCACGTCCTCGCCGCGGTCCACGATCCCCGCCCGCGCATACCCGCTGGACGTGGAGGCCGCGATCGAGCGCCGCGCGTCCGAGTGGGGGTCTGTGCGGTCGCTGGGGGCGGCCGCGGCCGGGAGCGCCTCGTGGGAGCTCGCCGACCTGGTCGGCGTGGGAGCGATGTCCTCCCGAGGTGCCGCGACCCTCGACCTCGCGGCGATCGTCGACCCGGCACGCTGGGCGGTCGGTCGCCGCTGGGCGGGACAGGTCGTCGCCCGATCCGCGAGCCGCGCCGACCGTCGACCCCTCGCGGAACGTCTGGGCACGTGGAGCGTGGCACCCTGGCCCGGGATCCCGCTGTTCATCGCGGTCACGCTTGGGATCCTCCTCGCGATGATGGCGATCGGCTCGGTGCTCTCCAGCCTCCTCACGACGGTCTGGCAGGCGACGGCCTCGCCGGCGATCCGGGCCGCCGTGAGCGTCGCGGTCCCCGACGCGACGGTGGGCCGTGCGCTCCTGTGGGGCCTCGACGATGGCGTGCTGTCGATGCTCGCGGTCGGGATCCCGTACATCCTCACCTTCTACGTGCTGCTCGCGTTCCTCGAGGATTCGGGGTACCTCACGAGCGTCGCGGTCCTCACCGACCGCGTGCTCGGGACCCTGGGGCTGTCCGGGCGGGTCTCGATCCCGATCCTCGCCGCCACCGGCTGCAATGTGCCCGCGATCTACGGCACACGTCTTCTGGCGTCGCGCCGTGAGCGCGTCCTCGCGTCGTTCCTCATCACGATGACGCCCTGCTCGGCCCGCATCGCCGTCGTCAGCGGGGCTCTCGTGCCGTTCGCGGGAGTCGGCCCGGCGCTTGCGGCCTTCGGCGTCATCGCCTGTCTCACGCTGGCCGGTGGCCTGCTCGCGAACCGGCTGGTGCCCGGCCGTCAGTCAACGATCGTCCTCGAGCTCGCCCCGATCCGTCGACCGATCCTCGGCCACGTCGCCCGGAAGGCCTGGTGGCGCTTCGGGTCGTTCGTCCGCGCAGCGATGCCGCTCATGGTCGTGGGGTCGATCGTGCTCGGCTTCCTCTACGAGACGGGGCTCATCTGGCGCCTGACGACCGTGCTCGATCCGGTCATGGTGGGCTGGCTGGGCCTGCCATCGGTCGCCGGCCTGGCCCTCGTCTTCGCGTTCCTCCGCAAGGAGCTCGCGCTGCAGCTGCTCGCGACTCTCGCGATCGTCCAGCTCGGCCAGGGCGCCGCGAGCATCGGCTCGTTCATGAGCGCGGGCCAGCTGTTCGTCTACGCGGTCGTCACCGCCGTCTCCTTCCCGTGCATCGCGACACTCGCGGCGCTCACTGGCGAGCTCGGGAGGCGGACTGCGATGGCGATGAGCGGAGCCACGATCGCGATCGCGCTGCTCGCGGGCGGCATCATCGCCCGGGCGCTCGGGGTCGCCTGATCGAGTGACGCGGCCGGGATGACAGGATGCCAGACCGCGTTCCGCAAGATGCGATCGGCGCATCGTGGGCTCGTGCCACGCGGACGGTTCAGCGGCCGCTCGCCCGCCATCCGGTCAGGCGACGGGTCGAGGGCCGGCGTTCTCCGTGAGGGCGGCGACCCGCGCGAACCGATCGAGGACCTCGTCGATCTCGGCCTCGGTCGTCATCCGTCCCAGGCTGAGACGGACGGCACCCATCCCGACGACCCGAGGCACGCCCATCGCCGCCAGGACCGGTGAGAGCTCCACCGAGTCGGCGTGGCAGGCGGCGCCGGTGGAAGCCGCGACGCCATCGAGTGCGGCCAGGATGTCCGCCCCGACGCGGCTGACGAAGGAGACGTTCAGGGTGTTCGGCAGTCGCTCGGTCGGGTGACCGTTGAGGACGACGCCATCGCCGAAGCGAGCGCGGATGCCGTCCCAGAGGCGGTCGCGCAGGCGGCGGGTCTCCTCGAGCGGGCGGAGGTCGGCAGCGAGCTCGCACGCCTCGCCAAGGGCCGCCGCGAGGAGGACGCTCTCGGTCCCGGCCCGCCGTCCGGACTCGTGGCCTGCCCCATGGATCAGTGGCTCGAGGGCCACGCCGCGCCGGACGTAGAGGGCGCCGACGCCCTTGGGGGCGTAGAGCTTGTGCCCTGCGATCGTGAGGAGGTCGACGCCGAGCTCGTCGACACGGGTCGGGATCTTGCCGACCGACTGGGCGGCGTCGGTGTGGACGAGCACGCGGTGCTCGTGGGCGATCGCGGCGACGTCGGCCACGGGCTCGATCGTGCCGACCTCGTTGTTCGCGTGCATCACGCTCACGAGGATCGTCCGTGGCGTGATCGCACGACGGACATCCTCGGGGTCGATCATCCCCGTCCGATCGACCGGGATCACAGTGACCCGCGCGCCGAAGCGCTCGAGGAACCGGAGCGGTTCGACGATCGCGGGGTGCTCGACCGCCGTCGTGATGATGTGATCGCCGCGCGCCTTGAGGGCGAAGAAGACGCCCTTCAGGGCGAGGTTGTCCGCCTCGCTTCCGCCGCTCGTGAACACGACCTCATCGGGCCTGCAGCCGAGGAGATCGGCGACCTGGTCCCGGGCCCGATCCAGCCGGGCATGTGCCGCGCGGCCACCGGCGTGGGTCGCCGAGGGGTTGGCGAACGGACCGTCGAGCAGGGGGCGCATGATCGCCGCAACTCGCGGGTCGATCGGCGTGCTCGCGTTGTAGTCAAGGTAGATGGGGCCGACGGGCTCGCTCATGCCGGTCGCGCCCCGGCTGCGACGGGCAGCCCGGCGAGCCGCCACTCCGGGAAGCCATCCTCGAGCCGCCGGGCGCGGCGGCCCGACCTTCGGAGGAGCGCGACGCCCCGCGGGGCGAGCGCGCAGTAGGGGCCGCGGCAATATGCCACGATTTCGAGGTCGGCCGGCAGCTCGGCCAGGTGCGCTTCGAGCTCGGCGAGCGGGATCGAGATCGCCCCCGCGATGTGACCGGCCTCGTACTCCTCGCCTGGCCGCAGGTCGACCACCACCGCGTCGCCCGAGCGGACTCGTTCGAGCAGCTCGATGCGCGTCGCGGTCTCGACCGGTTCGCCCATGTACGCGCGCGCCGCCCGCTCGGCCTCGGCCAGCCGGCCGGTCGCGACGGCGCGGACCGCCGCAAGGAGTCCGTAGACGTCGTCTCCGGCCAGCCGGTAGAGGATCCGCGTCCCGTCCCGCCGAGAGACGACGAGGCCGGCGCGCCGCAGCGCCTGGAGGTGGGCCGACGCGAGGCCGACCGAGATCGCGGCCCGCGCGGCGAGGACCTCGACGCTGCGCTCTCCCTGGGCGAGCAGGTCGAGCACCTCGACGCGGTGCGGGTTGGCGAGCGCGCGGCCGATCCGGGCGAACTGCTCGTGCAGCTCGTCCTTCGCCGCGCGCTCGGGGCCCATCACCTTCGTCTTCTCCGCCTGCACCAGGTGCGCCTCCGGTCTTGCGCCAGCTATCGGACCTGGCTATTCTACGATTCCTTGGAATACGCGTAAAGGGCACCAGCTCCGCGGCGAGATCCGCCACGGCAGGACCGGCAGACAGAGACGCCTCGGCATGAAGACCCTGATCATCCTCAACGAGCCCGCCTACGGCAATGAGCGCACCTACAACGGTCTGCGCCTGTCCCTCTCGCTCGCCAAGGCCGAGGACGTCGAGCTCCGCGTCTTCCTCATGGGCGACGCGGTGACGGCAGCCAAGCCAGCCCAGAAGACCCCGGATGGCTACTACAACCTCGAGCGGATGCTCCGGGGTCTCGCGCCCAGGGGGATCGCGGTCGGGGCATGCGGGACGTGCATCGACGCCCGGGGCATGGCGGACGACCCCCTCGTCGACGGCGTCCACCGCTCCACGCTGGCGGAGCTCACGGCCTGGACGGTCTGGGCCGACAAGGTGATCACCTTCTGATGGCGACCCGGACGGTCCTCGTCCTCGGCGGCGGGGTCGGCGGTCTCGTCACCGCCAACGAGCTCCGGCGGCGGCTCCCACCATCCGACCGGGTCGTCCTCGTCGAGCGCGAGCAGCGGCACCTCTTCCAGCCCTCGCTCCTCTGGCTGATGGTCGGGCGGCGGCGGCGCGAGCGGATCGAGCGGCCCCTCCGGGAGCTCCTCGCCCGGGATGTCGAGCTCGTCCAGGCCGAGGTCCGGTCGATCGACCCGACGGCCTGCCGCGCCGAGACGACGGCCGGCGTGTTCGCGGGTGACGTCCTCGTCGTCGCGCTCGGGGCTGAACCCGACCGCGAGGCCGTCCCGGGCTACCGCGAAGCGGCGCTCGACTTCTTCTCGCCCGACGGAGCCGCAGCCTGTGCGCGGGCACTCGAGGCGTTCGGTGGTGGCCGCGTCGCCGTCACGGTCGCGGCCCTGCCCTACAAGTGCCCGGCTGCCCCCTACGAGGCGGCCCTCCTGCTCGACGACGAGCTGCGGCGTCGGGGCCTGCGCGAGCGCAGCGAGATCGACGTCTACAGTCCGGAGCCCGCGCCGATGCCGGTGGCGGGTCCTGCCATGGGTGCCGCCGTCGTCGGCCTCCTCGAGGCGAAGGGGATCCGGTTCCACCCCGGGAGCCGCATCGAGCGCTTCGAGCCCGGCGGCCACGAGATCGTCTTCGCCGACGGGAGCCGCGCCGGCTACGACCTGCTCGCCGGCGTCCCGCCGCATCGTGCGCCCGCGGCGGTCCGCGAGTCCCCACTCGCTGGCGAGACGGGCTGGATCCCGGTCGACCGTGGGACCCTGGAGACCCGCCACGAGCGGGTCCACGGGATCGGCGACGTGACGACGATCACGCTGCCGAACGGCAAGCCGCTGCCGCGCGCCGGCGTCTTCGCCCATGGCGAGGGCCTCGTCGTCGCGTCCAGGGTCGCTGCGGCCCTGGACGGCAGGGAAGCAGGGGACACGTTCGGCGGCACCGGCTACTGCTGGGTCGAGGCCGGGGCGGGGCGCGCCGCTTTCGCCGTCGGCGAGTTCTTCGCCGACCCGGACCCGACGCTCGCCCTGCGTGCTCCCGGACGGGCGTGGCACGCCGGCAAGGTCCTCTTCGAGCGCTCGTGGATCGGCGGCCGCCTCGAACGGCGCCTCGCGCGCGCCGGCCTGATCGCAGGCGCCCGGCTGGCCGGATACCGGGTGACCCTCTGAGGACGATGCGTCCACCACGTTCGTGATGAAGTCGCCCAACGCCACAGGCTCACGATCGCAGCGATCACGGCGAGGAGGAACACGACGACAGCGGCTGCTGCGGCGGCCAGGTAGCTCAGGTCGATCATCGACAACCTCCCGAGGGTGGTGGTCGTTGCGTGCCGCTTGCCAGGCGGTCGAACCTCCAGCCGGCAGGGTCGACACCGGGGCGACAGACCGCCGCGCTCGACGGAGGGACCGGCGAGGGACCGGATGCTGATCGGACTGCGCCTGCAGCCGCGCCAGATCCGGGGAGCGCTCCTGTGGCATACTGCACATCCGTGCGGGCCTGCACGGATGTGCAGTATGCACCCGCTCGGACACCCGCGCTGTGACCCGAGGTGAATCGCGACATGGCCGATCGATCCGCCACCTGGCAGGCCGACACCCGTGCCGTCGCGGCGGGCATCCGCCGGCGAGTGTTCGAGCATGTCCTCCGCAACGGCGAGGGATACGTGTCGCAGGCCTGCTCCGCCGCCGAGATGCTCGCGATGCTCTACACGCGGACGCTTCGGCTCGCCCCGCTGCGAGCGCCGATCCGGCCCGGACCGTTCGTGGGCGTGCCCGGACCGCGGACACCCGGGTACCTCACGGGTGCCATCTACCACGGTCCCACGGCCCCCGACCTCGATCGCTTCATCTTCTCGCCGGCCCAGTACGCGCTCGCGCTCTACGCGACGCTCATCGAGGTGGGGCGGCTCGCGCCGGACGGGCTCGACGACTTCAACCGCGACGGCGGGACGGTCGAGATGATCGGCGCCGAGCACTCGCCCGGCATCGAATCCACGACCGGCTCGCTCGCGCAGGCGCTGTCGCAGGCCGCGGGCATCGCGCTCGCCCGGCGGCTCCGCGGAGAGGCCGGGCTGGTCTGGGTCATGATGTCGGACGGCGAGTTCGAAGAAGGCCAGACGTGGGAGGCGCTCGCCAACGCCGCCTTCCACGGGCTCGCGAACCTGCGTGTCGTCGTCGACGCGAACGGCCAGCAGTGCGACGGCCTCGTATCCGCCGTCGGGAACCTCGAACCGCTCGCCGATCGCATCCGGGCGTTCGGCGCATCCTGCGACGAGGTGGACGGCCACGACCTCGACGCGCTCGACGCTGCAATGCGACGGCCGAGCGACAGGCCGCACGTCGTTCTCGCCCGGACAGACCCCACCCGCGGCGTCCCGCTCCTCGCCGAGAAGGCGCCGCTCATCCACACGCTCCGGTTCGTCTCCCCGGACGAGCGCGCCCGGTACCAGGCCGCCTACGAGGCGATGGCGCAGGAGGTGGAGCTGCGATGAGCATCGAGATGGTCGTCCGACCCCACGTCCAGAACTTCATCGACTGGGCACGCGACAAGCCCGAGGTCGTCGTGCTGTCCGCTGACCTCACGAACTCCTCCGAGGTCGGCCGCTGGCGCGACGCGTACCCGGACCGCTTCTTCTCGATGGGGATGGCCGAGCAGAACATGCTCGGCTTCGCCGCCGGCCTCGCGCGCGAGGGCTACACGCCGTACATCCACACGTTCGCGGTGTTCATCTACCGTCGCGCGTACGACCAGCTCGCGATGTCCGTCGCGTACCCGAACCTGCGCGTCCGCATGATCGGGTTCCTGCCGGGGATCCTCACGCCGGGCGGCGTCACGCACCAGGCCATCGAGGACGTCGCCATCCTCCGCGCGACGCCGAACATGACGGTCCTCGAGACCGGCGACGCCACGGAGGTCGAGAGCGTCCTCGACGTCGCCCAGGCCGTCGACGGACCCGTCTACGTCCGCATGCTCCGTGGCGTCGTGCCCCGGCTCTTCCCGCGGACCGACCCCATGCGTCTCGATCGCGTCCGTGTCGTCGCGGAGGGATCGGACGTCGCGCTCATCACGTCGGGCATCGAGACGGAGGAGGGGATGCGCGCCGTACGAACGCTCGCGCGGCGCGGTGTGGGCGTCCGGCACCTCCACGTCTCCACGCACAAGCCGTTCGACGACCCCGAGATCCTCGCGACGCTCGCCGGTGCCCGTGCCGGCATCGTCACGGCCGAGAACCACACGATCGTCGGCGGCCTCGGGTCCGCGGTCGCGGAGCGGATCGCCGAGGCCGGCCTCGGGAAGCGGCTCGTTCGTATCGGGCTCCGGGACACGTACGCGCACGGGGCGAGCCGGGAGCATCTCGCCCGGGAGTACGGGCTCGACGCGATCGGGATCGTCCGCGGAGTGGAGCGGCTGCTCGGCGAGCCCCTCGGGATCGACGCGGTCGATCTCGTCGACGACGCGCCGGTGACCCCCTCCGCCTCCGCCTCCGCCGAGCGGAGCGACTCGCTGTGATCGCGCCCCGGACGCTCGACGTGACCGGGTCGCGGTTCGTCGCCACCTACGCGATCGTCGGTCCGCACGACGCCGCCCGCGGACGGGCCGAGAGCATCGCGGTCGAGCAGACGATCGAGTTCCCGGCCGATCTCGTCCCCGACGACGATGTCGGCCGGCACGTGATCGGGCGGGTCGAGTCCGTTGTGCCGTCGGGCGCCGACCGGAGCCTGGTCCGGATCAGCTATGCGGTGGAGACATCGGGCGGCGAGCTCCCCCAGCTGCTGAACGTCGTGTTCGGCAACTGCTCGCTCTACCCCGGTGTGCGGCTCGTGGATCTCGATCTGCCGCCCGACCTGCTCCGCCGGTTCCCTGGTCCGCGCTTCGGCGTTCCCGGGCTCCGGGCGCTGCTCGGTGTGCCGCATCGCCCGCTCCTCACCACCGCGCTCAAGCCGATGGGATTGGACGCGGGCGCGTTCGCGGAGATCGCCGACGTCCTCGTCCGGGGCGGCATCGACGTGATCAAGGACGACCACGGCCTCGCGAACCAGCCGTTCGCGCCGTGGGAGGCGCGTGTGCGGGCGTGCGCGGCCGCGGTCCGCAGCGCCAACGAGGCGACCGGAGCGCACAGCATCTACATGCCCTCCCTCAACGCACCCGCCGACGAGATCGCGGAACGCGCGCGGATCGCGCGCGACGCGGGGGCGGGCGGACTCCTCGTGCTGCCCGGCCTCGCCGGCCTCGACACGATGCGCTGGCTCGCCGCGGACGAGACGATCGGGCTGCCCATCATGGGCCACCCCGCGTTCCTCGGCTCCTTCGTGGTCGGCGAGGATGCGGGGATCGAGCATGGCCTGCTCTTCGGCACCATCTTCCGCCTCGCCGGCGCCGACCTCGTCGTGTTCCCGAGCTACGGCGGCCGCTTCAGCTTCGACGAGGACGCGTGCGCATCGATCGCCCGCGCCTGCCGCGCCCCGCTCGGCGATCTGCCGCCCGCCTTCCCGGCGCCTGGCGGCGGCATGACGATCGACCGGATCGCGGAGATCCACGCCTTCTACGGCAACGACACGGCGCTCCTCGTCGGCGGGGATCTCCACCGCGGCGACCTGCTCGCGAACGTGGCGAGAATGCGGTCGGCCGTGGAGACGGGCTCGGCCGCGGGGAGCCCGGCGGCCGCCACGACCGGCCCTGGGGTCTCATGAGCATGGTCGGCCCCGCGGACGGCGGAGACCGCAGAGACTTCCTCGCCGAGGTCGCGTGGCTCCACCACGAGCACCACCTCACGCAGGACGAGATCGCCCGACGCTTCGACGTCTCGCGTTCCACCATCAGCCGCGCGCTGGCGGACGCCGAGCGGCAGGGGATCGTGCAGGTCGTCGTGACCGTCCCCATCCGCCGGGAATCGCGGCTCGCGGCGGACCTGGCGGCCCGCCTGGGCGTCGCCGCGAGCGTCGGCGTCCGCGTCGGGACCGAGTCGTCAGCAGCCGCGGCCGCCCGCGCCGCGGCCCGGCTCGTGGAGCGGGTCGGCGACGCCGGCGGAGCGACCCTCGCAGTCAGCTGGGGCCGGACCCTGGCGACCATGGCCGGGATGGTCCGGCCGAGGGCGACGACCGCGGTGCGCGTCGTGGACGCGGTGGGGCACGCCGGTGGAGAACGGATGACCCCGGCGGTGGAGGTCACCCGGACGCTCGCGGCGGCTCTCGGCGCATCCGTCGTCCACCTTCCGTCGCCGGCATTCGTGGCGGCCGGCTCGTCGTACGACGCGCTCGCCGCGAGCGAGCCGATCGTCCGGGCCCTGGGGATCGCCCGCGCCGCCGACATCACGCTCGTCTCCATCGGCGTGGCGGGGGAGGAGTCGCAGCTCCACGTGGAGGGGCTCGTGGACGGGCCGGCGATGGCCCACCTCGTGGCTGCGGGTGCGGCCGGCGAGACCCTCGCTCGCTGGTACGACGCCGCTGGAGGTGAGGTCGCGGCACCTGGCCTCACGACCGTGGGGCTGTCGCTCGCCGACCTGCGGGCGTCGCGCCGGGTCGTGGCGGTCGCTGGCGGCGTTGAGAAGACCACGGCCCTCCGGGCAGCGATCGCCGGCGGCCTGGTCCACGAGATCGTGATCGACGACAGTCTCGCCGAGGCGCTCCTCGCCGAGGGCGCGTGGCCCGCATCGCGCGACGCCGCACCGGCGCCGACGATCACGCACAGGGGAGGTGCTCGATGACGATGTCCGGCGTGCCGGCCGACCGCCGCGAGGCGAGGGAGCTCATCGTCCTGTTCTGCCGGCGGATGCTCGCCGAGCGCCTGGTGTCGTACACGTCCGGCAACATCAGCACCCGCATCGCCTCGGAGCCGGACCTCGTCGCGGTGACGCCCACGAGCACGGCGTACGACACGCTCCGCACCGATGACATCGTCATCGTCCGCCTGGATGGATCGGTGGTCGACGGGTCGCTTCGACCCACCGCGGAGCTGCCGCTTCACACCCTCGCCTACCGCGACCGGCCGGATGTCGCGGGCATCGTCCACACCCACGGTCCGGCGGCGATGGCGGTGGCTGCGCTCGGCATGGACCTCCCGCCCATCCTCCATGGCCTCATCGCCGCGTGCGGCGGCGGGATCGTGACGGCGCCGTACGCCCGGGGTGCCACGGAGGAGATGGCGACCCTCACCGCCGAGCCGCTCCGCCACCGCAGCGCCTGCCTCCTGCGCAACCACGGCGTGCTCGCCATCGGCCCGAACGTGGAGCACGCGTACAACGCCGCGTCGGTGGTGGAGGGCGTCGCGGACGCCTACCTCCGCGCGCTGCCCTTCGGTCCCGTGCCGGAGATCCCCGCGGACGACGTGCGGCGCATCCGGGACACGCAGTGGGCGCCCGCCTGGGCGGGCGGGGAGGCCGCGCCGACTCACGGCGGATAGCGCTCGCGACCTTTCGGGAACCCATCCGCGACCGACTTGACACCGTCCTCGCGTGCACGCCATAGTGCGAGTTGTAGGACGACTGGTCGTCTTGTGAGCGAACGAACCGTGAAGGAGTGATGGTGAGCGAGCCGCTCCGGCCGATCGAGTGGACCGGAAGTGCCGTCCGTGTCATCGATCAGACCGAGCTGCCCGGCAGGCTCGTCCGGATCTCCCTCGACAGCGTGGACGATGTCGTCGACGCGATCGCGCGGCTCGCCGTCCGGGGCGCCCCCCAGCTCGGCGCGATCGGAGCCCTCGGCGTCGTGCTCGCGATGGATCAGGGGGCCCGCGAGCGCTGGACCGCGCCGGAGCTCGACGCCGCGATCGATCGCATCCGCGACGCGCGGCCCACCGCCGTGAACCTCGCGTGGGGCGTCGACCGCGTCCGCCCTCGCATGGCGCAGGGCAGGGAAGCCGTCCTGGCGGCCGCGCTCGGCATCATCGAGCAGGACGAGCGCGTCAACCACGCGATCGGGCGCAACGGTGCCGACTGGATCCAGGCGCGCGTCCCGGGCCGCGTCCGCGTCCTCACCCACTGCAACACGGGCGCCCTCGCGACGACCGCGTGGGGGACCGCGCTCGGCGTGATCCGCGAGCTGCACGCACGGGGCGCGCTCGGGGTCGTGTACGTGGATGAGACGCGACCGCTCCTGCAGGGGGCGCGCCTCACCGCGTGGGAGCTCGTGCAGGACGGGATCCCGCACCTCGTCCAGGCCGACGGAGCCGCGGCCAGCACGATCCTTCGCGGACTCGTCGACGTCGCGATCATCGGCGCCGACCGGGTCGTCGCCAACGGCGACACCGCCAACAAGATCGGAAGCGTCGGGATCGCGCTCGCGTGCGCCGACGCGGGGGTGCCGTTCATCGTCGCCGCGCCCGAGTCGTCGGTGGACCTGCAGACGGCGACCGGCGCGGACATCGACATCGAGATGCGCGA
The DNA here is from genome assembly GCA_021813655.1 of Chloroflexota bacterium. Classification (GTDB taxonomy): domain Bacteria; phylum Chloroflexota; class Limnocylindria; order Limnocylindrales; family CSP1-4; genus CAIYQJ01. Next base: position 32,414 of record JAKAJU010000072.1, on the reverse strand, counting down.
CGGCGCCGAGGTGCTCAGCTGGGGAGGCGTCCGCGTCGCGCCCGAGCAGTCGCGGGCCTACAACCCCGCCTTCGACGTGACGCCCGCGCGGCTCATCTCCGCGCTCGTCACCGAGGAGGCCGTCCTCGAGATCCGCGCCGGCGAGGTTCCGCGCGACCACATCGGGATCGGGGTCCTGTGACCGCCGCGGGTCGGCACGGATCGGCGTCGGCCGTCCTGGCCGACCTGGTCGCGCGCTCGCGCCGCATCGGCGCCGATCCCGCGCTCGTTGTGAACGGCGGGGGCAACACATCGGCCAAGGGCGTCCTCGTCGACCACCTCGGCCGCGAGCGCCGGGTTCTCTGGGTGAAGGCCTCCGGCGGCGACCTGGCGACCGGCGACGTCGGCACGTACCCCGCGCTGTGGATCGAGGAGCTCGAGCCCCTGCGCGGCCTCGAGGCGGTCGATGACGCCGAGATGGTCCGGCTGGTCCGTCGCGCCCTGGTGGATCCGGCGGCGCCACGCCCCTCGATCGAGACGCTCCTCCATGCATTCCTACCGGCCGCGCACGTGGATCATGTCCACGCGGACGCCATCTGCGCGCTGACCAACCACGCCCATGGCCGGGAGGCGGTCCGCGACGCGCTCGGCGACCGTTTCGCGTTCGTCGACTGGATCCGCCCCGGCTTCGAGCTCGCGCGCATCGTCGCCGACTTCGCCGCCTGGGACGGGGTCGTCCTGGCGCACCACGGCCTCGTCACGTGGGACGACGACGCCGACGCATGCCTCGCACGGACCCTCGCCGCGGTCCGCGCCGCCGACGCATACCTCGCGGAACGGACCGCGGTCGCCGCCGCCCTGGCCCCGATCCCCATCCCCGATCTCGATGACGACGAGGTCGAGTCGCTGCTCCTCCACCTGCGCGGCGCGCTGTCGCGGACGGGCCGCCGCGTCCTCCACGTCGATCGGCGACTCCGCGAGATCGCCGATCGCCCGGATGTCGCCGCGGTCGTCGCGGCCGGCGTCCCGACCGGCGACCACATGCTGTGGATCAAGCCGTGGCCGGTGCTCCTGGACGCGCCGCGCGACCCGGAGGCGGTCGCGACTGCCGTCGCGGCATACGAGGCGCGCTACGCCGACTACTACGCGGCGAACGCGGCGCTCCTCGAGGCGGGCATCCCCATGCACGATCCGCTGCCGCGCGTCGCGATCGTCCCCGGGCTCGGGTCGATCTCGTCGGGCGCGAGCGCCGAGGATGGCGCGCGCGCCGGGGAGGTAGCGCTCCACGCCCACGCGACACTGGCGCGCGCGCGTGATGCCTTCGGCGAGCTGGCACCGCTCCCGGACGCCGAGACGTTCCGGTTCGACTACTGGCCGATGGAGCTGTACAAGCTCACGCTCGGCGACCCGGCCCGGCCCTTCGCGGGCACTGTCCACATCGTGACCGGCGCCGCGTCGGGGATCGGGCGGACGATCGCGCTGGAGCTCGCGCGAGCGGGCGCCAGCGTCGTCGCCGGGGACCTCGACGGCGACCTGCTCGAGGGCCTCGCGGCCGAGGCGCTCGCGGCGGGAGCCCCTGAGCTCGCGTGGGTCGCCGGCGACCAGTCCCGCGAGGACGTGGTCCTCGAGACCGTGCGGACGGCCGTGCGGCGGTTCGGCGGCATCGATGGGGTCGTGGTGAACGCCGGGATCGGCGTCGCCTCGCCGCTCGAGGAGCTCGAGCTCGCGCGGTGGGCGCGCGGCCTCGACGTCAACCTCACGAGTGCGTTCCTTCTCACGAAGGAGGCCCTGCGACGGATGCGCCGGCAGGGGATCGGTGGCTCGATCGTGTACGTCGCGAGCAAGAACGCCTTCGCGCCGGGCGCCGGGTTCGGCGGCTACTCGGTCAGCAAGGCCGGGATGCTCCAGCTCATGCGGATCGCAGCGCTCGAGGGTGGCCCGGCGGGCATCCGGGCCAACGCGGTCAACCCGGACGCCGTCTTCGACAACTCGCGCCTCTGGGCGGGCGGCCTCCGCGAGCAGCGGGCCGCAGAGCACGGCATCCGACCCGAGGAGCTCGAGGACTTCTACGCCAGGCGGAACCTGCTGCACCGACATGTCACGACGCAGGACGTCGCCGGCGCGGTCCTCTTCCTCCTGTCGGAGGCGTCGTCGCGAACCACCGGGTGCGTCGTTCCCGTCGACGGCGGCGTCGCCGCCGCATTCCCACGCTGACCACGCTCGCGGCCACAGCGGTCACAGGCACAGGGAGGAGGAGCCACGAGGAGGAGGAGGAGCGCGATCCGTCACCCCACAGGCCGTCGTTGTCATCGATCCAAGGAGACGTGAATGACCCGTTCCAAGATCATCGCCGGGCTCTTCGCCACGACGATGCTCGTGACCGCGTGCTCGCAGTCGGCGGCCACGACGGCCCCGTCAGCGGCCGCACCGAGCGCTGAAGCGCCGACGGCCGCTGCCCCGAGCGCCGCCCCGTCCGAGTCGGCGGCCGCCGCGGCGTCTGCCGCCCCGACCGCGTGCGCGGCTCCTGCCCCGTTCGGCAGCGGCAAGGTCAAGATCGCCATGGTCCGCCAGAGCGGCGCCGGCGACTACTTCCAGCAGTGGGGCGGGGGCGCTCAGAAGCAGGCCGACGCCCTCGGCTTCGACATGCAGGTCTACGACGCCCAGGCCGACAACGCGACGCAGGCGACGCAGATGCAGACCGCGATCGACTCCGGCGTGGCCGGGATCATCGTCGACCACGGCCTCGCTGACACCATGAACCCGCTCATCAAGCAGGCGCTCGACAAGGGCATCCCCGTCGTCGTCTACGACGTCGAGACGACCGATCCGCGCGTCATCCACACGACCCAGAGCGACGCCGACATGGCGACGAAGGTCCTCACCGTGATGGCGAACGACCTCGGCAAGGGCGCCCAGGTCGGCTACGTGAACGCGCTCGGCATCGCCCCCCTCGATCGCCGGAACGTGGTCTGGGAGCAGTTCGTCAAGGACAACGGCTGGCTCCAGAAGTTCTTCGTCGGCAAGTTCACGAACGCGGTGGCCACGGACAACGCCGTCCTCGCGGACGCCGCGCTCAAGGCCAATCCCGATGTCGCGGGCATCTTCGCGCCGTACGACGAGCTCACGAAGGGCACGCTCGTCGCCGTCAAGAACAACGGCCTCTCCGACAAGATCAAGGTCTACGGCATCGACATCTCCAATGCGGATCTCGAGCTCATGACCGCGCCCGGCAGCCCGTGGGTCGCCACCGCCGCGACCGACCCCGCGGGCGTCGGCGCAGCGGTCGTGCGCGCGATGGGCCTCAAGCTCACCAACGAGCTCCAGGGGACCGACTTCAAGTTCCCCGCGGCTCTCATCACCCAGAAGTACCTCGCCGACAACGGGATCACGAACATGGACCAGCTCCGTGTCGCGATGCCCGAGCTCGCCGAGGCCAGCCAGATGGTCTCCTGCTGGATCCAGGTGGCCTACTAGGAGCATCCACGCCGCCCGGCGCGCCCACGCTGGCGCGCCGGGCGGCGACCAGGCCCTCGGGCGTACGGTGGCTCGATGCAGACCGTTGTCTCGCTGACCGACGTCAGCATGGCGTTCGGCACCAATCGCGTCCTCTCCGGCGTGTCCGTGTCGCTGCGCGAAGGAAGCGTCCTCGCGCTGATCGGCGCGAACGGAGCCGGGAAGTCGACGCTCATCAAGATCCTCTCCGGGGTCTATCCGGGACATGGCGGCGAGATCGCCGTCGACGGCAAGCCGGTCGTCATCGACTCGCCGAGCGTCGCGCGCTCCCTCGGCATCCACACCGTCCACCAGCGGATCGCCGACGGGGTCGTCCCCGGCCTCACCGTCGCGGAGAACCTCGTCTTCGACGAACTCGCCCGGAGCAGCTTCGGCACCTACTTCTCGCTCGGGAAGATCCTCCCGCGGGCTCGGGCGGTCGCCGCGGTCCTCGAGCTCCCGTGGGACGACGACTTCCTGCGGCGCGACGTCTTCGACCTCGGCGTGGCGGACCAGCAGCTCCTCCTGCTCGCGCGCGCCCTCGACCAGGACCCGCGGATGCTCGTGCTCGACGAACCGACCTCCGCGCTGTCGATGGCCGAGGTCGAGCGGCTCTTCGCGCTCATCCGGCGCCTGAAGGAGTCGGGCGTCGCGATCCTCTACGTCTCCCACCACCTCAGCGAGATCGATACGCTCGCCGACGCGCTCGTCGTCCTTCGCGACGGCCGCATCATGCTCGAGCAGGGTCGCCCGTTCGGCTGGAACGAGGTCGTCCGTGCCATGCTCGGCGAGCAGGTGCTCGCCGAGGAGACGGACGTGGTCGAGCGGCGGGGCACGGACGTCCGCCTCGAGCTCAGGGGCGTTCGCCTCCGTCCCGACGCCGCACCGCAGGACCTCGCGTTCCGAGCCGGCGAGGTCGTCGGCGTGATCGGCCTCCTCGGAGCCGGCAAGAGCGAGCTTGCCCGGGGCATCTTCGGGGCGACACCGTTCACGGAAGGATCGATGGTCCTCGACGGCCGGCCGTACGCGCCCAGCTCACCGAGCGACGCGGTCCGCAACGGGGTCTTCCTCGTGCCCGAGGACCGGTCGGCCGAGGCCCTCCTGCCCGGCTGGTCGATCGGCCGCACGGCCGCCCTCCCGTTCATCTCGTCGATCGCGCCGCGCGGCCTCGTCCCCCGCGGCGCCGAGGCGAAGCGCGGCCGCTGGGTGATCGATCAGCTCGACGTCGTCTGCACCGGCGACGGACACGATGTGGACGAGCTGTCCGGCGGCAACCAGCAGCGCGTCGTCGTCGGCCGCTGGCTCGCCGGCAAGCCCCGCGTCCTCGTTCTCGACGAGCCGTTCCGCGGCGTGGACATCGGGGCGCGTGCCGCAATCGGCCTCCGCCTCCGGGCCCTCGCGCAGGATGGCGCGGTCGTGATCATCACCTCGAGCGACGTCGACGAGATCCTCCAGGGGTCCGACCGCGTGCTCGTGCTCGGCGACGGGGTCGTGCGGGCGGACACCTACCTCACCGAGACGAACCGCGACCAGATCATCGAACGGATGTCGGAGATCGCCTGATGGATCTTGCCCGGAAGACCGCCCGGACCCGCGTCCAGGCCATCCCGATGCGCGAGCGTGTCCGCGAGTGGACGGTCCGCTACGGCGTGATCGCGATCACCCTGTTCCTCCTGGTCCTGTTCCTGGCCACGGAGGACACCTTCCGACGGCCGACGACGATCCTGTCCATGCTCAAGTACGCGTCGGTCATCGCGATCGCGGGGCTCGGCGTCACGACGGCGATGGTCGTCGGCGGCATCGACCTCTCGGTCGGCGGGATCGCCGGGATGGCGGTGACGATCGCCGCGATGACGATGGTGATCTACAACCAGATCGGGCTCATCGCCGTCGCCGGCGTCCTCGTCGCGGGCGCGGCCGTCGGCCTCGTCAACGCCCTCCTCATCGTCCGCCTCCGGATCCCCGACATGCTCGCGACCCTGTCGGTCATGTTCGTCATCCAGGGCCTGAAGCTCGTCTTCGTCTCGGGCCAGTCGGTCTCGTCGGGGATGCCCCTGCCCGACGGCACCTTCGCGAAAGGACATTTCACGGCCGACTTCCTCTGGATCGACAATGGCTTCGTCGGCCCGATCCCCGTCCCCGTCCTGATCTTCCTCGTCCTCACCGTCGCCATGTGGATCTTCCTGACCCGGACGCGGTGGGGCCGGATCATGTATGCGATCGGGGCGAACCCGGAGGCTGCCCGGCTCGCCGGCATCCGCATCAACCGCTACCACGCCCTCGCCTACGTCATCTCGGGCCTGCTCGCCGCGGTCGCCGGTCTCATCCTCGCCTCGCGCATCGGCCAGGGCGACATCTCCGCCGGCAACTCGCTCCTCCTCGACTCGATCGCCGTCGCGCTCGTCGGCATGTCCGTCATGGGCCTCAACCTGCCGAACGCGTGGGGCACATCGCTCGGCGCCGTCATGCTCGGGATCCTCATCACCGGGCTGACGATCGCCGGCGTGCCCTACTACGCGCAGGACGTGGTCAAGGGCCTCGTGCTCGTCCTCGCCCTCATCTTCAGCTTCACGCTGTCGCGGAAGCGGACCCGCTACGTGTCGGCGGTCTGAGCGCCCGACCCGTCACGAGCCGCAGCCCCCATCCACGCTCGATCCCCCCTCAGGGACGCACAGGTCACGAAGATGCCCGACACGTACGAGATCCTCACCCCCGACACGGTCGTCGACTATGTCGCGCGCGATCCCGTCCTCGCCGCGGTGCTGCCGCCCGAGCGCGTCGGCGAGGTCCGCGAGGTCGGCGATGGGAACCTCAACCTCGTCTTCATCCTGTCGGCGACCGACGGGCCGGGACTCGTCCTCAAGCAGGCGCTCCCGTACGTGCGCCTGGTGGGCCCGGACTGGCCCATGACGCCCGACCGCGCGGCGAAGGAGGCGGAGGCCCTCAGGAGCCACGGCGCGCTTGCCCCGACGCTCGTGCCCGCGCTGTACGGCTACGACACGCAGCGCCACATCCTCGCCATGGAGGACCTGTCCGACCACGAGGTGTGGCGCCGGGCCCTCAACCGCGGCGACCGGCACGAAGGCGTCGCGACCGACGTCGGTGTCTACGTGGCACACGTGGCGTTCGGGACGTCCGTCTTCGGGATGCCCGCCGACGCGCAGAAGGCCGCGCTCGCGGCCGCGGTGAACCCCGAGCTCTGCGAGATCACCGAGGACCTCGTCCTCACCGAGCCCACCCGCCCCGCCGGCCGGAACAGCGTCCTGCCCGCCAACGAGCCGGACGCGCAGGAGCTCATCGACGATGCCGCGACCGTCCGCGAGATGGGCTGGCTCAAGTGGCAGTTCATGACGCAGGCGGAGGCGCTCATCCACGGCGACCTCCACACGGGCTCGATCATGGTCCGCGGCGCAGCGAACGGCGTGCCGCGATCCACGAAGATCTTCGACAGCGAGTTCGCGTTCTATGGTCCGGTCGGGTTCGACCTCGGGCTCGCGTACGCGAACTACGTGATCGCTGCCGCCCGCGCCTTCGCGCTCGGCGAGGACGCGCGGGCCCGCTGGGCGCTCGGCCTGCTCGACGAGACGTGGCAGGCGTTCGACGCGACCTTCCGCGCCCTGTGGCCGGATCGCGTCGATGCCCGCGTGTTCACGGAGGCGACGCTCGAGGACTTCATCGCCAAGGTGGCCGTCGATGGGATCGGCTTCGGGGCCGCGGAGGCGATGCGCCGGATCGTGGGCCTCGCGAAGACCGCCGACATCGAGACACTGCCGGATGCGCTTCGCGAGGGGGCCGCACGCGGCGTCCTGCGGGCGAGCCGCATGATGGCGACGACTCGCCACACCGACCCGGTTGCCGCATCCATCGCCGCGCGGGCCGGGGACATCCTGCTCGCGTCATGCACCCGCTGATGGCGGGCTCGGCCACGTCGCCCCGCGAAAGGAGAAGGACCCGATGAGCGACGGCCCGCGCGCCGTGGCGGAGGCGTACTGGCGCGACGAGAGCGCCCGCGACGTCGATGCGGTGATGTCCCATTACCACCCGGACGCCGAGTTCGTGGGGCCCGGCGGGCGCCGCGTCGGGTACGCGGAGATCCGGGCCTACTATCAGGCCTCGGCCGCGGCGTACCCGGGGCTCTGGGTGGAGATCGTCGCCGAGCTCGTCGTGGGCGATCGGGCCGCGCTCGAGTGGCGCGCCGAGCTCACGGGCCACGACGGGACGCGGTACCCGGCGAGCGGCGTGAACGTCGTCGAGGTCCGCGACGGACGCTTCACCTCCGTCCACTCGTACTTCGACACGCGCTCGATCCCGTGACCCCGGGATCGCACGTCCGGTCCGGCGACCTCCGTCGCCGGGCATGCGCGCCCGGGCTGGAACCGGGCCGCGCGGACTCCTAGACTCCACCCGCCGGTCGGATGCCCATGCGGCCGGGATCCATGCCGCCTCGGGGCGAGGCGGCGCCACCAGGAGGATCGATGAGAGCAGACGGATCGGCGGTGCCCACGGGCCTCGCGCAGCCGCTCACGCGTGCGCAGTGGCTCGCGGCCGACCTCCGGGGGCGGGTGCTCTCCGGCGAATGGGAGCGGGGTGCGCGCCTTCCGAGCGAGACCGAGCTCGCGGCCAGCTACCAGGTCTCCCGCGTCACGGTGCGGACCGCCCTCAAGTCACTCGAGGCGCAGGGTCTCGTCGACATCCGCCACGGGGCGGGCACCTTCGTCGCCGACTTCGGGGTCTCCATCCGCGCGGGCCTCCAGGAGCTCGGGTCGATCACGGCGACGATCCGCGAGCTCGGTCACGAACCGGGCATGGAGTGGCGCACGATCGAGACGCGGCCCGCGACGGACGAGGAGGCGAAGCACCTCGACGTCCCGATCGGGGCGGACATCCTGTCCGTGGAGCGCGCCGTCCTCTCCGACGGCGAGGTCGTGGCGTACTCGTACGACGTCCTCCGGCTCGACATCCTGCCTCCCGGAACCGCGGACGAGGTCGGCCGCGGCAGCCTCTTCGAGCTGTTCGAGCAGGTCGGCCTGCGCCCGAAGCGCGCCTTCGCGCGCCTCCACGCGGTCCAGAGCGGGGACGTGGGCTGGGGCAGCGGGCGCCCGGCGAACGGGCTCTATCTCCTCCTCGACCAGGTGCACTTCACGCCCGGGTCGCAGCCGCTCATGTACAGCCGGACCTACTTCGTCGAGGGCCGCTTCGAATTCGTGATCATCCGCACGGCGTGAGGGGCAGCGACGCGGGCCCGGAGGAGGACGGACCCGCGTCGTGAGGCTCAACTCGCGGCGGACGCCACCAGCCGAGACCGCATCATTCGGGCGTTCGACTCCACGTCGGCCGTCCCGTCGAAGATGGCGCTGCCCGTCACGACGACGTCCGGCCCGAGTCCCGCGACCTCCGCGACGTTCGCCTTCGTGACGCCGCCGTCGATCCCGAGGAGGACGGACCGGCCCGACGCCGCGATGAGCTCGCGGACCCGCGCGACGCGGGCGGCCATGCCCGGCGCGAACGCCTGGCCGCCCCAGCCCGGATCGATCCCGAGGAGCATCACGTACTCGAGCTCGTCGACGAGCGGCGCCACCACCTCGAGGGGCGTGCCCGGGCTCACGGCGATGCCGCGGAGGATCCCACGCGCCGGATCGTTCGCGTTCGCCGCATCGCCGAGCACCCGTAGGACGCGGTGCGGGTTGGACGCCGACTCCACGGCGAACGTGATCATGTCGGCGCCCGCCTTGACGAACGGCCCGATCTTCTCGAGCGGCTCGTCGACCATGAGATGGACGTCCTTGAGCATCGCCGTCCGCTGCGCCGCGACGAAAGGCGCCCCGACCGAGAGCATCGGGCAGAAGACGCCGTCCATGACGTCGGTGTGAATCATGGCCACGCCGGCGTGCTCGAGGCGCCGGAGCTCGTCGTCGAGGTGGCCGAGATCCGCGGTGAGGATCCCGACGGACAGCTGGGGCGCGCTCGCGAGGAGGCGCGCGAGCGTGGCATCGGCTGCCATGGCTCGGTCAGGCCGGGACCGACGCGGCGGACTCGTGGCGGAGCGTCTCGAAGAGCTCGAGCGCCTGGGCCGGAGGCATGTCCTCGTGGACGACCTTCGCGATCGCCTGGAGCATCGCGAGCGGCGCGTCGCTCTGGAAGATGTTCCGGCCCATGTCGACGCCGGAGGCTCCCTCCTGGATGGCCCGGTACGCCATCGTGAGCGCGTCGAGCTCGGGCAGCTTCTTGCCGCCGGCCATGACGATGGGCACAGGGCACGAGGCGGTGACGGTCTCGAAGCCATCCGGCACGTAGTAGGTCTTCACCACCTGTGCGCCGAGCTCGGCCGCGATCCGCGTCGCGAGCCGGAAGTACCGCGCGTCGCGGACCATGTCCTTGCCGACCGCCGTGACGCCGAGGACGGGCAGCCCGTACCGCAGGCCGGCGTCCACCAGTCGCGTCATGTTGTGGACGGACTTCGTCTCGTTCGGGCCGCCGATGAAGACCTGGACCCCGACGCCGCATGTGTTCAGGCGGAGCGCGTCCTCCACGTCGACCGCGATCTCCTCGTCCGAGAGCTCGCGGAGGATGCTCGGGCCGCCGCTCGCGCGGAGAACGACGGGGACGGCCGGGGCGGCCGGGATGACTGACCGCAGGATCCCGCGCGTGCAGAAGAGCGCGTCGACGTACGGCAGGAGCGGAACGATGTCCACGTCGACGCGTTCGAGGCCGGTGGTCGGGCCCAGGAAGTACCCGTGGTCGATCGCGAGCATGACGGTGCGGCCCGTCGAGGGACGGAACGTCCGGGCGAGGCGGTTCTGCATGCCCCAGTCGTACGCGCCAGAACCCTTCAGGTAGAACGCGGCATTCCTCTGAGGGACATCGTGGTGGTAGTACCTGGCCTGCAGCGCGTCGTCTGCGTCGGGCATCGGACGGATCCTTTCCGCGTCGCGGGCGCCGCCCGGACCGGGACGGCGGGAATGCCTCGGCCTGTTCGTGACGCCGGCCTCTCCCTGGGTTGGTGAGGACAGCAGACGACAGGTCGTCCTACAACTTAGAGGCTACGCCGGGCCCCGCCCCGTGTCAACCCGGACGGGCCGGGCGAGGGCTCGACGCGCCGACCAGCGCGGCCCGGGGACCGCGCGCAGACGCCATGCCTGTGCCCGATGCTGACCCGCCGGACGGGGGCGTCGCACCGCCGTCACCCCTGCCGTCGGGCGCGGTTTGCTCACGCCGGGTCGGTGACGCTATCGAGCTAGCGGACGACCGTGACCGGAGTCAGTGGGGGAACGACCCTCCAGCTCCGTCAGCGAGCACGGAGGCGGCTGCCGTGATCGCCAGGGTGAGGCTGAGCAGGATCGAGCCGACGAGGACGCGGATGCGCGGGCGCAGAGTCAGGTGCATGGAGGATCTCCTTCCCGTCCACCCGACCCGGCGTGAGTCCGTGTCAGAGCGTAGACTCCGCACCATGAGGATGTCAACTATTGCTAAACATCAGGTGATGCGCGCCGGCGCCCCCGAGCTCGTCGTGCTGGGGGACCGGATCCGGGAGCTGCGGCGCGCCGCGGGCTTCACCCAGCGCGATGTAGCCTCGCCGTTCTCCGCGGCATACGTCTCCGCGATCGAGCGCGGCAAGGTGGTCCCGTCTCTGCCGGCGCTCGTTCTCCTTGCGGCCCGGCTGCAGGTCACGCCATCGGCGATCCTGGCTGGAGTCAACTTCCTTGTACCTGGCAGGTACACTGACGGACATGCCGCAGCACACGAGCGTCGCCACCCGGCCGCAGAGGGCTCCGGCGGGCGACTTCGGCGCACGCCTCAAGGCCACCCGTCTTCGCGCAGGGCTGACCCAGGCTCGCCTCGCCGAGGGCCGCTACACGAAGGCCTACATCAGCGCGCTCGAGAACGGGCTGAGCCGACCCTCGATCGCAGCTCTTGACTTCCTCGCCGCACGCCTCGGTGTCACGCCGACGGAGCTCCTCGGGGCGGGCCCGGCTCGCTGGCCACGCGTCGAGGCAGACCTGCGCCTCGCCGCCGGGGACTGGCAGACGGCTCTCGACGCGTACGACCGGCTCCTCGAGGCGGAGACGCAGCCGCTGCGGCGGGCGTCGATCCAGCTCGGGCGGGCGGAGGCTCTCGCGCGTCTCGACAGGCCCGCCGAAGGGGTGACCGCCGGGTCCGAGGCCGCCGCGGGCTTCCTCTCGCACGGCCGCGTCGCCGAGGCCGCCATGGCGCGCTACTGGCAGGCGTCGGGCCTGTACCGGCTCGAGAACGCGGATGAGGCCCGTGCGCTCCTGCGGGCGGTCCTCGGAGTCACGCGCGCGGACCTGCCCGTCGAGCCGGATCTCGAGGTCCGCACCCTGATCGCGCTCGCGATGATCGACTCCCGCGAGGGCCAGCCCGCGCGTGCCCTCACGTTCCTCGAAGAGGCACGCGCGCGGATCGGAGGGCTCGACGATCGGCGCAGGGCGGCGTTCCTCGAATCGCTCGCCGTCGGCTACCGGGAGACGGGCGACTACGAGGCGGCTGTCTCGACGGCCACGCAGGCCATCGCCTACTTCCGAGCCGCCGAGGACGAGCTCGAGATCGCGGTCCTCGACAACGAGCTCGCCCTGACACACCTCGCCCTCGGCTCACTTGCGAAGGCCCGATCGCACGCGACCGCTGCCCACGCCCGGATGGAGACGATCGGGAACCAGGCGCGACTCGCCAATGTCCTCGAGACCGAAGCCCAGATCGCCCTGGCCTCCGACGATCTGGCCGGGGCTGAGCACCTCGCCGCCGCCGCGATCGAGGCCGGGGGCACGACCGGGAACCACAAGGCCGTGATCAGCGCGACGATCACGCGTGGCCGGATCGCCCGACGCCGCGGCGACGTGGCCAGTGCCATGGCGGATCTGGAGCAGGCCATTGCCGCGGCGCGGGAGATCGGCCGGTCGGCGCAGCTCCGCGACTGCCTCGTCGAGCTCAGCGACCTCGTCGCCGAACAGGGAGACACGAAGCGAGCGTACGAGCTCGCGCGCGAGGCCCTTCGCTAGACCGCGCGGTCGCCGGCCCGGTCGCGTCGATCCCGGTTCCCGAGCCCGCCCACGCTGTGGACCCGATTGGGTCAAGTCTCACATGACTAGCGGGCTATAGTGGATTGTCCGGCTGACGTAGAGCCTGTTGGGATCGACCCAGCGCGACGTCGTGCGGAGGTGCCCTTTTGGCTGTCCCGGAGGACCCGCAGCGGTACGTGTACCGCGCGACCTTCACCTACGACGCCGCGTCGCGGACGTGGACCGGGACCGTCGCGGAGGTGGCGGCGTGCTCGGTCCGTGCCGCCACGCTCGACGAGACGAAGTGGTACCTGCGCGAAGCGCTCGCGGCGATCCTCGAGCTTCCGTCGACAGCCGTCCTCGCTCTCCACGAGTTCGTCGTCGATCCCCCGACGGACGAGGAGGAGACCCATTCCGCCTGAGACCCGCCACATCCATCGTCCCGGTGGCCGCCTGGTTCCTCCTGCCTGAGGTCGGCCAGGCCTTCGTGTACGACCTCATCGGACTGCTGGCGGGGATCACCGTCCTCGTCGGGATCCGCCTCCACCGGCCCGAGCGACCGACCGCCTGGCTCCTGCTTGCGGCGGCCCCGTTCGCGTGGGTCGCCGGCGACGTGTCGCGGGACGCCCTCTCGTTCGTTCTCGGCGCGAATCCGTTCGTGCCCTTCGCGGACGTCCTGTACCTCGCGGGCTATCCGCTCGCAGCCGCGGGCCTCATCCTCCTCGTCCGGCCGCGCGGCTCCCCCTTCGACTGGCACGGCGCGATCGACCCGGCGGTCGCCGCGATCACGATCGCCTCCGCCGCCTGGGTGGTCATCGTCCATTCGGCCGCGAGCGACACGTGGGTCACCTCGGTCGAATGGGCCCTGGCCCTCGCGTATCCGATCGGCGACGTGATCCTTCTCTCCGCCCTCATCCCGGCCCTCGCGGCACCTGGTCGTCGGACCCCGTCGATCGTGCTTCTCGCCGCGAGCCTCGTGGCGATGACGCTCGGGGACGCCTTCTTCGCGTTGTTCGGCGTGAAGGACGCTGCCGGCGGCGTCGAGAGCGCGTTCTGGCTCGTCGGCTGCGTGCTCTGGGGAACGGCGGCGCTCCATCCGTCGATGGCCGTCCAGGCCGACACCGCGGTTCCGTCTCCGCGGCTGACCGCCCTCCGCCTCGCGGGCTTCCTGGTCGCGCTCTCCGTGACGGGTGTCGTCGCGGCCGCGGCGCTCGCATTCGGGTATCCCGCCGGCACGGTCCCGGCCGCGGTCGCGTTCGTGGCGGTCGCGGTGCTCGCGTGCGTCCGGCTCACGGGGCTCGCCCGAGACCTGGCGCACGAGGAGGACCTGTATCGCACGCTCGTCGAGCGCTCGGCGGATGCCATCTTCCTCGTCGCCGGGGAGCCGCCCCGGATCCTCGAGGCGAACGCGGCCGCGGCGGATCTCCTCCGCCGCGGCCGCGACGAGTGCCGCGGTCTGGCGATCTCCGCGATCGTCCCGCAGGACGAGCTGTCCCGCCAGCGGGAGCGGATCGCCGCGATGCGCCGCTCCGGCGCGCCGGTCCGCCTCGAGCTCCCGATGGTGCGTCGGGACGGCGGCGAGGTCCTCGTCGAGATGAGCGAGCAGGCGACGCGGGACGGTCGGATCGTCGTCGTCGCGCGCGACATCGGCGAGCGGAAGCGCGCCGAGGCCGACCGTGCGCGCCTCGCCGCGGCGGTCCACCACACGGCCGACAGCGTCGTCGTGACTGACGTCAACGCGGACATCGTCTACGTCAACCCCGCCTTCGAGGCCGTCACCGGGTACGACCGTGCGGAGGTCCTCGGGAGGAACCCGCGGATCATCCAGAGCGGATTCCACGGCGCAGAGTTCTACCGCGCGATGTGGGACACGCTCGCCGCGGACGCGACCTGGTCGGGCGAGCTGGTCAACCGTCGCAAGGACGGCACGCGCTTCACCGAGGAGGCGTCGATCAGCCCGGTCCGCGACGAGTCGGGCGCGATCACCGCGTACGTCGCCGTGAAGCGTGACGTCACGCGACAGCGCGCCCTGGAGCGGAGCCTGTGGCAGGCGCAGAAGATGGAGGCGCTCGGCCGGTTCGCCGGTGGCATCGCGCACGACTTCAACAACCTGCTGACGGCGATCCACGGGTACGCCGAGCTCATCCGCAGCGATCTCGCGCCGGAGCAGGAGCGGATCCGCGAGGACGTCGCGCAGGTCCTCCTCGCGGCTGGTCGCGGGGCCCAGCTCGTCCGGCAGATCCTCGCGTTCTCGCGGGTCCAGCCCGTGGATCGACGCCTGGTCGACCCGTTCGCGGTGTGCGAGGCGATCGTCCCGCTGCTGCGGCCGATGTTGAGCGAGCAGGTGGAGGTCGTCCTCGTCGGCGAGGCCGGTGCGGCATGGGTCCTCGCCGATCCGAGCCAGCTCGAGCAGGTGATCCTCAACGCGGTCGTGAACGCGAACCACGCGATGCCGGCAGGCGGCGTGGTCACCATCGAGACGCGGCCCGTGGGGCTCGACGGCGCCTTCGTCCTCGGGCGGCCCGAGGTCGCTCCCGGCCCATACGTCATGATCGCCGTCTCCGACACCGGAACGGGGATGGACACGACCACCCAGGCGCGGGCCTTCGAGCCGTTCTTCACGACGCGGGAACCCGGCAAGGGCACGGGGATGGGTCTCGCGACCGTGTACGGGATCGTGAAGCAGTCGGGCGGGTACGTGTACATCGAGAGCGCGCCGGGGAGGGGCACGACGATCCGCGTCTACCTGCCGCGCGCCGCTGGAGAGCCCGGACCGGCCGAACCCGCGATCCCGCCGACCGCATCGACGCCCGAGCCTGCCCGCGCGCTCGACGGCGCGGGCACGACGATCCTGCTCGTCGAGGACGAACCGGCGGTGCGCGCCTACGCCCGTCGCGCGCTCGAGAATCGCGGGTACTGCGTTCTCGAAGCGGCGAACGGAGCCGAGGGTCTCAGGGTCGCCGCCGAGGCGACGGCACGGATCGACGCGCTCATCACGGACGTCGTGATGCCCGGGATGGGCGGCGGCGAGCTCGCGGCACGCCTGACCGCCGAGCGCCCGGACATGCGCGTGCTGTACACGTCGGGCTTCACCGAGAGACGTCCCGGCGGGTCCGGCCTTCCCGGGGATGGCCGGTGCCACTTCCTGCCGAAGCCGTTCACGACCGACGTGCTGTGCGACGCCGTCCGCGACACGCTCTCCGGGACTGGGTGACGATCGCGCGGCCCACGTGCGCGAGCGCGGTCGCCTCACACCCCCGCCGCCGCCTGCCACCCCTTGACCTTCGAGTGACTCGAAGGTGTACGGTCGGGCCGTGAAGGTCTCCGAGCTGGCCAGACGCTCCGGGGTGGCCGCATCCGCCGTCCGCTTCTACGAGGCGGCAGGCGTGCTGCCGCTCGCTCGACGCGAGGCGAACGGGTATCGCGAGTACACCGACGACGACCTCGCCCGACTGCGGGTCGTCGTGGCGCTGCGGCGGCTGGGGCTTCCCCCGCAGGATGCCGGGCGGCTCGCGGCGCTGTGCGTCGAGCGTGGCGCGCCCGACCTGGACCTGGCACCGCTCATCGCGGCGCAGCGCGCGACGATCGCGGCCCGGCGCGAGGAGCTCGACCGCCTCGAGGCCGAGCTCGCCGACCTGGAGGAGACGATCGCGGCCGCCGGCCGCGCCACGGGAGACGCGACGATGTCCGACCGCCCGATCCGGGTGCTCTTCGTCTGCACGGGCAACTCCGCTCGGAGCCAGATGGCCGAGGCGCTCCTCGGCCGATTCGGTGGCGCCGCGTTCGAGGTGCGATCGGCCGGCACTGAGCCCGCGGGCGTGAACCCGTACACGATCCGCGCGCTCGCCGCCGTCGGGATCGACTGGTCGGGGGCGCGCTCGACGTCGGTGACGGAGTTCGTCGGCGAGCCCTGGGATTACGTGATCACCGTGTGCGACCGCGCCCGCCAGGCGTGCCCGGTCTTCCCGGGCGAGCACGACGCGCTCCACTGGGGCCTCGACGATCCGGCTGAGGTCACGGGAACGGACGAGGACAAGCTCGCGGCCTTCGAGCGCACCGTGATGGAGCTGACCGCGCGGATCCGCCCGTTCATCGAGGTGGCGCGCCGGGCTGGCGCGGGGGCCACGCCCTCCTGACCGGAAGTTCCCGGCCGGGATCGACGTCGTCGCGGGTCGTCAGGCCGTCGCCTGGACGACGGAGAGCCGGCGGCTCGCGGTCGTGGCCCTGACCGGGCTGACGGCGACCGGTTCGATCGTGCCCACGAGCGCCCGCAGGCTTGCCACGGCCGCTGGGCGGAGGCTGTAGTAGACCCAGGACCCGCGACGCTCCGCGTCGACCCATCCGGTCTCCCGGAGCACCTTGAGGTGATGCGAGGTCGTCGGCTGGCTCACGCCGCAGCACGACGTGAACTCGCAGGCACAGACCTCGCCCTCGCTGCTCAGGCGCCGGAGGATCGCGAGCCGTGTCGGGTCGGCCGCACCCTGGAGGAGCAGGATGTCCGGGTCGGTCTGGCGCTTCATCGCCCGATGGTATTGATGGCATTCGATATAGTCAAGTCTCGATACCACATCCGACAGGAGATGCGTTGACGACCGACGCGATCCGCGAAGAGGTACGCGCTCACTACAGTGCGGCGGCCGTCAGGGCAGCCGAGGGCGCGTCGGCCACCCGTGCTCCCGAAGCGGTCGGCGCGTCGCTGTACACCGTGCTGGAGCAGCAGGACCTTCCGGATGCGGCCGTGCTGGCGTCGCTCGGCTGCGGCAACCCGACGGCGGTCGCCGAGCTCCGCGAGGGAGAGCGCGTCCTCGACCTCGGGTCCGGCGGCGGGATCGACGTCCTGCTCTCGGCGAAGCGCGTCGGTCCGACCGGGCGGGCGTTCGGCCTCGACATGACCGACGAGATGCTCGCGCTCGCCCAGCGCAACGCAGCCGAGGCGGGCGCGACGAACGTCGAGTTCCTCAAGGGCCACATCGAGGCGATCCCGCTGCCTGCCGACTTGATCGACGTCGTGATCAGCAACTGCGTCGTGAATCTCGCGGCGGACAAGCCGGCGGTCTTCCGGGAGATCGGCAGGGTCCTGCGTCCCGGCGGCCGGATCGGGATCGCCGACATCGTCGCGGAGGACAGGCTGTCGGCGGAGGAGCGGGCGGAGCGGGGATCGTATGCCGGGTGCATCGCCGGGGCGCTGTCGTTCGCGGAGTATCGCGCCGGCCTCGAGTCCGCCGGCATGGTCGACATCTCGATCACGCCGACCCAGACAGTCACCGACGGCATGATCAGCGCGATCGTCAAGGCCACGAAGCCGACCGACGCGCGGCCCGTCGTCGACCTGGCTGCCCGGGACCAGACGGCCAGCGGCGGCTGCTGCGGCGGGGACGGCTCCTGCTGATCTGCCCGCTCGTCCGCGTCGCGCGGTCCGCCGGCGCGGACGAGCCCGCTACTTCGCGCTGAGCGCCGCACCGCCCGTCACCGGCGCGCCGGCCGGCTCAGAGCCGCCGAAGAGTCGCGGTCGGAGGCGCATCGCCCCCCACACCAGCGCGAGCATGACCGGGACCTCGATGAGGGGGCCCACGACGGTCGCCAGCGCGACGGTGGGGCTGAACGCGGTGATCGCGATGGCGATCGCGATCTCGAAGTCGCGCCCGGTCGAGTTGAACGCGACCGCGACGGCGTCCTCGTACGGGAAGCGGAGGCGCGCACCGACGAGGTAGACGACGGCGAACATGACCAGGAAGAAGATCGCCATCGGGATCGCCATCTCGAGGACGATCTGGGGGCGCTGGAGGATCAGGTCGCCCTTCAGGGCGAACATGACGATGAGCGTGAAGAGCAGGCCGAGGATCGACAGTGCGTTCAGGCCGGGCTTCAGGCGCTCCATCGCCTCCTCGCCGCCCCGCCGCACGACCGTCTGGCGGGTGAGGACGCCCGCGACGAGGGGCAGCCCGAGGTAGAGGACGACGCTCTCCGCGACGACCCAGACGTCGAAGCTCACATCGCCGATGAGCAGGCGTGCGTAGACAGGGATGAGGAGCATCTGGACGACCGAGTTGAGCGCCACGAAGACGAGCGCCATCGGGACGTTCCCCTTCGCGAGGTAGGTGAAGATGATCACCATCGCGATGCAGGGCGCCAGGCCGTAGAGGATGAGGCCCGTCCGCAGCTCCGGGTCCGCCACGAAGACGTTCGCGAGCAGGAGCATGAAGAACGGCGCGACGAGGTAGTTCGCGACGAGCACGACGCCGAGCTGGCGCGGAGAGCGGACGGCCCGTCCCACCTCCGTCACGCGGACGTTCGTCATGGCCGGGTACATCATCGCGAACAGGCCGAGCGGGACGCCGAGGCTGATCAGGGCGGGCACCGTCGGCTCGAACGTCCCCGCGGCGATCGACTTGAGCGCGTCGATCGGCGGCGTGAGCGTGAAGTCCGAGATCGACAGGGCGTTCCCGATGAGGATCCCGATCGCCATGCTCACGATGACGAAGACGGGCAGGAGCCGGAAGTCCTCCAGGCGCGCGAGGAGTCGGGTCATCGGTCGTCTCCCATCGAGTCGGTGGTCTCGGTCGGGGTCAGGTCAGCATCCTGCAGGTTCACTCTGGTTCAAGGTCAAGCGCCTCGGGCGTCGGAGAGCCAGACCGCGATGTCGCCGGCGGACGGGACCCGTCCATAGGAGCGGATCTTCCCGTCGATGATCAGGCCGGGGGTGGACAGGATCCCGTGCGCGACGATCTCGCGCGGATCGGTCACGTGGACCACCTCCGCCTCGACGCCGGCCATCGCGACGGCCTCGCGGGCGTTCTTCTCGAGGCGCTGGCAGTTGCTGCAGCCGGGTCCGAGGACCTCGATCGTCTTCATGCTGTCTGGCTCCTTCGTGTGGACGGACGCGGCGTGTCTCAGGTGTAGATGAGGACGTTGAAGAGGTAGCCGACGAAGAGGATCCCCGCGGTCACGATCGCGACGAAGACGGCGAGCAGGCGGGTCTTCATCACGTTCCTGAGGATGATCAGCTCGGGCAGGCTGATCGCGGTGGTCGCCATCATGAATGCGAGCGTCGTGCCCACCGCCATCCCCTTGCCGAGGAGCGCCTGGACGATCGGGATCGTCCCCGCGGCGTTCGAGTAGAGCGGGACACCGAGGAGGACGACGATCGGGACCGCGAGCGGGTTGCCCGGTCCCGCGACCGCCATGACGAGGTCCGCCGGCACGAAGCCGTGGATGAAGGCGCCGACGCCGATGCCCACGAGGATGTACGGCAGGATCCGCTTGACGAGTCCCTCCGTGTATGCCCAGGCGTCGCGAACCCGGTCCTCCCACGTGAGCTTGATCTCGAGCGAGGCGCCGGTGCCGGCACCCTGCAGCTCCCAGACGTAGTCCGCGACGTAGCGCTCCATGTGCAGCCGGCCGATGACGAGGCCGCCGACGATCGCGACCGACAGGCCCGCGACCATGTACACGAGCGCGACCGTCGGACCGAACAGGCCCCACAGGAGGACGAGCGCGACCTCGTTGACCATCGGGCTGCTGATGAGGAACGCGAACGTCACGCCCAGGGGCACGCCCGCCTCCACGAAGCCGATGAACAGGGGCACCGCAGAGCAGGAGCAGAACGGCGTGACGATCCCGAGCCCGGCGGCACCGACGGTACCGACGACCTCTCCGCGCCCCACGAGCGCGCCGCGCACCTTCTCCGGCGGGAAGAAGCCACGGACGAGCGTGACGACGGTGACGATCCCGAGGAGCAGGAGGAGGACCTTGGGAACGTCGTAGAGGAAGAACGCCACGGCGTCGCCGAGGGGCGTGCCGACGTCGAAGGGGAGGAGCTCGAAGGTGACCCAGAGCGCGAGAGGGGCGGCGACGAGCCACGCGACGAGCCACGCGGCGACAGCTGCCGCCACACCGAGCCAGAACGGGAACCCGGTCCGGCGAACCGCCAGGGTCGTCATCGGAGGAGTCCGTCGAGCGCGGTGGCGGCCGCAGCGCAGGCCTCCTCGTCGCGCTCGTAGTAGACCCAGCGCGCGTCGGCGTCGTGGCGGCTCGCGCGGACGAGCCCCGCATCGCGGAGGCGCGCGAGATGCATCGAGACGTTGTTCTGACGCTCGCCGAGGGCGGCGGCCATCTCGCAGACGCAGTGCGGACCGCTTCGGAGCATCGCCAGGATGCCTGCGCGGGTCGGATCCGCGATGAGCGCCGCGAGCCCGACGGGTGCGGTGACATCGGGTGCGGGCAGGTCGAGCCGAGGCGTCGGGAGGATCGGCAGGACGGAGCCGCGGGCGGACATCTCAGCCGGGAGTGTGTCAATCCGCGCTGATGTATATGAGGGCCGAATGGCACCGACGGGCGGGCTGGTTGGCACCGACAGGCGCCCGCGATGGACGGCGGGCGGCCCCGATGGACGGCCGCTAGACTCCAGCCCGTCATGAGCACCCGCCTGGCGACGCCCGCCGACGCCGCCGCGATCGCCCGGATCTACAACGAGGGGATCGAGGACCGCAGCGCCACCTTCGAGACGCGGCCGCGGACCCCCGACGACGTGCTCGCGTGGTTCGACGGCATCCACCCGATCGTCGTCGCGGAGCGCGACGGCGCGGTCATCGCGTTCGCCGAGACGACCGCCTATCGGCAGCGCGAGTGCTACGCGGGCGTCGCCGAGTTCGGTGTCTACGTGGCCCGCGAGCACCGTGGCCAGGGCGTCGGCCGCGAGGTGATGGAGGCCCTCATCGCCGCGGCGGAGTCGGCCGGATTGTGGAAGCTCCTCTCGCGCGCATTCGTCGAGAACGCCGCCAGCCGGCGGCTCCTCGCGCGCGTCGGCTTCCGTGAGGTCGGCGTCTACCGGCGCCACGCCCGGCTCGATGGGAGATGGCGAGACGTCGTGATCGTCGAGCGCCTCCTGGGCGGCGCGGCCTCAGGTGAGGCGCGCGAGTCGCGCGAAGCCCGACGACCCACCGCAGGCGGCGGACCGGACACGCCGCGCGAGCCGCACGCGACTCATGGCACGAGCAGGACCCGCCCGAAGGCGCGGCGCTCCTCGACGTAGGCGTGGGCTGCCGCCGCCTCTGACAGCGGGAACGTGCGGTCGATGATGACGTCGAGCCGACCCTCCGCGACGTCCGCGAGGTGTCGCCCGACGAGCCGGTACAGGCGGGGGCCACGGGCCATCTCCGCGCCCAGGTAGTACGCGACCAGGACCTGGCCCCTGGCCTTCAGCGCGGCCGCGTCGACGCCCTGGGCGGTCAGGCCCGCGAAGTCGCGGATCGTCACGCAGCGCCCGCCGATGGCAAGCGCCGCGAGACTGCCGCGCAGGGTCACGCTGCCGAGCGTGTTGAGGACCACGTCCGCGCCGTGACCGCCGGTGAGGCGTCGGACCTCGGTGACGAAGTCCGACGTCACGTGGTCGATCCCCTCGATGGCGATGCCCCGCGCCGCCCCGAAGTCCGCCAGGCGGGCGAGCCTGCCCTCGCCCGACGCGGTCACGATCACCCGCGCCCCGGCCCGCCCGGCGAGCTGGATGGCGGCCAGCCCCACGCCGCCCGCCCCCGCGTGGATGAGGACGGTCTCGCCGGCCGCGAGCCGGCCGTACTCGAAGAGCGAGTCGTCGGCGGTGCCGAACGGGATCGGAACGCACGCCGCCCGATCCGTCGACAGACCGGCCGGGATTCGCCAGGCCGTCCTTTCGGCCACGGCGCGGAGCTCGGCGTGCGACCCCGACTCCCCGATGGTCACCACCCTGTCGCCCTCGTGGAACCGGGTGACCCCGCCGCCGACCGCCACGACGGTGCCGGCGCACTGGTAGCCGACGCCGGCCGGGGCAGCGAGCGAGGGGTCACCGGCCCGGTGGCCGCGGTCGCCGCCCTCGAGGCTGATCGCCTCGATCCGGACGAGGATCTCCGCCTCGCCGGTCACGGGGTCCGGCACGTCCTCGTATCGGAGGACCCCTGGACCTCCAGGCGCGTGATAGACGCTGGCCTTCATGCCTGCCTCCGTGGCGGCCGGCCACGCCGGATCGGCGTGGCCGGCCAGGGGATGTGGCGCGTGCGGACAGCCCGCGTCAGGCGATGGCCTCGTCGATGCCGACCATCGGCGACGCCTCGGCCTCGGGTTCCGGCGCCGCGGCCGGCAGGAGCGCCATGGACGCCACGGCGGCGACCGCCATGACGAGCGCACCGGCGACGAGGGCCCCGGACACGCCGTCCATGAAGGACGACCGTCCGGCGTCGAGCAGAGCCTCGCCTGCGCCGCCGCCGATCTGATCCGAGAGGGCGACCGCGGCTCCGAGCGAGTCGCGGACGGCCGTCGCGACCGCGTCCGGCAGGCCCGGGAGCGAGCCGGCGATCGCGTCGCGGTACCCGGAGGCGAGGATGCTCCCGAGCACGGCCACTCCGAGCGCCCCGCCGACCTGGCGGGTCGTGTCGTTCGTGGCCGAGCCGACACCCGCCCGCTCCCTCGGCAGCGAGCCCATGACGGAGTCGGTGGCCGGGACGTAGGCGAGCCCGAACCCGAGCCCGACCACGACTGCGACCACGCCGACGACGAGATACGGGCTGTCGACCCCGGCGAGCGAGAACCACCAGAGCGCCCCGGCGACGATCGCCAGGCCCGCGGCGACCGGCGATCGCGCGCCGAGCCGCACCTGGAGTCGCGTGGCGAGCGCGGCGCCGATCATGAGACCGACGACCTCCGGCACGAGCGCGAACCCGGCCTGGATCGGCGTGTAGCCCAGCACGAACTGCAGGTACTGGGTGAGGAAGAAGAGGCAGCCCACCAGCGCGAACGACGCGACGGTGAGGGCGAGGTTGGCTCCGCCGAAGCGCCGCGAGGCGAAGAGCCGGACGTCGAGCATCGGCGCCCGTGTTCGGAGCTCCCAGCCCACGAAGCCAACCGCCGGGAACATGGAGATCCCGACCTCGTCCCGCATCCGCCTGCCCTCTTCCGCGAGGGCCCGCGGGAGCCCCCCGTAGTACGCCTGCGATGACGACATCTCGACGATCCGCGCCGGCACGCCCGACCGGGCGATCGCGGCGTCGACGACGCGTCGCGCCTCCACGTCGAGCGCCCGGAGGGGCGGGAAGCAGCACGCGCCGCTGACGATCACGACCGTCGTGCCACCGTCGGGCGCGACCGTCTCCGCCGCGCCGCCGATCTTCAATGAGAACGAGGCCGACCGTGGACGAGACCCAGACCGGGGAGCTGCTCCGGGACGTCGCCCGGCTCTATGTCCGGCTGCAGCGGGATGTGCTCGGGTGCTGTGGAACGACGTCCACGCAGTGCCAGATCTTCACGACCCTCGGACGCGGCGGGCCGATGACGCTGGCCGAGCTCGGACGAGCCCTGGAGGTCGACAAGGGCTGGGTGAGCCGCGCCGTCGACGCGCTGGCGACCGACGGATCGCTCACCAAGACACCCAGCGGGGTCGATCGGCGGACGGTCGTCGTCGACCTGTCGGCGGCAGGCCGCGTGCGCCTCGCCGACCTCGACGCGGCCCTCGACGGGCTGTCGGCACGCGTGATCCTGCGGATCCGTGACGAGCAGCGACCAGGGGTCCGCGCGGCGCTCGAGGCGCTGCGCGATGCGCTGGTGGCCGAGGACCGCCAGGCGGCGATGACGGCGGCGGACCCCGTCGCCGGGCGAGTGGCGGCTGAGGACGCCGAGGGCTCATCCCGGGATGCGGGTGCAGTGGCCGGCGCGACGGGGGCGCACGCCCCGAGTGGAGGTCGATCATGAACGTCAAGCTCGGGCGCGCGACGGAAGCCGACTGGCCGGAGATCGAAGCGCTCGTCCGCCGGGTCGCGCTTCCTCTCGGCGGGCTGCACGAGCACCTGGGCACGACCCTCGTGGCGCGGATCGACGGCGGTGAGATCGGCGGTTGCGCGGCCCTGGAGCCGTACGGCGATGCCGCGCTGCTGCGCTCGGTGGCGGTCGCGCCGTCGCGCCAGGGCCGGGGTGTCGGTCACGAGCTCACGCGAAGCGCGCTCGGTCTCGCTCGTGAGCTCGGGGTGGATCGCGTCTTCCTTCTGACCGAGACGGCCGGCGACTTCTTCCGCCGGTTCGGCTTCGCGACCACGAACCGCGCCGACGTTCCGGAGGCAGTCCGGGCCTCCGTCGAGTTCACGACCCTCTGTCCCGAGAGTGCCGAGGTGATGGGGATGGCGCTGTCGGAGGAGCGCGAGGTGCTCGGTCGCCGCGACAAGGAGCTCGTCGCGATCGGCGCGTCGGTCGCCGCCGGCTGCCGGCCATGCACGCGCCGCCACATCGACGAAGCCCGCGCCGCCGGCGCGACCGACGATCAGCTCCGCGCCGCGGTCGACGAAGCCCTCGACGTCCGGCGTGACGCGACCGACGTCATCGCCGGGCGCGCGGCCGGGCTCCTCGGCGACGCTGTCACGGAGAGGCCCGGCAGCTGGGACGCGTCCACGCTGCTCCGGGAGCTCACCGCCGTGGCCGCGGCGTTCGCCGTGAGCTGCCCGGAGACTCTGGCGCGCCACGTGGCATCCGCGCGCCGGCTCGGGGCCACGGACGAGCAGATCGACACGGCAGTCAGCATGGCGCGGTGCATCAAAGGCGTCGCGGCCTCGCAGGTCGAGAAGGCCGCCGACCCCTCGCTCGCGGCCGCGGATCCATCGACCGCGGCGGCCCTGGCCACGCCCGGCTGCGGCGGTGGCGGGGGCACATCGGCGAACGGCGACGCGACCGCGGTCGGCGCCGCCGGCGACGGCGAGAGGAGCCTCCGATGATCACGCTCGAACAGCGGCGCCAGGCCGACGCCTTCCTCGCCTTCCACCACGGGCCCGGGATCCTGGTCCTGCCCAATGCGTGGGACGTCGTCAGCGCGCGACTCTACGAGCTCGAGGGCTTCGGGGCGGTCGCGACGACGAGCGCCGACATCTCCTCCACGCTCGGCTACCCGGACGGGCAGCGGATCAGCCTCGACGAGATGATCGGCGCGGTCGGCCGGATCGCGGCGGCCGTCGCGGTGCCGGTGAGCGCCGATCTCGAGGCGGGCTACGCCATCCAGCCGGAGGCGGTCGCGCGATCGGCGGAGGCGGCTCTTCGCGTCGGCGCCGTTGGAATCAACCTCGAGGACGCCACGGGCGAACCCGCCGACCCGCTGTTCGATGAGGCGCTCCAGGTCGAGCGGATCGGGGCCGTCCGCGAGATGGCGACGTCCGTCGGCATCCACCTCGTGGTCAATGCCCGGACCGACGTCTACCTCGTGGGCGACGGCACGCCGGCCGACCAGCTGCACCACGCGATCCGTCGGGGGAACGCCTACCGCCGCGCGGGGGCCGACTGCGTCTTCATTCCCGACATGGGCACGCTCGATCGGTCCAGCATCGCCCGCCTGGTCCAGGAGATCGACGCGCCCATCAACGTGGTCGCCGGCGATCGCATGCCGTCGCTGCCGGAGCTCGAGGAGATCGGCGTCGCCCGCGTCACGTTCGGGCCGCGGCCGATGCGGGCGACCCTCGCGCTCGTCCGGCGGATGGCGCGGGAGTGGGTCGCGACCGGGACGTACACGGTCATGACGGCGGACACGCTCTCGTACGACGAGGTCAACGCGATGTTCGAGGGGCGCGGCGGAGGGGCAGCGCTCGCATGAAGCGCCCCCGCGACCGGTTCCTCGGTCCGGGGGCATGGCCGGCGGTGACTGCCGCCGACCTGCACAGCCTACTCCCGCGGGACGGGAGCCCCTTCGAGCAGGTCGCGGATCGATCGTCAGTCGCCGCCGAACGCGCCCTCGATCCGGGCACCCGGAACCGCCCGGGAGAGTTCGACGAACGTCCCGCGCTCGGCGATCTCGCCGGCGGCCCGCATGAAGCCCGTCCATGCCGTTCGCGCGAGCGCTCCGCCGACACTGATCCGGCGGACCCCGGCATCGGCGAGCTCGGCCACGGTCGCGAAGTCGGTGTTGGCGAGCACGTTGACCGGCCTCGGCGCCACCGCTCGAACCACGGCCGTGATGTCGGCCATGGTCCGGATCCCCGGCGCATACAGGCAATCGGCGCCCGCGTCCGCGTACGCGACGAGGCGGCGGATCGTCGCGACGAGGTCGGGTCGGCCGACGATGAACCCCTCCGACCGCCCGGTCAGCAGCACGCCGGTGCCGCTCTGGTCGATCGCGCCCCGTGCCGCCCGGATCCGGTCGACAGCCAGGGCGACGTCGAAGAGCGGGTCGGCGGCGTCGCCGGTCGAATCCTCGATCGAGATCCCCGCCACGCCCGTGGCGGCCGCCCTCGCCACGTTCGCCGCCAGGCGCTCCGGGTCGACGGCGAAGCCGCCCTCGAAGTCGGCGTTGACCGGAACGTCGACGGCGTCAGCGACTGCCCGGATGTGCGCGAGCGCCTCATCGAGGGTCACGCCGTTGTCCGAACGACCGAGGCTCCAGGCGAAGCCGGAGCTGGTCGTGGCGAGCGCCTTGAAGCCGAGCGAGGCGAGATACCGAGCGCTGCCCACGTCCCATGGGTTGGGGATCACGAAGCAGCCGGAATCGTGAAGGGCTCGGAAGGCGCGGGAGCGATCGCGGGACTGAGTCATCCCGGGACGATACCTCAGACGGTCACGCACCCCCCACGCCCGTCGCGACGGTCCTCCGTGCCGGTGCCGGTCACGATCTCCGCGGCGCCGCCGTCGACCGCCTGACGACGAGCTCGACCGGCAGGTCGAACTCGTCGGCCGCGGCCCGTGGGCCCCCTGCGCCCGAGCCGGCCGGCCCGACGGCCTCGCTTGCGCTCGAGCCGGCCTCGGCACCGCTCACCGACGCCCCGGGCGCGGACGTGGCCGCACCCTCGCTCTCCGCCGGCGCGTCGAGGATCAGCCGCGCCGCCGCGTATCCCTTCAGCCGCAGCGGCTGTCGCACGGTCGTGAGCGCGGGGCGCGCTCGGGCGGCGGCCTCGGTGTCGTTGAAGCCGACGACGGAGAGGTCGCGCGGCACGTCGATCCTTGCCTCGCGCGCGGCCGCGGCGACGCCGATCGCGAGGCGGTCGCTCATGGCAAGGACGGCCGTGGGGCGGTCAGGTCGGCCGAGCAGGTGGCGGCCGGCCTCCAGGCCCAGGTCCTCGTCGCTGTGCGCGCACTCGAACACGGGCGCATCGTCCGGGTCCATCCCCGCCTCGGCGAGTGCGTCGCGGTACCCGGCGAGGCGCGCGGCAGCGACGTCGAACCGCGCCTCGTCGATCCGCGCCTCTGTCGCTGGACCCGTGTAGCCATCGGGGTGGAAGGGCAGGCCCACGATCGCGATGCGGCGATGGCCCAGGCCCACGAGATGGCGGGCGGCCTCCCGTGCGCCACCGCGGTCGTCCACGCTCACGGTCGTCACGCCGGGCAGTCGAGGCTGATCGATCACCACCAGCGGAACGCCGCGCCGGATGGCCGCGTCCAGCGCGGCCGCGCCGTGCGGCAGCGAGTAGGCGATGAGGCCGTCGACGGCGACGTCGGAGATCGATCGGGTGTCAGGTGCGTCCCTGCCGCCGGGGACGATGAGGAGCCCGAGCCGGCGCTCATCGCACGCGTCGGCGATCCCGCGCAGGAGCTCGGTGACGGTGGGCTCGTCGAGGGAGAAGGGGAGCGACTCGGGAAGGATGAGCCCGAGGGCGCCCGCCCGGCGGGTCCGGAGCATCCGGGCGACGGGGTCGGGTCCCGCGTAGCCGGCGGCGTAGGCGGCCTCGAGGATCCGCGCGCGGAGGTCGGCCGAGAGCTGGTCCGGCCGGCTGAACGCGTTGGAGACTGTCGTCTTGGACACGCCGAGCGACGCGGCGAGGTCGCCGAGCGTCAACCGGCTCCGGGATCCCATGCGTCCTCCATCGTGCCGCGTCGGTGCCCGCATCGTACTACTTGACCGGTTCAGAAGCCCATGCTACAGTCACCCTGTTCTTGACCGGTCAAGACGTCCCGATCCAAGCCGGCCGGCCGAGGACAGGAGAGAACGATGTGCACCCTGATGACCCGAACCGAAGCCGACCGCGCACGAGAGATCATCGAGTCCGCCCTGCGCGAGCACCAGGTCTGCGGCGACTGCGGCCAGCCGATGGGGATCGTGGAGCACGGCGACGAGCTCTGGATCGAGTGCGCTTCGCTGCGGACCCGCCGCGGCTTCTGGCACGCGTTCAGCGAGGCGTTCCACGAGCGTCACCCGCTCGATCTTCCCGTGGGCGAGGTCAGTCTCGCCGCCTGACGGTCGCCTCGGAGGCTCTCCCGGGCTTCGTGCGGCGGGAGACCGCGCAGACGGCGGCCGCCGCCGGGCGGCCGCCCGTCCGTCTTCGGCCGTCGCGTGGCCGTCCCGCGCCGGGCTCCGCGCACGCGCGGCAGCCGGGCCCGCGTCCGTCGTCCTTCCGGACGGACGGTCTTCCTAGGCTCCCACCCACTCCAGCCCGAGCCGAGCCAGCGTCTCCGGCGTCGGGTTCCCGGTCGCCTCGTCCCATCCGGCGAGGGCGAAGTACTCGTCGAGCGCGCTCTCGATCTCGGCCCGGTCGAGCGCGACGCCGGCGGTCGGCCCGGTCCCGCCCAGCGGCTTGAAGAACTTCGGCGGCAGCTTGTCGGCGCTCCGGTCCATGCCCTCGCGTGCGTTGAACGCGCGGAGCATGTTGAGACGCCGCTCGCCGATCTCCATGAGCTCGTCGACATCGAAGTCGTCCCAGCCGGTGACCGCACGCACGAAGTCCACGGTCTCCTTCGGTCCGAAGAGGGTCCACGCAGGGCCCCAGACGAACTGGCAGAGCGAGGCCGTGTCGAGGAACGAGTAGAACTGCTGGGTCCTCAGGGCGAATCGCACCTTCGCCGAGTCGAACGAGCCGGGGACCAGCTCGTGGTCGCCCGCGCCGATCATGCTCAGGCGTTCGATCGCGTAGTCGTACGTGCCCTCCTCCACGAGGGGGTCGTGCTCGGACGACTGGTGGTCCGCGCCGAAGGGGTTGACGGCGTAGATGATCCCGAGCGACCGCTTGGCCTGCGGCATGTGCGCCGGCGCCTCGGCGCCCTTCGCGGTGATGAGGAACTCATGTCCGGCACCGATGATGTCGGCCGCCTTCCGCGAGCCGTTCGCGAGGATGTCGCCGAAGCCCTCGCGCCGGGCGATCATCTCGGTGAGGCGGATCATCGCGCCGGCATCGCCCCAGTGGGCGGGGAAGCCGAGGTCCGACTCCTTGATGACGCCGTTCTCGAAGCATTCGATCGTCCACGCGACGGTCGCGCCGGTCCCGATCGTGTCGAGGCCGTACTCGTTGCAGATCTTGTTCGCGAGGGCGATGGCGGGCAGGTCGTCGATCCCGCAGTACGACCCGAAGACCGCGAGGGTCTCGTACTCGGGACCGCCGTGCCGCGACTCCACCGGTCGGTCGAGCCACTCCGTCTCCACCGCGCGCTTGCACTTGACGGCGCACGAGAAGCAGGTCTCGCGCGACGTGAGGATCGTCGCGGTCATCGTCTCGCCGGAGATCGCCTCGAACCGCTCGAACTGGCCGGCGTTGTAGTTGAAGGTCGGCAGCGTGCCCGACGCGTGCTGGGGTTCCAGGACGCTCGCGGTGCCGTGCTGCTGAAGGGCGAGCACGTCCGGGTTGTCCTTCACGCCCCCGGCGCCGCTCTTCGCGAGTGCCTTGAAGGCCTCGGGATCGCCCAGGTCCAGCCTGCGCGCGGTGCCGCGGACGGCGATCGCCTTGAGGTTCTTCGAGCCCATGACCGCGCCCATCCCGGTGCGCCCGGAGGCCCGGCTGGCCATGTTCATGATCGACGCGAGGCGCGCGAGCTTCTCGCCGGCGGGTCCCACCTGCGCGATCTCGATCTTCGCGTCGCCGAGCTCGGCGCGGAGGGAGTCGTCCACGTCGGAGGTGGTCCGGCCCCACAGGTGGGTCGCGGACCGCAGCTCGGCCTCGCCGTCGTGGATCCAGAGGTAGACCGGCTCGGACGCACGGCCGGTCACGACGATGCCGACGAAGCCGGCGAATCGGAGCTCGGCCGGGAAGAAGCCGCCGGCCTGGCTGTCCCCGATCCCGTCCACGAGGGGCGACCGGCTGTTGACGCAGATCCGGCTCTGGCCGGCGATGGGCGATCCGGTCAGGAGGCTGTCCATGAAGGTGATGACGTTCCCGGGCTCGAACGCCTCGACCCCCGGCTGGGTCAGCTTCAGGATGTAGTACAGGCCCATCGCGGACCCGCCGAGGTACTTCCTGAAGAACACCTCGGGCGGGTTCTCGACCTCGAGAGTCCGGGTCGTGAGGTCCACGTGGAGGATGCGGCCGCTGCGCACGCCTGACATCGACGGTTGCCTCCCATCCGTCGGCCCCATCCCGGGTCGACCCGCGGCCATCATACGAGCCGGGGCACGGGGCCGGACGGCACCCGGAGGGCGCCCGGACCGGTCACGGCGGAGACCGGGCTCCTATCATCGAGCGGGATGCCCGGCGTCGACTCCTCCGTGGAGTTCATCGCGCGCACGACCGAGACCGGCCTGCTCGCCGACGCGTTCGCGCGCGCCGCCGAGGGCCGACCCTCGGTGGTGATCGTCGGCGGTGAGGCGGGCATCGGGAAGACGCGCCTCGTCGAGGAGTTCGCCGAGCAGATACGCGACCGCGCCCTCGTCCTCCTCGGACGGTGCTACCCGGTCTCCGGTCGCGGGCTTCCGTACGCGCCGTTCGGCGACCTCTTCCGGGATCTGCAGCGCCAGGTGCCTCCGATGGCGCTCGCCGCGGTCCTGGGCACGGCCCGGGACGAGCTGCGGCTGCTCGTGCCCGAGCTGGACGTACGTCCATCGCGGGTCACGCGCGACGACGACGTCCGCGCCAAGGCCGTGGGACGCGCACGCTTCTTCGAGCTTCTGCTCGGGATCGCCGAGCGCCTCCAGGCGCTGCGGCCGACCGTCATCGCGATCGACGATCTCCAGTGGGCAGACGCGGCGACACTCGACGTGATCCGGTTCCTCGCGCGCGGCATCCGCGGCGGACGCCTCCTGCCGGTGCTGACGACGCGGACCGACGACCTTGCGACCGACGACGCCCTCCTCACCGCCATCGGGCACGTGGAGCGCGCCGGCCCGGTCCAGCGGATCGAGCTCCGCGGGTTCACGCGACGCGAGCTGGAGGCCCAGATCGCCTCGATCCTCCACGCGACGCCGGAGCCGGACCTGGTCGACCGCATCCTGGCGATCGCCTCCGCAGCCGCCAGCTGCGTCCTCGCCGCCGTCTGGGCGGGGGACGTCGCCTCGACGACCGTGAGCTTCCAGCGGGAGGAGGTCATCGGGCTCGTGTTCTGGTCGGACTACGGCGCCGTCACGATCCATCCCTGGATCTGGTGCCTGCCGATCGCCCTCGCGGTCTTCGGGACGGGGATCGCGCTCTGGGCAGGTGCGTCGACCGTCGGCGGCCGGCCTTGGCGTGCTCCCACACCGCTGCAGCCGGCTGAGTGGCGACGCTCGGGCGGCGGCGCTCGCCGGGTGCGTGCTGGCGAGCCTCGGCCCGGTACAGAGGGTCGGGCGGCGGGAGCGGGACGTCGCCGCCGCAGAGGGCCTCCGGTGACGTGCACTCCCGCCGGTCGCGGAGCGCCGGGGACCGTCTCCCGCACCGAGGGGTGAGAGTCCGGGCGGCCGTCCGTCGCCGGGTCGAGTCGGGCTCCGTCGAGGAGGTCGTCATCGACGGAGCCGGAGGTCCTCGTCGACGACGCGGCCGGGTCGTCGATCTGTTAGCCGGGTCGACAGTGTCGCTCCGTACCATGGGCGTCGCGGGAGGGTCGCTCGACGGAGGAGGTCCGACATGGCCGACTGGGGTCCGGGCTGGGGCTCGGGTTTCACGGAGATCGCGGCGATCGCGGCGACCCTTGGCGGTCCCCAGCTCGACGTCGAGCTCGTCGGCCCGCACCTTCGCGTCGGAGGCAGGATCTCGCTGGGCCGCTTCGGGCGACTGAGCGACCGCATCAACCACGGGCGCGGCTACATCCTCATGAGCGATGCACGCC
>JAKAJU010000103.1 GCA_021813655.1 Chloroflexota bacterium | reverse complement strand
GCGACCCACCAGGACGCCCTCGAGCAGAAGCGAACCCGCACCGACGAACGCGTCGTCCTCGACGATGACCGGACGCGCCCCGGCCGGCTCGAGGACGCCGCCGACCTGCACGCCCGCGGACAGATGGACGCGCGCCCCGATCTGCGCGCACGACCCCACGAGGACGTGCGAGTCGATCATCGAGTCGGCGCCGATCCACGCTCCGACGTTCACGAACGACGGAGGCATGACCACCACGCCCGGCTCCAGGTGGGCGCCGGCGCGTACGCTCGTCCCGCCCGGGACGATGCGCTGCGGCCGGCCCGCGGCGACCGCAGCGGCGGTGTCGGACGCGACCTCCCAGTCGCGCGGCGGCACGCCCGCCCGGTCCCGGAACGCGAGCGGGCCGGCCGACCACTCGCGCACCGTGCGGTCCGCGAAGCAGGCGAGGATCGCCTCCTTGACCGACGGGTCGACGCGCCAGCCCCCGGGGGAGGCGGCGTCCGGCCAGGCCGCACGCCACCTCCCCGCCTCGAGGTCGTCGAGGATCGTCACGCCACTCCCTCCTCGAGGAAGCGGTCGACGTCCTCGGTGGGCTCAACGGCCGGGACCGGGACGGTCGGCGCCTCTCTTCGCTCGCCCAGGCCGAGCGTGCGGAGGAGCATCGCCAGGGCCGCGCGCGGAGCCGCGTCGAGCGGCAGGAGCGGTCCGCGGACCGTGTCGTGCTCGAGGACGCCCATCAGCGCAAGCGCCGCCTTCGCGGGGACCGGGTTCGGCGCACCGCGGAAGTTCGCAAGGAAGAGCGGCAGCCAGCGATCGTGGATCGCCCGCGCCCGCCGGAGGTCGCCGTCGCGAGCCGCTGCGCACATCGAGGTCATCTCGGCGGGGATCTGGTTCGACGCGACGGAGATGACCCCGTCGCCGCCGAGCGCCATGACGGGCAGAGCCCAGGCGTCGTCGCCGGCGAGGACGGCGACGCCGGCCGGCCGCTCGCGGCAGATCCGGGCGATCTGCTCCATGTTCCCGGACGCCTCCTTCACGGCGACGATCCGCGGGTGCTCTGCGAGGCGGAGGAACGTGTCCGCCTCGACGTTGGCGCCGGTCCGCGACGGGACGTTGTACACGACGACCGGCAGATCGCCGGCGTCCGCGACGGCGCGGAAGTGCGCCTCGAGCATCCGCTGGTCCGGGCGGTTGTAGTACGGGGTCACGACGAGCGCGGCGTCGGCGCCGAGCTCCGCAGCGCGCCGCGTGGCGCGGATCGTCGCGGCCGTGTCGTTCGTGCCGGTCCCGGCGACGACAGCCGTGCGGTTCCTCCACGAGCGGCCGTGGACGAGCTCCACGGTCGTCGCGATGAGGCGCTCGCGCTCGACGGTCGAGAGCGTCGGGCTCTCGCCGGTGGTCCCGCACGGGACGAGGCCGTCGATGCCGGACTGCAGCTGCCGGGCGACGAGGCGGCGGAAGGCCGTCTCGTCGAGCTCGCCGTCGGCTCCGAAGGGCGTGACGAGGGCGGTGAAGGCGCCGCGGAGCGCGATGCCGCGGCCATCCGAGGGTCGGTTCACCTGGTTCATCGGAGTGTCCTTTCGCGTGTCGGGTCGACGGGAGGAGTGGTGCCGCGGGACCGCCGCCGCACGGCGGGCATCGATCCGGGGATCAGCTCGCCATGGCGGCCTCTGGGCGCAGCACGCCGTCGACGACGGAGTCGAACGCGTGGAGGCCCGGCGACCGCCCTGCGGACAGGAGCCAATCCGCGGCTGCGAGGGCTCCCGCCGCGTACGCCGTCCGGTCGCGTGCGACGCACCGCAGCTCGACCGTCTCGCCGGGTGCGTCGAAGCCCACGAGATGGCTCCCGGGGTTCGCGCCCGCCCGGATCCCGACGACCTCGAGCGCGTCGCTCGCGGACGGGCCGGCCGTCGGGGCCTCGTCGACCCGGATGAGCCGCGGATGGGCCGCGACGATGCGCGCAGCGAGCGCCCGCGCGGTCCCGGACGGCCGGTCCGCCTTGCCACGGCGGTGCCATTCGACGACGTACGGGTCGAACGCGGGCACGCTGCCGTACAGCGCGACGGCCGCGTCGACGAGCCGCCCGAACAGCGCCACGCCCAGGCTCAGGTTCGGCGCGGCGACGGCCGCGGCACCCCCGGTGACGAGGATCGTCTCGATGCGGGAGCGGTCGGCGTCCCAGGCGGTCGTCCCGATGACGAGCCGCCGGATCCCCGACCGGACGATCGCCTCGACATTGGCGGCGACGGCGTCGCCCCTGCTCGCCTCGAATGCCACGACCGCGCCCACCAGGGCGGCGGGATCGTGGGCGCCGCCGGGCGGCCGCCCGAGCACCCGCACGCGGTCGCCGCGTTCGACGAGCGCGGCCGCGATCGCCCGTCCGAGCGGCCCGTCGCCGAGGATGACGCTGTCCATCGTGTGTCCCTCGCGTTCCACCTGGTGGTCGCGGGGGCCGCTTCGGGCCGGAGGTCGCATCGTCCGTCGGACGAATCGGAAGAGCCGCGGTCACCCTGCGGTGTCCGCGGCCCTCGGAGCCTCCGTTCCCTGGAGGCTCCCGTCGGTCGTGTGCCGTCAGAGCCCCAGGGCCCGTGCCTCCCGGCAGGGCCGCCAGAGCTTCTTCTTGGACTCGACCGAGAAGATGCGGCGGTGCATGGCCCGGGATGGTAGCCGACCGCCCGGCAAGATGCAAGCCGTCAGGTCGCCGCGGTGGATCTATGCGCAACCCGATGCATACTGACGGCGTCCGGGCGGGCTCACGGCGTCCCCGAGCGCGACCGGCCCGCAGGTGAGACCTGGACCGCCGGCGTCGCCACCTCAGGCGGTGGGACCGGGCTCCGTCGGCGGCGCCGGCGGCTCGGGAGCCTCGGGCGGCGGGGCTGGAGCGAACGCTGCGCTCGGGTGCTCCGCGACGTTCGCGACGGGCGGCACGGAGGCGATGGGCGGATTGGCGGCGACGGCAGCCGCCGGCGTCTTCGTCATCGCCAGCATCCGGCGGCCGAGCCAGAGCGCGGCGAGCGCCGACAGCCCGAGCCACGCGAGGTAGATCCCGATGAGCACGACACCGATGCCCACGTAGACCGGCACGTCGTCGAGGCGGTCGGCCACCTGGAGGTCCGCCTTCGCCTTCTCGGTCTTCGCCTGGATCTCGGCGAGCGCCGGCACGGCGGCCTGGAGGTCTCCGCTCAGGTTCGTCATGGCGCCGCATATGCCGGTGATCTGGGTCGCGACCTGCTGCGCCTGCGTCGCGACGTTCCCGAAGGCGTCGGCGACGCCCGCGAGGGGCTTCTGCCCGAAGATGCTGAAGTCCGCGAACCCCTTGACCGCGTTCGCCGCGTCGGCCGCGCTGGTCGCGAGCGACCCAGCCTGGCCGAGGGTGACGGCCGCGTTGTCGAGCCCGACCTGGATGTTCCCCGACGCGGTCGTGACCGTCCCCAGGAGCAGGATCGTGCTGTCGAGCGTGGAGATGAGTGCCTGGCGCTGGGTGGTCACGGCGTCGCGGAGGCGTGCGACCTGGTACCCCAGCACGATCGACCCGACGAGGACCGCGACCGCCGCGATCACCCCGATGACCCCGTAGATGGACAGGAGCCAACCGAGCCGGCGGCTCGTCGGGATGAGTGTCATGACGATCCTCACCTCTTCGGGACGCCGGTGGCCGCGCCGGCAGCCGGGGGCATGGCTGCCGGCGCGACGGGCCGGGGTCGACGGCCAGAAGGCGCCGTCCGGCCCGCAGTTAGGGTACGACGTCCGACACGGCTTCGCGCGGTGTCGACCGGACCAGTACGACTGACCCATGCAGCACCCATCCGACCGGACGCATGATCGGACCACCGGCGGGGCGGCGCGTCCAGCGGCCGTCCGGCGGGCGCGTCCCGCATCCCGAGAGGTGCGGTCAATGGGTATCAACGGGGCGAGGCGGGCGCTGCTCGCGGCTCTCGTCGTGGTCGCACTGGCGGCGTGCTCCGGTGGCACGAGCGGCGACCCGACGGCGGCCGTGAAGGACATGGTCAACCTCGTGGAGACCAAGCAGTTCTCCAAGGTGGCCGACATCGCGTGCGCGGCGCAGAAGGAGGAGGTCGCCCAGAAGTTCGACCTCGGATCCACGCTGGCGACGGCCCTGCCGGGCGTGGACGCCGCGGGGATCACCGACGCGATGATCATCAAGTTCGACCCGGTCGCCTACAAGGAGCTCGAGAAGAGCGCCGACAAGGCGAAGGTCCAGGTGTCCGGCACGATGACCGTCACGGTGGACAAGGTGAAGATGACGGACCTCATGAAGAAGGTCCTGGCGGCCCAGGGGATGCCTGCCGACGATGCGACGGTCGGGCTGGTCGTTGACCAGATGGTGACCGAGTTCGCCCAGGGCCAGCCGCTCGACTCGACCGTGGACCTCGTCCACGAGAACGGGAAATGGCTCGTCTGCGGGGTCACGGAGGCCGGCTGACCCGCGGTCCCCTGACATACCCACGTGCGCCGGGGCTCGCCCCCGAGGGCAGAGTCCCGGCGCACCCGGCGGCCTCGACCGTAGACTCGGGGCATGACCACGCTGCTGCTCGTCCGCCACGGCCTCACAGCCGCGACCGGCCATCTGCTCTCGGGTCGCACGGAGGGCGTCGCGCTCGACGAGCGCGGCCTCGCCCAGGCGACGGCGCTGGCGGAGCGACTGCGTCCAGTGGAGCTCGCTGCGATCGTCACCTCGCCGGTCGAGCGGTGTGTCGCGACGGCAGCCGCGATCGCGGCCGGTCGCCGGCCCGACGGCGGCCCGCAGCCCGTCGCCGTGGACGAGCGACTCTCCGCGGTGGAATACGGGGAGTGGACCGGTCGCCCGCTCCGCGAGCTCGTGAAGGAGCCGCTCTGGCGGGTCGTGCAGGAAGCCCCCTCGGCCGTCACGTTCCCCGCCGGCGAGTCGCTGCGAGCGATGGCCGCGCGGGCGGGTGATGCGGTCCGCGACGGGAACGCGGCCGTCGGCCCGGACTCGACGTGGCTCGTCTGCACGCACGGCGACCTGGCGAAGGCCATCGTGGCGGACGCCCTCTCGCTCCACCTCGACGCGTTCCAGCGCATCGCCGTGGACCCCTGCTCCCTCACCGTGATCCGCTACGGCCGTGGCCGACCGCTCGTGGAGCGCGTCAACGACACGGGTGGATCCGTCGCCGGTCTCCTCGCTCGTCCCGGCCGCGATGGACGCGGCCGGAGGTCCCAGCGTCCGACAGACGACTCCCGGGGACATCGGGGCCGGACGGTGTAGAGTCGGGAGCCCGACGACGACCATCGGGCCGTCGCGTCCACGGAGGACCCATGACCCGCCGCGCGTACCTCTTCGACTCCCCGGACCGCTTCGTCGCGGGCACCGTCGGGCGGCCCGGTGCCAGGACGTTCTTCCTCCAGGCCCGTGAGGGGAGCCGGATCGCATCCGTCGTCCTCGAGAAGGTCCAGGTCGCGGCGCTCGCGCAGCGGCTCGGCGAGCTGCTCGAGGAGCTGCGCCGTCGGGGCGTGGAAGCGCCGGAGACGATCGAGCCCTCCGCCGTGGACGAGAACCCGCTCGACGAGCCGCTCCTGGAGGCGTTCCGGGTCGGCACCCTGACGATCGGATGGGACCCCCAGGCCGGGCGCGTCGTGCTCGAGGCACTCGCCATGACCGACGAAGAGGAGGGGGACGAGGACGAGGACGAGGACGAGGACGAGGACGACGAGGACGACGCGACCGACGAAGCCGGCGATGAGATCGACGACGAGGCCGTCGAGGAAGACGACGGGCCGGACGTCTTCGCGCTCGCGGACGATGACCTCGAGGGCCCCGACTTCGTCCGCGTCCGACTGACGCCGGTCGAGACGGCGGCGTTCGTCGAACGCTCCCTCCGCGTCGTGGCGGCCGGGCGGCCCCCCTGCCCCATCTGCGGCCGTCCGCTCGACCCGCAGGGCCATCTGTGCCCGCGGAAGAACGGCTACCTCAACTAGGCGACGTCGCGCCCAGGGTCGCGGCGCGACTCATCGCCGAGGGCGAGCTCGAGGTCGTCGGGCGGCTCGTCGCCGCCTCGAACGCGACGTTGCTGTGCAGGGTCGCGCTTCCCGGGAGTGCCTCGGGCGCACCGCCGGTCGAGGGCACCGCGATCTACAAGCCGGTCCGCGGCGAGCGCCCGCTCTGGGACTTCCCGGACGGCACGCTCGCCGGTCGGGAGCTGTCGGCCTTCCTCGTCTCCGAGGCCTCCGGCTGGGCGATCGTGCCGCCGACCGTCCTGCGCGACGGTCCCTTCGGGCCGGGGATGGTCCAGCTCTGGATGGACGTCGACGAGGAGGTCGACCCGGTCTCCCTCGTGAACGATGCGGACGGGCGGCTGAGGCGCATCGCGGTCTTCGACGCCATCGTGAACAACGCCGACA
Source organism: Chloroflexota bacterium (assembly GCA_021813655.1). Classification (GTDB taxonomy): domain Bacteria; phylum Chloroflexota; class Limnocylindria; order Limnocylindrales; family CSP1-4; genus CAIYQJ01. Next base: position 17,130 of record JAKAJU010000103.1, on the reverse strand, counting down.
GGAAGGTCGGCCATCTGCTGCCCCTCCCAGACGGCTCGATCCGCGGCGTGGACCACGGCGTCTGCTTCCATCGCGAGCCGAAGCTGCGGACCGTGCTGTGGGCATGGCGCGGGAAGAAGCTGCGCGCCGACGAGGTCGCGGTCGCCGAACGACTCGAGGCCGATCTTGGTGGCAGCCTGGGGACGGCGCTCCGCGAGCACCTCAGTCGCGCGGAGGTCGAGACCACCCGCATGCGTGCCCAGCGCCTGATCCGGACGCGCCGGTTCCCTCAGCCGAGCCCCGACTGGCCGGCGATCCCCTGGCCCCCGTACTAGGGGCGCCGACGGCAGAGCCGGTCCGACGCGGCCTCAGTCGTCGGCGGAGACGATCTCCGTCGCGGTCGTGCGATATCCGCCCCCGCCACCCGTGTCCGTGGGGTTCCCCTTCGGACGCCTGAACCACACGATCGCGCTCAGGATGAACCGGACGAGGAGTGTCACGAAGTACGTCGCGCACCAGATGCAGATCGCGTCGATGACGAAGAGCTCGAGGTACGTGAAGTAGGTCTCGAAGAGCACGCCGACGAGCGAGCCGATGTAGTGCGCGGCGAGCAGCCACGTAGCACCGGTCCGCCACCACGCAAGCGCTGCGGTCATGAGGAAGAGCGACAGGAAGACGCCGAAGACCGCGACGGGGATCCCGTTGATCCGGCTGTACGGGCTCGACGCTACCGTCTCGCAGCCGTGGAGCGGCCCGCAGACCGGCGTCCCGCCACCGACCTCCACCGTCGCGAGGTAGCTCGCGATGCAGAGGCCGACTAAGTCGAGCGCCGCGAGGATCAGGCCGGGATGGATGTGGACGATCCGCCGGGCGAGGCTCATGCGCTGATGATGCCCGAGGTCGCGAAGACGCGCACACGCGGGCGCGCGCGACCTCCCGCGTGACGCGTGGCGGTGCGGTCGCCGCGCGGTCTCATCGGACCGTGACCACGATCCGCGGGGCCGTCCCGGGCGCGTTCGCCGGACCCTTCGCGGTCGAGATCGCGACGGTCCAGCGGCCGTTCCGGAGGAACTTCCGCGCGTACGTGACGACGCCGGACGACGGGGTGCGCCTCACGACGGTCGAGCGGAGCGCCCACCGCCCACCCGACCACTCGTAGAGCGCGAACGTCACGGCGACGTCGCGCGTCCTCGGCCGGAGCTTGACGTTCCACGTGAGCGTCGTCCCCCATCGGACGGTGCGGGTCGTGAAGGCCGGCGAGACGACGAGCTCGAACCGGACGGTCGCGGTCACCGCCGGCCCGGTCGACGCGGGGAGCCCGTCGGTGCCGGCCCAGACCGCTCGGTACCTCGCCGTGCGGCCGGGCACGGTGGAGAGGGAGCCGCGGCCGTCGGCGTCGGTGGTGATCTCGCCGATCGGCGTCCAGTCGGCCGCATCGGCGTTCCGGCGCTCGATCGTGACGACCCTCCCCGCGCCCGCACCCTCGAACGTGAGCGAGAGCGTGACGACGCCCGGATAGGTGACGGTCGCGGGCGATCGGGAGAGCCGCGGCGTCGGCGGCCCCGGGGACGGGCTCTCGCCGGGGCCGGGCGGACCCGTCGGGAGGGGTGTCGGGGCGGGTGTGGATGAGGGCGCCGGCGACTGCGACCCGCCCGGAGACTGGGTGGGCGACGGAGATGGCGACGGCGTCGGCGCGGGCGAAGGCGAGGGCCTCGGCGACGGCGTCGCACCCGGCGGGGGCGGCCCCGTCGGAGGGAACGAGACGATGAAGTAGTCGGTCCGCGCGGAGGCGACGCCGGATGCATCGGCCCGGAGGCGGTACCCGTTCGCGACCCTGCCGATCGCACAGCCGGAGTAGATCGCGGTGCCCGCGACGGCCGTGCGCTGGATCCCGTCGGCGCAGGTGAATAGCGCGCCAGCGCCCTCGGGCGGGGTCTCGAGGCTGAGAGTGACGATCGCCGTCGAGTCCGTGATGTTCCCGTACGCGTCGCGGACGCGTACGACGGGCTGCGGGGAGAACGGCTCCGCGACGATCGCGCCGGCCGGCGTGGCGTCGATCGTCAGGTGGTCCGAGACGTTGGGAACGACCTGTACCGGATCGGCTGTGCCGGACATCTTGACCGGCGTCTTCGACGAGACCGCGAGGGTCTGCGCGCCGGCCGTGCGGTAGACGACGGTGAAGAAGTGCTCGCCCTGGTCGGCGCCCGGATCGCCGCCCGTGAACGTGTATGGCTCCGGGAGGATCGCCCGGGGATCCGTGCTCGAGAACGTGACCGTTCCCTCGTACGAGGTCCACGGCACCCCCTGGATCGTGTCGTTCGGCGTGACGAGGTACGTGACCTCCGTGCCCGCCGGTGGCTCGACCGCGCACTGGACGCAGAAGCGCGTGACCGTGAACCAGGCGCTCGGGAACGACGCGGCGGTCAGGCGAGCCGGGGCGTCCGGCCCGCCGGGCACACCGGCGGCGGTCGGCTGGGCGCCCGCGAGGAGGATCGCGGCGAGAGCGATGATGACGGGCAGGCGATGCGATCGGGACCCGGTCATGGGGCTCCGGCGCGAAGTCGGTGGCACGCCCCTCATGGTAGGGCGGACGGCGGATGACGGCATGCGCACCGCGGGTGCAGTGCCCACGCCGTCGCGGCCGGCGATCTCAGGTCGGCGCATCGCCGCGTGCGAAGGCCCGGGTCGTCTCCGCGAGCGCCCGGAGGCGGTTCTCGACGGCCTCGTTGACCGAGCCCCGCGTCCACGATCCGGAACGCCCTCGACGACCCGCCGGCCGGCCGGTGAGGACCGCGACAGCCTCGTCCACGGTCGAGACCGGCCAGAGGTGGAACCTCCCGGCCGCGACCGCCCCGACGACCTCGCGGCGGAGCATGAGGTCGCGTCCGTTCACCGCCGGGATCACCACGCCCTGATCGCCCGTCAGCGCCCGGATCGCGCACGCATCGAAGAACCCCTCCACCTTCTCGTTGACGCCGCCGACGGGCTGCACGTCGCCGCGCTGGTCCACCGAGCCGGTGACCGCGATCGACTGGCGGACGGGAACCTCGCCGAGTGCGGAGAGGAGAGCGACGAGCTCCGCGAGGGAAGCGCTGTCGCCCTCGACGCCCCCGTAGGACTGCTCGAAGACGAGGCTCGCCCGGAGCGAGAGCGGGAGGTCCGGGACGTACCTTCCGCCGAGGAAGCCGGAGAGGATGAGCACCCCCTTGGAGTGGATCGGCCCACCGAGCTCCACCTCGCGCTCGATGTCCACGACCTCGCCTCCGCCCATCCGGACGCTTGCCGTGATCCGGCTCGGGAGGCCGAAGGACTGGTCGCCCGTCAGGACGACGGAGAGGCCATTCACCTGCCCGACGGCCGTCCCCGTCGTCCGCACGAGGATCAGGCCGCGCTCCACCGCGTCGAGAAGGCGCTCCCGCGCGCGGCCGGCGCGCCGGCGTCGGCCCTCGATCGCCGCGTCCACGTCCGCGGCGGTCGCGACCGATCGGCCCGCCGCCCCGGCCAGGTGGTCGGTCTCGTGGATGAGGTCGGAGAAGGTGCGCATGTGCGCCGAGATGCGCTCCTGGTCCGACGCGAGCCGCGCCCCCTCCTCGATCAGGCGCGCGACGGCGCCGGCGTCGAGCGGGCGGAGCCCCTCCCGGTGGGCGAGAGTCGCCACGAGGCGGGCGTAGACCGAGCTGGTCTCGGCGGTGCGCGGGACGTCCTCCTCGAAGTCCGCCGCGACCTTGAACAGCTCGAGGAAGTCCGGGTCGGCGGCGGCCAGCAGGCCGTAGATCCGGCGGTCCCCGACGAGCGCGACCTTGATGTCCAGCGGGATGGGCTCGGGCTCCAGCGTGACCGTGCTCACGAGCCCGAGCGCCTGGGCGGGCGACCCGATGCGGATCTCCTTCGCGCGGAGGGCGCGCTTAAGGCCCTCCCACGCGAGGGGCTGCTGAAGGACCTTGAGGACCTCGAGGATGAGGTACCCGCCGTTCGCGCGGTGGAGCGCCCCCGGCCGGATCAGGTGGAAGTCGGTCGTCAGCGCGCCGAGCGTCGCCGTGTACTCCACCCGGCCGACGAGGTCGGCGTACCCCGGGTCGTCCTCGATGACGACCGGTGCGCTCGTCGTGGCCGTGTGGTCCACGAGAAGGTTCACCTCGTACCGACGCGTGGACCCGACCTCCGACGCGATCGAGCGGAGGGCGGCCGGGAGGTCGCCTTCCTGCGCGGCGGCCGCTGCGACGAGGATCGCGGCGTTCTCGACGACGTCGCCCTGGACTCGATCGAGGTGCTCGAGCACGTCGGGCAGGTCGGCCATCGACCGACGCGGGTCCTCGAGGAGGTGCTCGACGGTCCGGCGCGCGGTCTCGCGCTCGAGGTCGCGCACCTTGCGTCGCTGCTCGCGCTCCCAGCTCGGGAACTTGCGGACCGTCTCCTCGACGCGTGCCTCGTAGACCTCCATCTTGGCCCGGATCCGGGCCCGCTCCGGCTCCGGGAGCTTGTGGAACTGGTCGCTGTCCATCGGGTGGCCGTCGTGGAGTGGCACGCACCCCACGCCGACGGGCGTCCGGACGACCGCGATCCCCTCGGGCCGCGCGATCGCGTCGACGGCCTCGAGCGCCTTCTCCCGCCGATCCTTGAGCTCCTCGTCGAGGGCCTCCCGGCGGCTGCGGAACCGCTCGTCGTCGAATGCCGCGCCGAGCGCGCTGCGAAGGTCGCCGGCGAACCGGGCCATCTCGTCCCGGAGCATCGCCCCACGGCCCGGAGGCAGCCGGAGCGCCCTGGGCCGCTGGGGGCGGTCCGGGTCGAAGACGTAGCACCAGTCGGACGGGACGGGTCGCTCCGCGGCGAAGCGACCGACGTACGTCCTGAGAGTCGTGAGCTTGCCCGTCCCGGTGGGGCCGAGGGCGAAGACGTTGTACCCGTCGCTCGCGAGCCCGATCGCGAAGACGATCGCCTCGACCGCACGCTCCTGGCCGACGATGTCGTCGAGGTCGGGCAGGTCGGCCGTCGTCGCGAAGCCGAGACCGGCCGGATCGGTCGCTCGATACAGTGCCGCGGCGGGAAGCTCGCGCACGCCGCCCGGACGGTCCGCCATTCGCCACCTCCGTCGCCAGCGTATGCAGGGCCCACGATGGGCGGCAATCGCCGAACGTCCCGAAGGAACCGGGTCCCCCGCGGCGTGCGCGTGACCACCGGCCGGACGCGCAGCCCGTCCGGGCGGTCAGATCCCGGCCGCCTCCCGCATCGCGTCGAGGCGATAGCCGGCCGCGCCTGCAGCCCTGGTCAACGACGTGGAGACCGCCAGGGCCGCCGCGAACGATGCGCGGCCGCGCGCGAGATCCGGCTCGCCGGGCCGTGCGGCGCCGCGGATCGCGTCGAGGACCGCCGCCCAGCCGAGGAGCTCCTCGAACGCCTCCTGCTCGAACCAGGCGACGCCTTCCCAGCTGTTCACTCGGATGAAGCGACGCAGGTCGTCGTCCGCCAGCCACGCGGCGAGGAGGGCGCGCGCGTCGTGCGGCAGGACGGACGACCGGCGGTTCGGCGTCGGCTCCGACGGCGTGGGTCGCCCGGGAGGGAGGGCTCCCGACGTCGGCGCCAGGACGGCTCCCCGTGGGCCCGCGACCGCCCCTTCCTCGGTGGCGGCGCCCGTCGCGGGGGCGGCCGTACCGGTCGCCGAGGCCGCGGCGAGCGTCGCGACCGTCGGGAGCCGCACGAGCAGGCACGCCAGGTCCGCCGCACGCCACGCCTCACTCTCGTCGAGACCGACGTCGCGGAAGATCCCCGCGACGGCGCTGCCGAGGCGGAGCTCGTCGATCCAGGCCCGGCTCGTGAGCGTCGGGTCGTCCCCGGGAGCGAGTTCGCCCATCCGGTGCAGGACGAGCGTCCCGAGCAGCGCCGACCACAGGGCCCGATCACCGGAGACGAGCCGCGCCCCGACGGACGCCGCCCCGGCTCCGCCGCCTGCGACCGGTTCCGCAGCCACGCCGGCCGGCTCGGCTCCGGGCGATTCGTCGGAGACCTCACAGATCGCGCGCACGCACAGGACCGCGGCGACCTCGTCCGCCACGCTCGATGCGACCGCGGCGGGATCTCCGGCCGTGCCGGTGGCATCGGCCACCGTGGCGAAGAATCCGGCGAGCCGGACGGCCGTCTCGGCACGCAGGACCGCCGGGTCGAGATCCGCGGCGGCTCCGGCGCCGCCGGGGCCTTCCGTGGCTCCGGGGGACTCACCCTCGCGCACGGCTGTCTCTGCAGTGGCGACCCCGGGCGCGGCGACGGCGGCCGCCACGACCCGCCGGAACAGGTCCCCCTGCGCGAGAGCGCGCAGTGCGTCGTGGACCGGCTGGAGCTGGAGCTCGCGGAGGGCGTCCTCGACGCTCGGGACCCCGCGCCCGCCGAGCCTCTCCGCGAGCCGGCCGTACTGCCGCGCCGGACCATCCGCGACCTCGTGCATGTCGAGGAAGACCTGGCGCCCGTACGCGCCGAGACGCACCTCCAGCCCGTGCTCGACGAGGTCGCGGCTGGCGCAGATGTGCTCGAGACCGCTGACGGCCTCGCGCATGATCGTGTACCAGCCTTCGTCGCGCCGCAGGTCGAGCCCGTCCCCGAGGCCCCGCCGCACGATCGTCTTCGACCCGTCGGGCAGCTTCTCGGCGAAGCCGACGCTGGTCCGGAGCCAGCCGTGAGCCTCCGCGTAGCGGTTGTTGTAGACGACGAGGGCGCGCTCTCGGCCGACCCGGTTCGAGTAGGCGAAGACGTCCTCGTTGATGTGCCCGTCCGCCGTCTCGACGTCGTACAGCAGGAAGCCACGGACATCCGCGAAGAGCCAGCGTCGGTGCAGGAGGGGGAAGATCTCCCGCTCGTGGCGGTCCACGAGCCACTGGTCCGGCCTCTCGTCGTGATACGCGCGCCGGTACTCCATGCCGTACTTCTCCGCGTAGCCCTCCACCTGGCCGTGCCCGAACATCGGCAGGCCCGGGAGCGTCGCCATGAGAGTGGCGACGCCGAAGTACTTGTCCCCCTTCCCGAACTGCTCGACCGCCGTCTTCTCGTCGGGGTTGTTCATGAAGTTGACGTAGCGCCGCAGGATCTCCGGGTCGAACTCGAGCGTGTTCTTCATGACGAGGCGGTAGCCGGCGTTGTCCTCGTCGCGGAGCATGTGCATGAACGCGCTGTTGTAGACGCGATGCATGCCGAGGGTCCGGACGAAGTAGCCCTCCATGAGCCAGAACGCCTCGGCGAGGAGGAGGGTGTCCGGGACCTCTGCGGCGATCCGATCGACGACCTCGCGCCAGAACTCCTCGGGCATCGCGGCGTCGAACGCGACCCGCGGAACCGCGTGCTCCGCGCGTGACGCGATGGCACCACCGTGCCCGGGCTCGGGGAACCAGAGCCGCCGGACGTGCTTCCTGGCCAGCGTCATGGCGGCGTCGAACCGGATGATCGGGAACCTGCGGGCGACGTCGAGGATCGTCGCGATGACGGCCTCGCGGACGTCGGCCCGCAGGTAGTCGAGCTGCGCGGTGTCGTTCCACGGCATGCTCGTCCCGTCGTTGCCGTGGTAGATGTAGCGGACGTCGCCGCTCCACCGGTCACGCCGCTGGAAGACGACGGCGGCGTCGCTCCGGTCCCAGTAGTGATCCTCCAGGCGGATCTCGACGCGCGGGTCGGGCGACAGGTCCTCGCCGGTGAAGGAGTACGCCGGATAGGGCGGCTCGGGCAGCGAGAGGAACCGGTCCGGGTGCTCGACGACCCAGGTGGAGTCGATCCCCATGTGGTTGGGCACCATGTCCGACGCGAGCCGGATCCCGCGCCTCCAGGCCCGGTCGCGCAGGTCGTCATACGCCCACTCGCCGCCGAGGTCGTCGGCGATCCTGTAGTCGCGCAGGCTGTAGGCGGACGCCACAGCCTCGGGGTTGCCCATCATCCGCTTGATGCGGGCCGATGCCTCGCTGCGCTCCCACAGGCCGATGAGCCAGAGGCCGGTGATGCCCCGGCGTGCGAGGGTGTCGAGCTCCTCGTCCGGGATGGCGTCGAGCGTGCGGATCTCGCGGCCGTGCTGGCGCGAGAGCTGGTCGAGCCACACGTACGTGCTCTTCGCGATGAGGACGAGCCGCGGCATCCAGTCCTTGTCGGCGCTGAACCGCTCCGGCTCGTCCGCGCCGCCGACGCCGAACCCGCGCAGCGCTGCCGAGTCCGCGCCGCCTCCGCCATCACCGTGCGCGGACATCCAGCGGAGCCAGGCGGCACGCTCCTCCTCCGCGAGGACGTCGAGGGTCACGACGAGCCGGTCGAGGCACCTGCCGATCAGCAGGCCCCAGCGATCCCGGATGAACCGCAGCTGCCCCGCGAGCGAGTCCGGTGACGCGACCGCGGGCGCGCGGAGCATCTCGACGAGGGGCTGACCGTCCGGACCGAACGGCGGGCGGACACGGAAGTGGTCCCCGACCGCGTCCACGACACCCGTGTACGCCGTGGTCGCCGCGAGGGCCCGGTCGTCGAACAGCTCGCGGAACGCCCCGAAGGCGGGGTTAAGGTTCGCGAGCCGCAGCAGCGTCATCTCCTCGAGGACCACCGCGCGGTTCGGGATCCCATCGGTCTCGCCGTCGAGGAAGGCCGTGGGGTCGACCTCCCCCCGATGGACGGCGAGCGCGGGGAACTCGGCGCAGAACGCGCGGAGAGCGGCCTCGGTGGCCTCCTCGCCCACCCGCTCGCGGGCGGCGGCGAGGGCGCCGACCATGGCGTCCGCCTCGCGCCTCTCGCGGTAGAGCGCGACGACGACGTGGAGGATCTCGTCGACGAGGCCCATCGCGTTGAGGTCGCCGGCCTGGACCGGTGGGGCACCCGGGTCGCGTGCGGCGTTCATGGCGGCGGCGAGGCGGCGCGTCGCAGGGAACCCTGGTAGCAGCACGTTGCCCGTGACGCTGAAGAGAGCGTCCTCCACGCGGTAGCGCTCGCGAGCCGCGCGCGAGACGTGGAACTCCATGGGCATGGCCCGAGGATAGCGCCTCAGTCATCCCGACCGGACGGCCCGGGCCCGGCGCGCACCCGCTGCGGCGCGAGGGTTGCGGTCGGGCCGGGCCCGCGGCGACACTGTCAGGCGACAGGCGCGTGCCCGGCGGACGGCACCGCGCCCCAGGGAGGATCCCGTGACCAGCCACCACGCCGCGACGCTCGACCGCGCGCGGCTCGCGCGCCTGATGGAGCGCGAGACCACGCGGTTCGCCGAGATGCACCCCCGGTCGGGCGAGCTCTTCGCGCGCGCCCGCGGGCCCCTCCTCGACGGCGTCCCGATGAACTGGATGGTCAAGTGGGCGGGTCCGCACCCCGTCTTCGTCGAGCGGGCCGAGGGGGCGCGGTTCCTCGACGTCGACGGCAACGCGTACGCCGACTTCTGCCTCGGGGATACGGGGGCCATGGCGGGCCACTCGCCCGCCCCGACGGTCGAGGCCGTCCGCCGACAGGTCGCGCGCGGGATCACGACGATGCTCCCGACCGAGGACGCCATCGCCGTCGGCCAGGAGCTCCAGCGCCGTTTCGGCCTCCGCTATTGGCAGTTCACGCTCACGGCGACCGACGCCAACCGATTCGCGCTGCGCCTGGCGCGGATGCTCACCGGGCGCCCCAAGATCCTCGTCCACGACGAGTGCTACCACGGCTCGGTGGACGAGTCGCTCGCCGCGCTCGACCCCGACGGCACCGTCCGCCCGCGCCACGGGAACATCGGCCCGCAGGTGGACCCGGCCGTCACGACCAAGGTCGTCGAGTTCAACGACGTCGACGCGCTCGAGCGGGCGCTGACGCCGGGCGACGTCGCCGCCGTCCTCATCGAGCCCGCGCTCACGAACGTCGGGATCATCCTGCCGGACCCCGGCTACCACGACGCCGTGCGCGAGATCACCCGTCGGACCGGGACGATCCTCATCATCGATGAGACGCACACGATCTCAGCCGGCCCGGGCGGGATGACCGCCGCGTACGGCCTCCGGCCCGACATGCTCACGATCGGGAAATCGATCGGCGGCGGGATCCCGGTGGGGACGTACGGGATGAGCGAGGAGATCGGCGCGCGCGTCTCCTCGTCGATCCCCGTCGAGGACGCCGACGTGGGCGGGATCGGCGGCACGCTCGCCGGCTACGCCCTCTCCCTCGCCGCCGTCCGCGCGACCCTGACCGAGGTGCTCACGCCGGAGGCCTACACCCGGACGATCCCCCTCGCGCAGCGCTGGGAGGCGGGCGTCCGGGACGCCATCGGGCGCCGGAGCGTGCCGTGGTACGTGACGCGCCTCGGGTGCCGGGCGGAGTACCACTTCCTGCCCGAGCCGGCGCGGACAGGCCGGGAGCACGCGGCGTCCAACGACGTCGAGCTCGAGCGCTTCCTGCATCTTCACGCGCTCAACCGCGGCATCCTCCTCACGCCGTTCCACAACATGGCGCTCATGAGCCCTGCGACGGTCGAGGCGGACGTGGACCTGCACACGGCCGCGTTCGAGGAGGCGATCGAGGACCTGTTCGGGCAGGACTAGGGAAGGCTCCGGTCGGCACTCCCCGAACCCTCGTCGGCGGCGCAGGCTGAGCGCGTGTTCTTCCCGGCGTCGGGCTGGTTCGCGGCGTTCCTCCTCACCCTCGCGGTCGAGGTGCCGATCGCCGCGTACCTCCTGCGCCGCGCCGAGCCCGATCGGGTCCGGCTGGTCCTCCTCGTCGTCTTCGCGAACCTCGCGACGCACCCGATCGTGTGGTATGTCGTTACCCAGCCGTTCCTCGTCGGAAGCCCGGAGTACCTCGTCGTCGCGGAGTCGTGGGCCGTCACCGCGGAGGCGCTCTTCTACTGGGCGGCGTTCCGCGCCGCGGGACCTCGGCGCGCCGCCGCGGTCTCCCTCGCGGCCAACGCCGCGTCGTTCGTCGCCGGCCTCGTCGTCGGCGCCATCTGGCCGGGGGTGTTCGGATGAGCCACCGTCTCCGCTCATGCGCGCTCGGCGCGCTCGGGCCCGCGTTCGTCGTCGCCCTCGTCGTCGGGTGCTCGTCGGCCGTCACGCCGTCACCGAGCGCGTCCATGACGGCGTCCCCGTCCGGCACTCGGCCGGCGCCGATCGGGTCGCCGACCGCGGGCACGCCGGCCGCACCCACGGCGACTGCCGTCGCGATGAGCGCGACGCCGGCGGCCACCGCCTCGACCGCCCCGCCGACCCCCGCGCCCGCTCCGACCGGCTCGTGGGTGGCCGCGGGAACGCTCCCGACCGACTGGTACGGCGGCCAGGTCGTGGCGCTCCCGGACGGTGGCGCTCTCGCGATCGCCGGCGATGGCTCGGCTGTCGCACGGTGGGACCCCCCCACCGCCACGTGGACGAAGGGCCCGGGTCTCGGCGCGCCGCGGTGGAACTTCGCCGCGGTCGCGCTCCGGGACGGTCGCGTGCTCGTCCTCGGCGGCGCGAACGACACGCAGCAGGCGTACTCGAGCGCGTACGTGTACGACCCTCGCGCCTCCGGGGGAACCTGGACGAAGGTCGGCCTCATGGGGACCGCCCGCTCCGCTCCGGCGGCGGCCGTCCTCGCGGACAGTCGTGTCCTCGTCGCCGGGGGCGCGTACTTCGACCGGCCGACGTCGACGATCGCACGGCCGCGCGCGTCGAACATCGCCGCGCTCAGACCCGCCGACGGCGTGACGCGTGGTCGGCCGATCGAGGACGTGGCGCCGTCGCACACCGTGCCCCCTCTGGCCACGGCCGAGATCTTCGACCCCGCGACCGGGACGTTCTCGCCGACCGGTTCGATGCGATACGCCCGCGCCGGGGCGACGGCGACGACGCTCGCGGACGGACGCGTGCTCGTCGTGGCACCGGGCGGCGAGGTGTGGGTGGGCTCGGACGTGGGCGTGAGGATGGACGCGCGCGCCGCGACGACCACCGAGGCCTACGACCCCGCGACCGGGCGGTTCTCGCTCGTCGGCGACCTGCCGGGGATCGACAGGGTGGCGATCGCCGCCGACGGGGCGGACGTGCCCACCACCGACCCGTGGGCGACCTCGACCGGGACGCTCGTCGCGCTGCCGGATGGTGGCGCGCTCCTCGTCGGTCACGACGTCTCGTGGAAGCACGAGGCCGATGTCGTCCGGACCTTCAGGTTCGACGGGAGAACCGGGGCATGGCACCAGGTCGGCCCGGCATACGCCGGGGTCAACGACTGGCAGGCCGGCGTATGGCGCTCGACCCCCGGCATCGATCTCGCGGGTTCGTTCGCGGCCTCTCTGCAGGACGGTCGCGTGCTCGTCGCCGGCGGCCTCGAGGGAGACGCGGCTCTCGGGCTGACGGAGACGAAGGTCGCGCGAGCGTACGACCCGACGTCGGGCGCCTGGCTCGACCTCCCGTCGATGCCGCACGCCCGCCAGGGCGGCGAGACGGCGACGCTCGCCGACGGGTCCGCGCTGCTCGTCGGCGGCGACTACTCGGAGGCCGGCGGCGAGACGGCGATCCGGTACGTGCCCGGGCGCTGAGGGCGCCCACGGCGCTGAGGGCGCCCACAGCGCTGAGGGCGCCCACGGCGTCGAGCGCGGAGCGCAGGGTCGGATCGGGGCGCGTGGTCGCGTCGGGGCGGGCGGCCCAAGGGCCCTTCGACCGCCCGGATTGGACGGATCCCGCCCGCTCGCGTAGGATTCCCGCATCGACTGACAACCTTTCGCGCCGCAGACGCCGGTCCGAGCGAGCAGACATCGCAGCTCCCGCGTCGCGCCCGAGAGGACACACCGCTCCGCCCACCCACATCCGGGCGTGTCGAGCGGACCGAACAGGTGGACCCGCGCCCCAGAGGCGCGGACGCCGGACAGGATCAAGGCACAGGCACACTCATGCGCTCCCATACCGCGAACCGACGGGCCACATCGGCCATCGGTTCCCAGCTCTCCTCGTCGTCCCGGCGACGGCTCCAGCGCCGCGCGTCGCTCTACTGCGGCACGAACGGCTGCGCGAGCTTCCTCGACGTGGACGCGCTCACGGGCATGGCGACCTGCCGCATCTGCGGCTTCCGACGCCCGGCCTGACGCGCCAGCGGGCCTGCTGACCCGCGACCACCCGACCCGCGGCGGCCGCCGCCGAGAGGCTCAGTCGGCCGTCAGTCCCCGCACGAGCCATGCTGCGAGGACGCGCGAGCACCGCACGACCTCGTCGATGGCGACCGACTCGTCCGCGGCGTGCGCAGCGTGGACGTCGCCCGGCCCGTAGAGGACGCATGGCGTCCCGCCCTCGCGCACCCACAGGCGCATGTCCGATCCGTACGGGACGGCGACGATCTCCGGCGCGATCCCCTCGAGGTCCGTGACGATCGCCGCCAGCTCCGCGCCGAGCGCGAGGTCGGCCGGCTGGTCGATCGAGTCGAACCGCCCGCCGGTGAGCTCGACGCTCGCGGGATGCTCCCGCAGCCAGGGGTCGTTCGCGCATGCCCCGTCGACGACCGCCCGCAGCTCGGCGAGCGCGCCGCCCGCGTCCTGGCCGAGCCGCACGCCATAGCGGCCCTCCGCGACGAGGAGATCCGGCACCGTCGACGCCCAGTCGCCGCCCCGCACCTTCCCGATGATCGTCGGGTACGGCAGGCCGAGGGCCCGCATCCGGAGATCCGTCTCTGCCGCGTTGCGCCGATCCTCGTCGGCCCGCAGCGCCGCGTGGAGCACCTCGAGCTTCTCGAGCGCCGAGACGCCTTCCGTGCGCGTCGACGCATGGGCCGCCCGCCCGGGGACCGCCAGACGGAACGTGATGGCCCCGGCAGCCGCCGTCACGATCGCCATCCGCGTGGGCTCGGTCACGATCGCGGCGTCACCCACCCACCCGGCCCGGATGGCGGCGAGCGTGCCGGCGCCGCCGTCCTCCTCGGAGGGGACGCCGACGAACGCCGCCTCTCCCGCGAATGGCGCCGGGAGGAGTCCGTCCGGGCCCGCGAGCGACGCAATCGCGCGCAGCGCCTCGACGGCCGCCACGACCCCGCCCTTCATGTCGCACGCGCCGCGACCCCGGATCCGCCCGCCGGCCGTGACCGGCTCGAACGGGGGCGTGGACCAGGTGCCGGGGTCGCCGGCCGGTACGACGTCGGTGTGCCCCGAGAGGATGAGGCGCCTCCCCGGGCGGGCGGCCCGGACCGAGGCGGCCACGAGAGGCAGGATCGTCCGCGGCGTCTCGGAGCCCGGGTGTCGTGGGTCTGCGGCGAAGGCCTGTGCGTCCACGTCCCAGCGCTCCGCCGCGACCGCCTGACCGCCAGCCTGCAGCAGCCCGGCGACGAGATCCGCGGCCGCCGCCTCGTCCCCGGTCACGCTCGGGACGCGCACGAGGGCGGCGAGGTGCTCCCCGATCCGCTCCTCGGATACCGCCTCGACAGCCCGCCGCTCCAGGTCCCTCGCCATCGTCATGCCCGCAGGATCGGCCGCGTGAGGCACGTCGGTCCGCCGCCGCCGTTCATGCCGATCTCCCCGGCCGGGAAGGCGTGGACCGCGCATCCCGCGTCGCGCAGGGCGGCCGCCGTGACCGGGTTCCCCTCCGCGGCCACGACGACCCGCGCTCGGACAGCGAGCACGTTGCAGCCGAGGGTCGGGTACTCCTCGTCGGGGACCGCGATCGTCGCGATCCCCAGGTCGCCGAGCAGCTCCCAGAGACCAGCCGGCAGCAGCCGCGGGTAGACGACCGCCAGGTCGTCCGCGACCGGGGAGATCACGGAGAGCAGGTGCACGAGCTCGGCCGGACCGTTCCAGTACGGGACGTCGAAGACCCGCACGTCGCCACCGAGGAGCGCCGAGAGCTGGCTGACCCCCTCGGCGTTCGTCCGGAGCGTGCGCCCGACGCAGGGGAGCCCGGGCCGGAGCCAGAGGACGTCGCCCCCGTCGACCGTCCCGGGAGCCTCGATGCGCCCGGCGACCGGGATCCCCTGCGCGGCGAACCACGCGCCGAGGACCTCCTCCTCGCCCCGACGGCTCGGCCGGCCCGATCGCAGAAGGATCGCCCCCCGCTCCGTCACGAGGGCCGGGTCGTAGGTGTAGACCAGGTCGGGGCTGGCGGTCTCGGCATCGAGGCGGTCCACCCGCACCCCGAGGCGCTCGAGCGTCGACACGAGCGCGGCGTGCTCACGGGCCGCCCGCGCGAGGTCGACCGGCCGGAGGAAGCCATGCGCCGGATCGTCGAATGCTCGCCCGAACGCGGGTCCCGGTGCCTTCACGAGCACCTCGCGCAGCGTCGCGGTCATGCTCGCCGCGCCGTACGCGCGGCCACCCGCATGCGTCTGGTCCATCGCTCCTCCTGATCGGCCGTGCCGGGCCGTGGGGCGGAGCGTACGCGAACCGCCCGGGACCGGTCGCCCGACGAGTCCGCCAGCCTATACTCGGGAGGGGCGGGACCGTCAGGCTGGCGGGCGGCGACGCGATCCGGCCATCCCCGGTTGACACCCCCGACGGGACACGGGCCGGCGGGCACGGAGGGGCTCATGAGCGACGACGAGCGGACGCCGACGGTCGAGACCGGCGCGATGGCTCGGACGCCCGAGATCGACCTCGACCCCGACGCCGTCGAGGCGGCCGGACCGCCGATCGTCCTGCCCGCCCCACCCGGCACGGTCGAGGTGGAGATCATCGGCGTGGGACTCCGCGTGCGCGGCTACATGCGCAAGACGCAGGGCGGACGGTTCTCCGACCACGTCAACCTCGCCCTCAACTCGCTCCACCTCTTCGAGGCGGCGCTCGTCGACCGCAGCGGCGACGTGCATGCGATCCTCTCCGAGGACCTGTTCATCACGCGCCGCCAGATCGTCCTCATCTCGGAGCTCCTGCCGGGTGATCCGGCGACCACCGCGGACTACGTCATCCCCAAGACACCCCGCGAGTTCGTCGCCGTCGCTCCGGGCTTCGTCATCACCGGGCGGCTCCATCTCTCGGAGCACGCGGCGCCCGACCTCTACTTCGAGTCGGAGGATCCGGCCTTCATCCCCCTCACGGCGGTCGAGGTTCGGGGTCGGATGGGCGAGGGCTTCCGCGCGCGCTACGACTTCGCCCTCCTCAACCGCGAGCACGTGTCGGCGATGGGGCTGCGGCCGATGGGCATGTCCTCCGTCCGGCTCGAGACGGTGCCGCCTCCGCACGCGCCGGGCTTCTGACCGCGCCGGGCGCCGGATCACGCGGAGCCACGCCAACGACACGGGCCCGGCCCGGCGAGCTCGCCGGGCCGGGCCCGTGTGGCGGGCGGTCGGCCGCGCTATTCGATGACGTAGGAGACGGCGACCGTGACGACGATGTCGTTGGTGCCTGTCTGGATCGGCGTGGAGTACGAGTCCTTCGTCCCGGCCCCGGCCGGATAGGCCATCGGCACCGGGACCGGCGCCGATGTCTCGGCGATCGACGCGACGCCGACGATCCGAACGCCGGCGGCGCTCGCGAGGGCCTGGGCGCGGCTCTTCGCGTCGGCCATCGCGGCGGTCCGGGCCTGCGCCTCCGCGCCGACCGGATCGTTCACGCGGAACGTCACACTGTCGACGGTGTTCGCGCCGGCCGCGATGGCGCCGTCGATGACGTCAGCGACCTTGGAGATGTCGCGGACCGTGACGGCGACCTGGTTGGTGAACTGGTACCCGATGAGCTTCCCGCTGCCGCCCTGCGAGTAGTCGTACATGGGCGAGAGCGAGACGGTGGTCGTCTTGATGTCGGCGTCCGCGACGCCGACCTTCTTGACCGCCGCGACCGCGGCGGTCATCGCCTGCGCGGCGGCGGCCTGGGCCTCCTTGACGGTGGGCTTCTGCACCTGGACGCCGAGCCGGACGTCGGCGACGTCCGGCTTCACCGTGACGGTGCCCGTCCCGGTCACCGCGATCGTGTGCTCGGCCGTCGCGCCGGATTCGGCGCGGACCGGTCCGGCGCCACCGGCGGGGCCGAGCGCGGTCGCGACGACGAGGCCGGCGACGGCTCCGAGTCCGAGCAGCCCGAGACGGGCGCCGGGACGCATGACGGTCGTGATCGTGGACATCGGGCTGCTCCTGCTGCTGATGCGAGTACGGCGCGCCGAGGCGCTGCGAGCCCCTGACGACGCGCGACCCGCTGCGGTTCCCCCGGGGTCGCCCGCGACGGCTCCCGCGCCGGTGCCCCCCTGGGGTTCGCGCGAGCGCCCGTCAGGAGACGGCGGGGCCCGCCGCCGCGTCGGCCGAGCCGCCGCG
>JAKAJU010000016.1 GCA_021813655.1 Chloroflexota bacterium | reverse complement strand
GCTGATGAAGGCAGGCAGGCCGTCGGGATCGACCCAGTCATGCAGGCTGGGCGGCATCAGCAGGAGGCTGTGCTGGTCGTACGGGCGGAACGTCTTCTGGCGCATACGAGATTCTCGCACCCGGGCCGTGCGCCGGGTGGCGATTACCGACACGGGCTCCTAGTCTGCGTAGGTCGCGAGGAGCCAGGCCCAGAGGCGTGCCGTCTCCGCGTCGTACCACCGGTTCCGCCGCGCGAGCTCGTCGTGGGAGAAGGGGACCCCAGTTCCGCCGGCACGGTCGGCCACCTCGCAGCGGTCCTCCAGGCACCAGGCCCGCGCGGTCGCCTCGGCGAGATCCCGGCCCACGGCCAGCCCCCCGTTCCCCCGGAGAAGGATCGCGGGTCCCACGCCGAGCGCCGTCGCGACGCCGGTCGCCCCCGTCGTGTCCGCGATGAGGTCCGGATCCGGCCACATCGCGACCGGCTCGACGACGCCCCCGAAGCCGTGCAGCAGCGGCGGCGGCTCCGGTCGCGCGGCCCACGCGGCGGCGGCGCGCCCATGGATGCGGCAGATCCCCGACACGTCCGGGCGGGCCGCGTAGATGGCCGCGTGCATCGGGGCCTCGAGCGGTACGCCGCGCCGCTCGCCGTCGAGGGGCGATCCGTCGGCCGCGAGCACGCGGACGTCCGTCTCCGCCAGCGCCCCAAGGGGCGGGAAGACGGGCGTGATGACGAGGCCGTCCTGCGTACGGGCGCTCACATGACCGAATGCGTGCACGAGGCCTGCGCGCGCGAGGATCCGCGCGACGACGGCGACCCGGGCGCGCGCCGACAGGCCCTCCCAGCCCTCGCCGGTCATGACGCCGGGCGAAGGATCCGGAACGCCATCTCGGTGATCTCCCAGGCATTGCACGCCGTGAGGTCCTGGGGGCAGGAGCTCGCGACGACGCCGAGGTCATCGAGGACGTCCAGCTCGATGTAGCTGCCCGGGGGGTGCGGCGGCTCGAGGGTCTTGATCGACCCGTCGGGCTGGAGGACGTTGTTCATGAAGACGTTCCACGCGAGCTCGGCCCGCGGCGTCCACGTCTCGCCGGCGAGCTCCAGGCCCTCGCGGATGTTCCCCAGGCACGAGCGGTGGTCGGTGAGGCCGTAGTCGCGCGAGTACCGCTCCGGGTCGCAGCACGGGACGATGAGGTCGTGACTCCCGACGGTGTCCCGGCGGATGCGCAGCAGCGGCCGGCGATGGTTCGAGAAGACCTCCTCGCCCTCCTTCGGGACGAGGTGCGTCAGGCAGGAGATGGTGTGGCCGGGTGACATGTACTCGTCGGGATCTGCGAGGCGCCAGGCCATGATGTCCGTGACCTGTCGGCCGCGGACGTCGACGATCTGGAGGATCTCGCCGGCGGCGACCCGGGCCGCCCTGCCGTGTCCGGCCGGGATGAGGGTCTCGTCCCGAACGACATACCCGTCCGGGATCGGGGTGGCGGGGATCGCGGGGAAGTCCTGCGGCGCATGTTGGCTCATCGCGTGCCTCCCGTCTCGACGACCGCGTCGCGGGCGGGCGCCGGGGTGTTCCTGCTCCGCAGCGCGCGGATCTGGCCGTCGATGACCACCCCGCAGATCCCCGGGATGTCGCCGTTCTCGATCGCCGCGAGCGGGTCGCTGCGCGTCCCGCCGAGCGGCTCCTGCATGAGCACGATGTCCGCCGGCCTCCCGGCCTCCAGGATCCCCTCGTCCACCCGCAGGACCCGGGCCGAGTTCCCGGTCGCCATCGCGAGCACGTCGGTCGCCCGGATCCCGCCGAGCGACGAGAGCTCGCAGACGGTCTTGATGACACCCATCGGCATGACGCCCGTGCCCGACGGCGTGTCCGTCCCGAGGATGACCCGGCCGAGCCCCTCGGCCGCCTGCGCTGCGCGAAGGACGACGAGCGCCGACCGAAGGTTCCCGGCCTGGACGATCTGCAGCGCCATCGAGGACCCGCGGACGAGCCGCTCGATGTCCTCGTCGGGGAGGCTCGAGGTCCCACCGTTCACGTGCCCGGCGATGTCCGGCTGCATCGCGAGGAGGTGGTCCACGGTGATCGGTCTGGAGCCGGAGATCGAGGCGCCGCCAGAGTGCGACATGACGACGAAGCCGGCGGCCCGCGCCCACGCCACCTGCGGCGCGGCCTCAGCCGGGTCGCCGAAGGCGCCGAACCCGACCTTCATGAACCGGACGCCCTGTCCGGCGAGCCATGCGAAGTCCTCTTCCCGGAGGACCGGCTCGCAGATGACCGAACCGCCACGGACCTTCACGCCGCCCGGGCGGAAGCCGGTGAAGGCGCGCTGTGCGGCGACCGCGAGGGCCTTGATCCCCTCGCGATCGGACGGGCGGCCAGGCAGGTGCACCTCGGACGCTGACATCGCCTGTGTGACGCCGCCGTGCATGTAGCTCTCGATGAACCCGATCGTGTTCTGGCGCGGGGTCCAGTCGCCGAAGACGACGTGGAGGTGCGTGTCGAACAGGCCGGGGACCGCCACGGCGCCGCGCGCGTCCACGACCACGTCCGCGCCCGCCGGAGCCGCGCCGATCGATGCGATCACGCCGTGCTCCGCGCGCATCGTCTCCGCCGCGACCGATGCTTCGCCGAGTCGGCCGGTCACCACGCCCCGGAGGTTACGGATCTCGATCGACCCCTCGGGCGGCCCGAAGGCACCGGGCAGGAACGTCTGGTCCCACGTCATCGCCGGCCGTCCTTCACGTGGACGTGCCCGAATCGGGTCTGCATCGCCTCACCCATCGCTCGCGGGTCTGGTGGGCGCGGGAGCCGGGCTCTCGCGGCGCTCGCCGGGGCTCCATCCGACGGGTTGACCATCGGCGCGCGTGTCCTATGATAGCGGGTAGAGTTTGTGCGAGACAAGACACAGGTGGTCTCGAACGGCACGACGAAGGAGGCACACGTGAGCGGCGAAGTCGATCTCGTCCTGAAGGGTGGGCGCGTCGTGACCGGCGATGGGATCTTCCAGGCCGGAGTCGCCATCCGCGACGGGAAGATCGTCGCGGTCGCCGCGGACGAGCTTCTGCCGCCTGCGAAGAAGGTCATCGACATCAAGGGAAACCACATCATCCCCGGGATCGTGGACTCGGAGGCCCACCCGGGCTGCTACGTGCCGTTCGACTACGACATGCGGACGGAGAGCAGGGCGGCGGCGTGCGCGGGCGTCACGACGTGGGGGATCCAGGCCCCGTCCACGCGCCTCGGGACCGTGCCGTTCAAGGAGTTCGTCCAGGCGGACGACGTCGTGCCGTTCTCGGAGTCCTTCGGTGCCGCGAAGGAGATCCTCGACTCGATCTCCGCGGTGGACGCGTTCCTCACATTCATGATCGAGACCGACGAGCAGGCCGAGGAGATCCCGCTCTACTGCGAGGAGTACGGCGTCACGTCGTTCAAGCTCTACATGCAGGCGCGCCGGATCCCGGCGGAGGACCACAACTGGCCGAGCCGTCGCGCCGGCCTCGGCGTCGGCATCGACGACGGCGTGCTCTACAAGGTCTTCGAGCAGGTCGCCCGGTTCGGCGCCCCGGCGATCGCATCGATCCACCCCGAGAACTGGGAGATCGCGCGAGTCTTCGAGGAGCGCGCCCGCGCGATCGGCCGCACGGACCTGGGGGCGTGGACGGACCGCTCGCCGCACATGCTCGAGGCCCAGCATGTCCGCGCGTACTCCTACATCGCGGAGAAGCTCGGATCGCGCATGTACATCCAGCACGCGACGACCCCGGCGACCTTCGCCGAGATCCGCGAGGCGAAGTCCCGCGGCGTCGAGATCTACGCGCAGACCGGCCCCGCATGGCTCGGCTTCACGCCGAACGACGGCTGGCGGATCAACGTCCCGCTCCGCTGGGAGGACGCCCAGGAGGAGCTCTGGAAGGCCGTCGCGCGCGGAGACGTCGATGTCGTGGGATCCGACCACGTGGTCGCATGGGACCCGGCCGATCGCGAGTCGATGTACAGCGCCAACATCTGGGACTGCCGGACCGGGTTCTCCCGCGTGGAGACCTTCCTTCCCGTGATGCTCACGAAGGGCGTTCACGAGGGCCGGATCAGCCTCGAGCGGCTCGTGCAGGTGAGCTGCGAGAACCCCGCGAGGATCTACGGCCTCTTCCCGCGGAAGGGCGCGATCGCGGTCGGCTCCGACGCCGACCTCGTGGTCGTGGACCTCTCCCGCGAGGTGACGGTCGGCAAGGAGCACATCAACACGCGCGCCGGGTGGTCGATCATGGAAGGCCACACCTACCACGGGTGGCCGATCATGACCGTCCTCCGCGGCCAGGTGACCGCCGAGTGGGCGGACGACTCGCCCGGTCCGCGGCCCGTCGGCGAGCCGACCGGCAGGTACCTCCCGCGCAAGGTCCGCACGGACGTCCCGCCGGCCCCGGCCGACCGCCTCGTGCGCACCGGCCCGGGCGCCACCCTCGAGGGGATCTCGGCCGGCTCGTAAGCCCGCGCTCCGCCAACGACATCACCGGTCCCGAGCCACGGAGGGAGCCAGATGCCCATCTGGGACGACGTGCTGTCCGACACCGACCGACAGGTCTTCGAGGCAGCGGGCTGGGGGAAGAGCGCCGGACCCGGCGAGCGCCCTGTCCTCATGGTCATCGACGTCAACTACAACTTCGTCGGGGACCGCCCCGAGCCGATCCTCGAGTCGATCAAGCGCTGGCGCTTCTCGTGCGGGGAGCGCGGCTGGCAGGGGGTCGCCGCGACCCGCCGTGTCCTCGACGAGGCGCGTCGTTTGCGGCTCCCGGTCGTCTACACGACGAACCCGCGCCGTCCCGACGGCTTCGACCTCGGGGTCTGGAACCTGAAGAACCACCGCGCCGAGGAGGAGGTGGACGTCCAGGGCCACAAGGGCAACGAGATCGTCGCCGAGGTGGCGCCGCTCCCCGGCGACCTCTTCATCGAGAAGAAGAAGCCGTCCGCCTTCTTCGGGACCCCGCTCGTCAGCTACCTTGTGGCCCTCAAGGCGGACACGATCATCCTCACCGGTACCACGACGAGCGGCTGCGTCCGCGCGAGTGCCGTGGACGCGATCTCCGACAACTTCCGGGTCGTCATCCCGGAGCAGTGCGTCTGGGATCGCGGGGAGCTGAGCCACAAGGTGAACCTCTTCGACCTGCAGCAGAAGTACTGCGACGTCATGGAGGTGGACGACGTCCTCGGGTACCTCGGCGGCCTCGGGGTGGGGCTCTTCGACGACGTCTGGCCGCCCGCGCGGGAGGCCGCCGCGAAGGCCGGCGGACTCGTGCGGTGAGCATCACCGACCGCGACGACCGGCTCGCGGAGTCGCGCGTGAAGATCGTCCCGCCGTTCCGGCTCGACGATTCGATGCGCTTCTACAGCCCGCAGGACAATGTCGACGCCCTGGACCACCCCCGCGTCCGCCCGTTCTGGGAATACGTGCGGGACCAGTACGCGCCCCACCTGCCGGACGGCCGGCACGTGGCGGTCATCATCCCGTGCACGAAGACGAAACCGTACCCACTCAGCCTGGAGCACCGGCGGATCAACGGTGCCCTCCTGCGCGCGGGCTTCGTACCCGTCTCCGGCGTGCCGGACACCACCCCGCTGCCGGAGTTCCTCGCGCGGCTCGACGCCGACGAGGACCCAAGGGTCCTGACGACCTCGGCTCTCGTGCGCGACGGGACCGTCGTCCATCGCTACGTCGTCTCCGAGCCGATGGGGCTCGTCCCCTACGAG
Source organism: Chloroflexota bacterium (assembly GCA_021813655.1). Taxonomy (GTDB): domain Bacteria; phylum Chloroflexota; class Limnocylindria; order Limnocylindrales; family CSP1-4; genus CAIYQJ01. Next base: position 17,796 of record JAKAJU010000016.1, on the reverse strand, counting down.
TACGTCTACCGGTGGCGCGGTGAGCAGTCGCCCGCGAGCGCGTACGACGATCCTGGGCTCTTCGAGCAGCGCGGGACGGCCGTCTCCCCCTGGCGCCCGGACTGCACGGGCATCCTCGGGAAGGATGGCCGGTGGAAGTGGGGCGACGCGGAGAAGGCGGCCTACGTGGAGGTCCACAACCGCCTGACGGAGATCGTGGCGACGACGCTGGAGCGGCTTCGGCCCGAGTACGACCGGATCGTCGCGTGGGTGGCGCCCGGCCTCACGCACCGCAGCTTCATGATGGCCGGCGAGCACCGGGGGGCGGAGGGGATCGCAGGGACGAAGACCGCCGGTGGACGGCGGCTTCGCCTCATCGGCGTCAACGACCGCGTCCCCGGCCTCGTCGACATCCACCCGACGCGACGCGAGGCCGACGAGGCGCTCGACCGCCTGACGGCACGCCTGCGCGCGGAGGACCCGGCAACGACCCGCCGGGCGGCGCAGGCCGTCTATGCGCGGGGAGGCGGGGGCGCCACGCCACTCGCCCTCCCGGAGATGCTCAGGGTGCTCATGGGGCTGCTGTGACGATCCGGGGGCGCTTCGGCCGGCCTGGGGTGATCCACAATGGGTCCCACAGTGATCGCCGGCTGAACAGGAGGTCGGAGACGAGCCAGCTCACGCTCACCGCCCAGGCCGTGGAAGAGGCGCTCGAGGAGCGCATCCTCAAGGGCACCTACCCACCCGGCTCGATGCTCCCATCGGTGCGAGTCCTCGCGGCGGAGCTCGGGACGAGCCCGAGCACGGTCAGTCGTGCCCTCCAGGGGCTCGAGCGCCGCGCGTGGGTGAACGTCACGGATCGCCGCGGCGCATCGGTCGCAGCCACGATCCCGCGCGCCGACAGCCCGGACGAGCGGACGGCCGACGCCCTCCTCAGCCTCGCGATGCGCTGGCGGCTCTACGGCCGCAGCCGGGAGGATCTCATTGCGCTCGTGGGTCGGGTCGTCGACGAGGCGTTCAGGCCGGCGCCCGTGGCGTTCTTCGTGGAGTGCAACCCGGTCGAGCTCGCCACGATGAGCGACAGGATCGAGCGCGAGATCGACATCCATATCGAGCCGCTCCTGCTCCGGCAGCTGCGATCGGATCCGTCGCGCGTCATCGGCTCGCTCGTTCTGACTCCGTTCTTCCACCTCGCCGAGGTGCGGTCCCTCGTTGCGCCCGACGTGGAGATCGTCCCGCTCAACCTCGTCCCGTCCCAGGAGACGATGCGCCTCCTCGCGGAGCTGCCGCGCGACGCGACGGTCGTGGCGGTCGGCCGCGATGATCGGACGGCGCAGCAGATCGCCGGCCTCACGAGTCACTACGCGCTGACGCAGGCCGTGGAATCGAGCCTGACCGACCCGGTCCGCGCCGCAACTCTCGTGAAGACGGCCGACGTGGTGGTCGTCACCAACGCCACGGGGCTGCCGGCGGATCTCCGGGCGCTCGCGCGGCGCGTCCTGGTCGTGGAGTTCGACTTGGAGCCGAGCGGCCTGGAGCCGGTCCGCGCGGCGGTCCGTGCCGCCCAGACCGCGGTCGCAGACCCGGGACCGACGATCTAGGCCCCGGCCCCGGCCGTCGCTGCCCGGCCGGCGCCGGGGCGGCCGACCAGGTGCGACGCGTGCGGCGCATCGCGGAGGCCCGCCGCGCTCACGAGCTCTTCGGCGAGCTCGCGCGCCTCGTCGACGACGGCGTCGATGTCAACACGCGTGAGGCGTCCGGCCTCGAGGACGCGCTCGCCCTGGACCCACACGTCCGAGACCTCCCGGCCGTTCGTGCAGTAGAGGACGGCCTGGTATGGGTCGTGGATGATCGCCAGGGCCGGGCTGCGGCCGTCGAGCAGGACGACGTCGGCATCCTTGCCCACCTCGAGCGATCCCGTGACGTCGTCGAGGCCGAGGGCGCGAGCTCCGTCGAGCGTCGCCATCCGCAGGACTTCGGGAGCCGTCATCGCGGTCGGATCGAGGTTGCTCACCTTCTGGAGGAGCGCGGCCGTCTTCATCGCCTCGAGCATGTCCTGGCCGTCGTTGCTCGCCGGTCCGTCCGTCCCGATCCCGACCGGGATCCCGGCCGCCTGCAGGCGCCGGACCGGGCAGACGCCGGAGCCGAGGATCATGTTCGCGACCGGGTTGTGCGCCACGCGCACGCCGTGCTCCGCGAGCAGCTCGATGTCGGCGTCGGTCAGCCAGATGCAGTGCGCCCCGAGTACCTCGGCGTCGAGGAGCCCGGACCGCGCCGCGTAAGCGATCGTCGTGAGGCCGTGCGCCTGGCGTGAGGCCACGACCTCCTCGCGCACCTCGTGGAAGTGCGTGTGCACGCGCCATCCCTCGTCGTGCGTCCGCCGGACGGACGCGGCGAAGAGGGCGTCGCTCTGGGCGAGGACCGTCGCGATCCCGAGGCGGAAGCGGCACCGACGCGAGCCGGCCGCGGCGGCGGCCAGCGCGTCATGCTCGGCCAGGATCTCCTCCACGGGGCGCGGGTCGGCAAGGTCCGACGCTCCGAAGGCCACCTCGCCGCGCAGACCGAGCCGCTCCAGGCCGTCCACCACGCCGGGAGTCACCGGGTCGTGGGGTCGCGGCGAGCACACGAAGAGATCGTTGACCGCCGTGACCCCCGACGCGATCATCTCCGCGCCCTTGAGGAGCGTCCCGACACGCGCCATCTCGCGGGTGAGATGCGGCGCGACCGGGACGATGAGTCGTTGGATCCACTCGAGCAGGGTCAGGGTCTCGCCCATCCCGGTGATCAGACCCTCGGAGAAGTGGCCGTGGGTGTTCACCAGGCCTGGCAGGACGATCCCGGTGCCGTCCCCGACGACCGCCACCGACGGGTGTCGCGCGCGCAGGTCGTCCCAGGCGCCCACCTCGCGGATCGCGACCCCGTCCACGAGCACGGCGGCATCGCGGAGCATCCCTGCGTCAGATGAGGTGAGGACGAAACGGCCCCGGATGAGAGTCGTCACGCTGAGGGACACCCCTGCGTCAGCTGGTGGCGGAGTCGCTTGACAGATGGTACATCATCCCCTCAGGGTCCTGTGAAAGACAAGAGACAGAGTCGAGGAGGACTCGTCCCCATGCGCATGCCGAACGCCCGGCTGGCCTTCGTAGCCGCCGTCTCACTCGCGCTCCTTGCCGCATGCAGCGGCGGAACTGCGACGAGCGCGCCCACCGCCGCTCCAGCCGAAAGCGCGGCGCCCGCCCAGAGCGCCGCTCCGGCCGCGAGCCAGGCACCGGCGGAGAGCGCCGCGCCGAGCGCGGCCGCCCTGAAGGTCGCGCTGATCCTGCCCGGCCCTGCGTCGGACAAGGGTTTCAACCAGTCGGCGTACGAGGCGCTCGCGGAGCTCCAGTCGAAGTACGGTGCGGAGACTGCCTACACGGAGAGCGTCGCGCCGAACGAGTTCGAGACCGCCTACCGCGACTACGCGAGCAAGGGCTACAACGTCATCATCGGACAGGGATTCGAGTTCGGGGACATCGCCGCGAAGGTCGCGCCGGACTACCCGGACGTGAAGTTCCTCGTGACGAACAACCCGACGCTCGCCGCCCCGAACGCCGAGGGCCTCCAGCCGAGCTCGCAGGACGCGGCCTACCTCGCCGGCGTCGTCGCGGGCATGGCGACCAAGTCCGGCAAGGTCGGCGGCATCGCCGGCCAGCAGTTCCCGGTCATCGTGGCGCAGATGGAGGCGTACAAGCTCGGCGTCCTCTCCGTCCGTCCGGACGCGTCGGTGACGCTCACGTACCTCGGGACCTTCGATGACGTCGCCAAGGCGAAGGAGACGGCCCAGGCGATGATCAGCACCGGGATCGACGTCATCTATCACATCGCCGACGCCGCGGGCGTGGGCGTGATCCAGGCCGCGGACGCCGGCAACATCCTCGTCATCGGCTGGGGCAAGGACCAGAGCGCACTCGCGCCGAAGGCGGTCCTGACCTCCCAGATCGTCGACCAGAAGGAGATGATCGTCGAGGCGGTCGGGTCGATCGTCGACGGCAAGTTCAGCGGGCAGCCGCAGTTCTACGGGCTCGACACGCCGGTCCTCGGCCTCGCCCCGATCACCGCGGTCGACGCGACCGAAGCCGCGAAGATCCAGGCGAAGGTGGACGAGGTCAAGGCGGCGATCCTCAGCGGCGCCACCAAGGTCCCGTTCATCACCGAGCCGTCCAAGTAGGGTCCGCCGGGGACCCGCCGACTCCATGATCCACCGAGGCGCCGGGCGGGACCGGTGACGATCCCGCACGCCCCCCTTCCGGGTGAGCCCCAGGGCGCTCCCGTCCGCGATCGTGCGGGCGGGAGCGCCGTCGCTGGGTGCGATCGACGGAGCGTCCCGCTCCTCGAGCTCCGCGGGATCACGAAGACGTTCGGCGACGTCGTCGCCGACCGCGACGTCGACCTGACGGTCGCCGCCGGGGAGATCCACGCGCTCCTCGGGGAGAACGGGGCCGGCAAGACGACGCTCGTGCGCGTCCTCGCCGGCCTCACGCACGCCGACTCGGGCGAGATCCGGTGGCACGGCGAGCCCGTCCACGTCGGCTCGCCGGCGGACGCGATCCGCCTCGGGATCGGCATGATGCACCAGCACGACATGCTCGTGTCGAGCCTGACGGTCGAGGAGAACTTCGAGCTCGCCCGTCCCGAGCCGCCGCTGGCCCTGGGTCTCGCGGACACCCGCTCGCGCGTCACCGCACTCACCGAGCGGTACGGCGTGGAAGTCCGCCCCGATGCCCGGGTGGACACGCTGACGGTCGGTCAGCGCCAGTGGCTGAACCTGCTCCGGATCCTCGACGGACGCGCCATCCGGCTGCTCATCCTCGATGAGCCTACGGCATCGCTCACGCAGTCGGAGCGTGAGGACGTCTTCCGCACCCTCCGCGACCTCCGCGCGGGCGGGGTCGCCGTGATCCTCATCGTCCACAAGCTCAGCGAGGTCTTCGAGGTCTGCGATCGCGCCACCGTCATGCGCGCCGGTCGGGTGGTCGCGACGCGGCCCGTGAGCGAGACGTCGAAGGAGGAGCTCGCCGGCCTCATGGTCGGCCACGCCGTGGACACGCGGCTGGCCGGGGCTCCGACCGCGCCCCATGAGGTGATCCTCACCGTCTCGGACCTCCGAACGGTCGGCGCGGAGCGTGACCTCGCGGGCGTCTCGCTGGAGGTCCACGGTGGCGAGATCGTGGGGCTCGCAGGCGTGGACGGCAACGGTCAGCGCGAGCTCGGCGAGTGCCTCGCGGGTGTCCGTCGGCCGTCGGCCGGGACCGTCACCGTCCGGGGCGCGGATGTCACGGGCTGCCCGCCGACGGAGCTCACGTCGCTCGGCGTCGCGCGCGTCCCGGAGGATCGCCACGAGCACGGCCTCGCGCTCGGTCTCCGCATCTGGGAGAACGTCCACCTCGGCCGGAGCGGGAGCCGCCACCTCGTCCGCCGCGGGGTCATGGACACGTCCCGAGCCCGGCGGCTCGCAGCGGAGCTCGCGACTCGGTTCGACGTCCGTACCCAGGACCTGGAGCGTCCAGTCGGCGAGCTCTCGGGCGGCAACCAGCAGAAGGTGATCCTCGCCCGCGAGCTCGGGGACGACGCGGACCTCGTTATCGCCATGAACCCGACACGCGGACTGGACATCGCCGCGACGCAGTTCGTGTACGAGCAGCTCATGGCCGTCCGATCGCGGGGCGGCGGCGTCCTGCTCGTCTCGTTCGACCTCGACGAGCTCCTCGCACTCTGCGACCGCGTCCTCGTGATGTCCGGCGGCCGGATCGTCGGCGAGGTGCCAGCAGCGGGTGCCGATCGCACCCTCATCGGGATGCTCATGGGCGGCGAGCACCAGCAGGTTTCAGGCGAGGCCGTCCTGTGACGGCCATCGCGGGCACCGTCCGCCGGGGTGACGCCATCGCCGCCGCGGCCGTCCGCATGGCTCGTGCGACGGTCGCCAACGGCCTCATCGTCATCCTCGGCCTCCTCGTGAGCGCGGCGCTGCTCGCGCTCACAGGCGCCGACGTCGCGGCGGCGACCAGAGCCCTCGTCGAGGGGTCGGTCGGCAGCCCCGAGGCGATCCGGCAGTCGCTCATCCAGGCGACGCCCATCCTCATTGCGGGACTGGGTGTCAGCTTCGCGTTGCGCGCCGGGCTCGTGAACATCGGTGCCGACGGTCAGCTCTACATGGGCGCGCTCTTCGCGGTGATCGTGGCCGTCTACGGCCCGCCGCTGCCGTGGCCCATCGCACCCGTCGCGATGCTCGTCGCCGCGACGGTCGGCGGCTTCCTCTGGGGCGCTCTGCCCGGCTGGATGCGGGCCCGCCTCGGGATGAGCGAGGTCATCACGACCCTGCTCCTCAACTTCGTCGCCTTCTGGATCGTCAGCTGGGCCGTCCACGATCCCCTTCATGACCCGATGGGCGGCGGCTACCCGTGGACGCCCGAGGTCCCGGCCCCGGCCCGCCTCCCCGTCATCCGCGTGGCCGGCTTCTTCCTCCCGTCCGGGTTGCTCCTCGGGCTCGTGCTCGCGATGGCCATCTCCTTCGTCCTCCACCGGACGCACTTCGGGTTCGGGCTGCGCGTCATCGGCGACAGCCCGCAGGCGGCCCGATGGGCCGGCATCGACGTCTCGCGCCTCACGATCGCGGCGCTCGCCATCAGCGGCGCGCTCGCCGGCATCGCCGGCGCGGCCGAGCTGGCGGGCAACCAGTACCGGCTGAGCGACTTCTTCTCGCCGGGCTTCGGGTTCACGGCGCTCGTCGTCGCGCTCGTCGGGCGGGCGACGCCGTCCGGCACCGTCGCGGCCGCGCTCTTCTTCGGCGCGCTCGCAGCGGGCGGCGGGTCGATGGAGCGGATCGCGCAGGTGCCCGCATCGACGGGCCTTGTCGTGCAGGGCACGGTCATCGCCATCCTCGTCGCGTCGCGCTCGGCGGCGGCACGCTCGTTCTCCTACCGCCTCAGGCGCAGGCTCGTGCGCCCCGATGTGGGAGCGGCGTGATGGACCAGCTGGTGACGATCTTCTGGTCCGCCGCCTTCCTGGGGGCCGCGATCCGCCTGTCGATCCCGATCATGCTCGCCGGGATCGGCGAGGCGATCTCCGAGCGCGGCGGCGTCATCAACATCGGGCTCGAGGGGATGATGCTTGCGGGCGCATTCGGGGCCGTGGTGGGAGCGCACGTCTCGGGGAACCCGTGGATCGGCCTGGCCTGCGGGATGGCCGCCGGAGTCCTGATCTCGCTGCCCCATGGCGTGATCTCGATCAACCTCGGCGGGGACCAGATCGTCAGCGGCGTCTCGCTCAACCTCGTCGCGCTGGGCCTCACGACCTTCCTCTTCCGCCAGCTGTTCGGGATCACCGACCAGCCGCAGGTGCCAGGCTTCGAGCCCCTGGACATCCCCGTGCTCTCGCAGATCCCCGTCCTCGGGCCGTCGGTCTTCTCCCAGTCGGTCCTCGCGTACGTCGCGGTTGCCATCGGGCTCGTTCTCTGGTTCCTCCTCTTCCGCTCGCGCTGGGGCCTCCGGTGGCGGGCGGCCGGTGACGACCCCGCGGCGCTCGACTCGGTCGGCGTCTCGGTGGATCGCACCCGGTGGGGGGCGCTCCTCGTCTGCGCCGCCCTCGCCGGGATGGCGGGCGCGGCCATCTCCCTGGGGCAGCTCTTCACGTTCATCGAGAACATGACCGGCGGGGCGGGCTACGTGGCCCTCGCCCTGGTGATCGTCGCTCGCTGGAACCCGCTCTGGGCAGTGGTCGTGGCCGTCGCGTTCGGTGCGGCGGAGGCGATCGCCCTCCGCGTCCAGGCCGTCGGCGTCACGCTCATCCCGTACCAGCTCTCGCTCATGCTCCCATACGTGCTCACGCTCGTCGTGTACGGGCTCGCGGCACGGTCGGGTCGCGCCCCACGGGCACTCGGGAAGCCGTTCGTCAAGTGAGGCGGCCGGCCGCGCGTGGATCGCGACGTGCTCCGGACAGGGCTCCGGGCGCGCGCCGGAGCGGGGCGGTCAGCCCCAGCGCGAGACGACGACCCTCCGCTCGGTGAAGAAGAGGACCGACTCCGAGCGTCCGTGCAGGTCGCCGAACCCCGTCTCCTTCATCCCGCCGAGCGTCGCGTACGCCGCCGTCGCCGCCACCGCGACGTTGATGCCGACGTTCCCGGTCGTGGTCTCATGCTGGAACCTGCGCGCCGTCGCGCCGCGCGACGTGAAGAGGATCCCCGTGTGCCCGAACCGGCTGCGGTGGATGAGCGCGAGAGCCTCGTCGAGATCGTTCGCCCGGATGACGCTCGCGACCGGCCCGAAGACCTCCTCCTGCGCGATGGTCATCTCCGGCGTCACGTCGTCGAGGATGGTCGGGGCGACGAACGAGCCGTTCGGGTAGCCGTCCACCCGCACGCCCCGGCCGTCGAGGACCAGCCGGGCGCCTTGCTCGAGCGCCCTGTCGATCATCCCGACGATCCGCGCCTTCGCCTTCTGCGTGACGACCGGCCCGAGGTCAACCGTCTCGTCGAGGCCGTTCCCGAGCTTCATCGCCTTCGCGGCCGGGATGAGGCGCTCCATCAGCGGCTCGTAGACGTCGCCGATCGGGACGAGGACCGATCCGGCCAGGCAGCGCTGACCGGCGGCGCCGAAGAACGACGACACGATGCCCGCCACGGCCGCGTCGAGGTCCGCGTCCGGCATGACGACGAAGTGGTTCTTCGCCCCGCCGGCGACCTGTCCGCGCTTCCCGAGCGCCGCGGCGTCCGCGTAGAGCTGCCGGCCCACGGGGCTCGATCCGACGAACGAGAAGCCCTGCGTGAGCGGGTGCTGCATCAGGGCGTCGACCACGTCATGGCTGCCGTGGACGAGGTTCATCACCCCGGGCGGGAACCCGCAGCGGTCGATGAGCTCGAAGACCTTCACCTGCGAGACCGGCACGGTGGAGCTCGGCTTGTTGACGTACGCATTCCCGCAGGCGACCGCGTACGGCATGTACTCGAGCGGCACCAGGGTGGGGAAGTTGAACGACGGGACCATGAAAAAGACGCCCATCGGGACGTTCGTGACCTGGAGGTCGATGTTCGGCGAGACCGTGTCGTGGACGTAGCCCTTCATGAGGGAGGGGATGCCGCAGGCGCACTCGACCTCCTCGATCGCCCGGCGGAGCTCCATCCGGGCGTCGGAGATGGTCTTCCCCATCTCCTGGACGAGCGTCCGCGACAGCTCCTCGAGGTTCTCTTCCATGAGCTGCTTGAGGATGAAGAACGGCCGGGCGCGCTTGACCGGCGGCTCCTTCCGCCAGCTCCGGAACGCCTCCTGCGCCACGCGGACCGCCTCGTCGACCTCCTCCGCGGTGGACATCGGGACCCGGGCGACGACCTCGCCGGTCGCGGGGTTGACGACGTCGCGGAGGTCGGTCGAGCGCGACTCGACCCACTTCCCGCCGACGTAGTTACGGAGCGTCCCGTAGGTCTCCTGCGGCACGGACAGCAGCTGGCTCGGCGTGATCACTGGGCGATCTCCTGTCGGTCGGTGTGAGGGGCGCTCTCGATGGATCCCGGGGGCGGACGCCTACCGCAGGCCGTCCTCGCGCTTCGCATCCTCGAGCCTGAGGCCGCCGAGGCGGAAGTTGGGACGGCCGCGGCTCGCGCCGGCGAGGATGACGACTGCTTCGTCGGGCTCGGGGGCGTCGGCGATGCGGACGGTGATCGTGTCGTAGTGGGAGCGGACGAAGAGAGCGTCCTTGGAGGCGAGCGGGACGTCGATCTCCGCGCCCATGGCGCCGCGCTTCCCGGTCGACGAGATCCAGGCCTTGCCACCACCGACCGCCTCGCGCAGCCGGTCGGCGAGGACGGAGGTGAGGAACGCGTGGGTGTGCTCCAGCTCGCCGTTCGTGCCCACGATCGCGGCCTTGCCGTAGCCCTGGACCGGCCCGCCCATCGCCTCGACGAGGAGCCGGCCGAGCTCCACGCCGAGCTCGCGACTTGGCTCGACGATCCCGGAGAGGTCCTCGGAGTATCGGCCCGCATACGGGTTCCGGACGACCGCCGCGACGGCCACCTTCCGGAGCGGCGGGACCGCGTCGATCCCCGCCTCCTGCACGACGTGCTCCACGACCGTCACGAACTTCCGGACCTGGATCATCGCAGCTGCTCCTCCGCCGGCCGACCGCCTCTCCCTGGCACCGACAAGACCGCAGCGAGACGGTCGACGCGCCCTTGCACTCTGTGCGGTACAGATGACAGATTACACGAAGCAGTCCTGCCGTTCCACGTCGGCAGCCGGAATCGCGAACCCCGCCGGCGGGGCCGGCGGGGCGGTGGTGGAGATGAGGGGACTCGAACCCCTGACCCCCGCGATGCGAACGCGGTGCTCTCCCAGCTGAGCTACATCCCCACGGGCCGCGGATTCTAGCACAGGGTGGCCGACGGGCCGGCCGGGACGCGCCCCCATCGCAGGTCTCACCATATCGGGATGGGAGACGCGACGGGCCTGGTCCTCGGCCTCATCTCCGCGGCGGTCTGGGGCTCGCAGGACGTGCTCGTCGCGTTCGCGGGCCGCAAGGTCGGTGGGGTCATCGCCGCCCTCGGGATCGTCGGGACCTCGTGCGCCGTCCTCCTCACGATCGGCCTCGTCCGGGGCGTCACGCCCCCCGCCGATCCGCGGACGTTCGGGCTGGCGGCCGCGGCCGGGGTGATCTCGGCGTTCGGGTTCTCGTGCTTCTACACGGCCCTGCGCCTGGGGCCGATCTCCGTCGTGAGCCCCACCGTCGCCGTCTATGGCGGCCTCGGTGCCCTCGGGGCCGTCCTGTTCCTCGGCGAGACCCTCGGCCCCGCCCAGGCGGCCGGCACGGTTGCCGCCACCGTCGGGATCGCGCTCGTGGGCGTGACGGTGACCGCCGGAGCGAGCCGTCCGAGCTTCACCGGCCCGGGGGTCCCGTTCGCGCTCGCCGCGCTCGTCGCCTGGTCCTCGAGCACGGTCATCATGGCGGCCGCCATCCGCGACGCGGGCTGGCTCTCCACCGCCGAGGTCGCCCGGCCGGCGAACGTCCTCGTCCTCGTCGTCCTGGTCCTCATCGTCCGGTCGCGCGGCGGCCGCTCCGAGGAGATGCCGCCCCTCCCGCCGGAGCCGGAGCCGGTCGTCGAGATCGCCCCGGCCGTGGGCGGGCTCGCCGGTCGCATCGCCGCCCGCCTCTCGCGTCACCCCTACCGGACCCTCCTCGTCGGCGGCGCGCTCGAGAGCACCGGCTTCATCGCCTTCGCCTACGGCCTCCAGGTGGCGCCGGCGTGGCTCGTCGCGCTCGCGAGCTCCCTGGGGCCGATGGTCACGGTGGCGGCAGGCGTGGTCCTCTTCGGCGAGCGTCCGCGCAGCGTCCAGTGGGCCGGCGTCGTGCTCGTCTTCTGCGGGATCGCGCTCGTCGCGATCGGCTGAGGTCGGGCGCGCCGCCGGGCGCCGGCGCCCGGCGGCGCGCAGGGGCGGCTTACCAGCGCGTGTGGACGTGCGGGCGGATCCGCGCGTCGTAGACGGCCCGGATCGCGTCCATCGTCTCCGGCGCGAGGGGCGGCAGGTCCGATGCTGCGGCGTTCGCCCGCGCCATCTCCGCGTTCTTCGCGCCCGGGATCGTCGTGCTCACGCCCTCGTGCAGGAGGATCCACCGCAGGGCGAGCTGGGTCATCGTCGTCCCTGCGGGCACGAGCGGCCTCAGCTCCTCGACGGCCGCGAGGCCCACCTCGTACGGGATGCCCGCGAAGGTCTCGCCCCGGTCGAACGACGTTCCCTCGCGGTTGTAGAGGCGATGGTCGTCCGCGGCGAAGACGGTCGAGGGCGTGAACTTGCCGGTGAGCAGGCCCGACGCGAGCGGGACCCGGACGATGACGCCCACGTCGGCGGCGCGGGCGGCCGCGAGGAAGCGCTCGGCCGGCCGCTGGCGGAACGCATTGAAGATGATCTGGACGCTCGCCACGCCGGGGTTCTCGAGCGCGATGAGACCCTCCTCGACCTTCTCGACGGAGACGCCGTAGTGGGCGATGACCCCGTCGGCGACGAGCGCGTCGAGCGCGGCGAAGATCTCGGGCGTGTAGTAGACCTGCGTCGGGAGGCAGTGGAGCTGCACGAGCGGGATCGTCTCGAGTCCGAGATTCTCCCGGCTCCGGTCGAGCCACCGACGGAAGGCCTCCGGGGTGTACCGCGCCATCTCGAGCGGCTCGCGGCGTCCCATCTTCGTCGCCACGACGAGACGCGGGTCCGATCGCTCGTGGAGGAACCGGCCCACGAGCCGCTCGCTCCGTCCGTCGCCGTAGACGTCGGCCGTGTCGAAGAAGGTGACACCCGCGTCGGCGGCGGCGTGGAGCGTCGCGAGGGCGGTGGGCTCGTCCACGTCACCCCAGTCGGCCCCGAGCTGCCAGGCCCCGAGCCCGACCTCGCTCACGTCGTATCCCGTCCTGCCGAGACGCCGGTAGCGCATCGTCCACCTCCTTCGGGCCGATGCTACCCTCGGTGGCGAGTGGGCGGCCCGCCAGGCGCCCCGGCGACCGCCGCCACGCGTGGGAGCGACCGATGGAACCCGCGACGTTCACCCAGCCCAGCTTCGACCTCACAGGCCGTGTCGCGCTCGTGACGGGAGCGAGCCGCGGGATCGGCCACGACCTCGTCCTCGGCCTCGCCGGCGCCGGCGCACGCGTCGCCGCGGGTGTTCGCCGTCCCGCGGACGCGGACGAGGTGGTCGAGAGGGTCTGCGCCGCCGGGGGCGATGCGGTGGCCGTCTCGCTCGACGTGACGGACACCGCCTCGATCGAAGCGGGGGTCGCGACGGCGGTCGCGAGCTTCGGACGCCTCGACATCCTCGTGAACAACGCCGGCCTGGGGACGAACCACGACGCGCTCGACGCGACCGAGGCGGAGTGGGACGACCTCTTCGCGGTCAACGTCCGCGGGCTCTTCTTCGCCTCGCAGGCGGCCGCCCGCCGGATGGTGCCGCAGGGCTACGGCCGGATCGTGAACGTCGCCTCGCAGGCCGGGATCGTCGGGATCCGCCGCCACGCGGCCTACAGCGCGAGCAAGGGCGCGGTCATCTCGCTCACGAAGGTCCTCGCGCTCGAATGGGCTCCCGCGGGGGTGACGGTCAACGCGATCGCGCCGACGTGGGTCCTCACGCCGGGGACGGCCGAGCGCCTGTCCGACCCGGACTTCCTGCGCAGCGTGCTCGACCGGATCCCGCTCGGGCGTGTCGGGACGACGACCGAGCTGGCGGGAGCCGTCATCTACCTCGCCTCCGAGGCCGCGGGCATGGTCACCGGCACGACGCTCGTCATCGACGGGGGCTGGACCGCCCAGTAGGCGCGGGGTCCTGGTGCGGCCGGGGTTCGGACCCGCTCCTCCGCCGGATCGGGATGCGGGCCCGGGTCAGCCCGGCGCGCGGTCGTGCGGCACGAAGCCCAGCAGGTCCTGCGCCGAATCGAGGCTCCAGAAGCGGCGCGGGTTGTCGCTGACGCCGTAGACGATGGCGAAGGCGACGTCCGCATCGAGGGCGCAGCGGATCAGCTCCGCGCAGTCCCTGTGGGAGAGCCAGGTCGCGCGGAGTCGCGCGCGACGGTCGGCGTCGGTCAGCCACGGCATCCAGGCGGCGGTCGCGAGGACGGACGCCCCGGTCGGGTCGTCGTCGGCGACGACGCTCCCGATCCGGAGGCAGACGACCCGCATGCCGAACCGGTCCGCGTACATCCTCCCGAGGGCCTCGGCGAACACCTTGCCCGCGCCGTAGTCGGAGTCGGGTCGTACTTCCGCCCACTCGTCGATCACCCGCGGATCGTCGTCCGCATAGATCGCCGGAGCCGCCTCGATCTCGTACATCCCCACGGCGTGGTTCGAGGAGGCGAGCACGACGCACCCGACGCCCGCCTCGCGGGCGGCCTCGAGCACGTTCCGCGTGCCCACGATGTTGCTGTGGAGGACCTCCTCCCACGATGACGAGACGTGCGGCGTGCCGGCCATGTGGACGACCGCGTCGACCCCGGCGAAGGCCGGCCGGATCGCGTCGATGTCCGCGATGTCTGCGACGTGGCTGGGGAAGTCGGCCGGGGCGAGTGTCAGCGCGCTGAGGTCGTACCGGTCGGCGAGGTGCCGGCGGACGATCCCCCCGATGAGCCCCTCCGCGCCGGTGACGAGGACGCGCCGGAGGTGTCCGGCTGCCGCGGGGAGGTCGTCCGGTGTGCGGTCGGGATCGCGGAGGAGGTCCATGGCGCGTCACGGTAGCCGAGGACGGGCGAAGGCGCGAGGCGGGACCGTCCCGGCGGGCCCGGTCGCGTGCGGCGCGCGGTTCGGAAGGCCGGTCGGACCTTGACAAGTAGAACGGATGTTCTATGGTTGGAAGTCCCATGAGCACCTCGGACGATCGTCTCGCCACCCTCACGAAGCTTCGCTCGCGGTGGGGCGCGGCCGCCCCTCGACCGGCCCTGGAGGTCTTCGGCGCGCTCGCGATCGCGCCCCTCCCGGCCGTCGATCCGGGTCCTCCGGAGGTGCCCGGCCGTGCGCCGGGCGAGGGGCCTGCGCGTCCCGTCCCGCTCCCCGGGGGCGCGGCGCTCCCCGGCCCGGCGGTCCAGCGGCCCGGCGGCGTGGCGACCGGCGCGGTCGTCCCCACCGGGTTCGCGACGCTGGACGCGCTTCTCGGCGCCGGAGGGTTGGCGCGGCCCCTCACGGCCACGCTCACGGGGGATCCCGGCAGCGGCCGCACCACGCTCGCGCTCCGGGTCGCGGCGGAGGCGCAGGCCGCCGGCTGCCTCGTCGCGTACGTGGACGGCGCGCAGTCGCTGGACCCGGTGGAGGCCGCGGCCCGGGGCGTCCGGCTCGATGAGCTCGTCGTCGTCGTCCCGCGCGGGATCGCGGAGGGGGTCGACCTCGGCGCGGACCTCCTGCGCTCGGGGACGGTGGACGTCCTCCTCGTGGACCTCCCCGATCGCCCGGTCGCGCCGGAGGACCGGCTCCCCGAGCGCCTCCTCCGGCTCTCCGCCATCGCGCGCCGGGCGGGTGCGCTCCTCGTCCTCCTCCAGCCGGCCGGACTCCCGTCCCGTGCCGCCGGCGCGCTCGCGGAGGTGTCGGGGCTGCGGCTGCGGCTCCGCCGGCGGTCCTGGATCCGCCTGGGCCGTGAGGTCGTGGGCCAGCGGACCGAGGTGACGGTGGAGAAGGAGCGGGCCGGACCGCCGGGCCGGCGGGCGGAGCTCCGGATCCTCTATGCGGAGGGCGGAGCCCGCGACCGTTGCCTCCTCCGCGACGACCTCCTCCACGACCGCGACAGGGACGCCATCGACCCTCATGCGCCTTCTCCATCTGGCCTGGACGGGACTGCTCATCGACCTCGCGCGGTCGCGCACGGGCCCGGCGGCGCCCGCGATCGCCTCCCCGGACGGGGGGAGGGGCGTCGAGGTGCCGGCCTCGGGCCCGATCGTCCTCGGGGGGATGCCGTGGACGGACGGGCCGGTCCTCGCCACGAGCCCGGAGGCGCGGGCGATGGGCGTCCGGCGTGGGATGCCGCTCGGGAGCGCGCAGCGGCTCGCGCCTGAGGCCACGTTCGTGGACGCGGACCCCGCCGCGGACGGCGCGGCGATGGCCGCTGCCCTGGACCGGCTCGCGGCGTTCAGCCCGGGCGTCGCGGGGACCGCGGATCCTGCGGACTCGGCGTTCGGGACGGCCGAGGTCCAGGTCGACGGCCTCGAGAGACTCTGGGGACCGGAGCTGGCCCTCGTCGCCCGGATCGGCGCGGCGCTCGCACCGCTCCTGCCGGGGATGCCGCGGGCGGGGATCGCCGGGACGCGGTTCGCGGCGGCCGTCGCCGCGCGTGTCGGTCCGGTGCCCGCCCACGGGGATCCCGCCGTCCCACGCGCTGCGGTGGACGTCGTGCCGCGGATCGTCCCGCCGGGTGGGGATGCCGCCTTCCTCGTCCCGCTGCCGGCGCGCCTTCTCTCGCAGGACCCGGAGGTCCGCGGCCGGCTCGCCCGCTATGGCCTCCTGACGGTCGGAGCGGTCGCGGCCGTCCCGCGCTCGGCGCTCGTCGCGCGCTTCGGGGCCGACGAGGGCGCCCGACTCCGCGCACGCGCCGTCGGTGAGGAGTCGGACCGCTTCATGCCCCGTCGCGCGCCGGCTCGCCTCGTCCTCGCACTCGCCCTCGACCCTCCCGCGGACGGGATCGAGCCGCTGCGCTTCGTGCTCCACCGGCTCGCCGGCGCGCTCGCGGACCAGGTCGCCGGGCGCGGCGCGGGGGCGGGCCGTGCCATCCTCCGCGTCGGCCTGGACCGCACCTTCGCGGCCGGCGCGGCCGCCCGCGCGCCCGACGTCGTCGTCGAGCAGCGCCTCCCCGAGCCCACCGCGGACGCGGAGGCGATCGAGCGGCTCCTCCTCGCCCGCCTCGAGGCCACGCTCCCCGCCGCGCCCGTCGCCCGGATGGAGCTGGAGCTCGCGGAGGTCGTCCCCGCGACCGGCCGTCAGCTCTCGCTGTTCACGCCGCAGGTGGACCGGTCGGCTCGCCTCGCCTGGCAGCTCGCGCGCCTCGCGATCCGCGCCGGGGAGGGGGTCGTGGGCCACGTCGTGCTGCGCGATCCGGAGGCGGCGCTCCCGGAGAGCCGCTGGCGCTGGCTCCCGGTGGACCCGGCGGGCGATCCGGCCGCCGCCGACCCCATGGGCACCCTCGGATCCGCCGCGGCCACGCCCATGGCGCCGGCCGTCCCGGCGCCCGATCGCCGCGCGGGAGCGCGCCGATGACCCGGCTCGTGCGGGAGCATCCCGCGATCGACGTGGAGACGGACGCGGAGGGACGCCTCGTCGCGATCCGCTGGAACGGACGGCGTGAGGCGGTGGAGGTGTGCAACCGGTGGCGCGTCGAGGAGGCCTGGTGGGGGAGGCCCATCCTCCGCGACTACTTCAAGGTCGTGGGGCAGCGCTGGCTCGCGCTCGTCTACCTGGACCGCGTGAACGGCGCATGGCGGCTCGAGCGCCTCTACGACTGACGGCCGTCCGAGGTGGCCAGGGAGACGGGACGAGACGCGGCGGCCGCGGGCCCGATCAGTGCCAGCCGGCGGCACCCAGCGCGACGACGAGGACGAGGAACGCGACGAGCACGAGGACGAGGAGCCCCGGCCCCAGGATGTCGCTCTTCGTCACGTGCATCGTCGTCACTCCACGCTCCCGGCCGGCTCGTCCCAGGCGTCGGGGCCCGGCCCACCGGCGTCCTCCCTACTGTAGCCCGCGGCGGGCCCCGCCATCGCCGCGGCCGGCACGCGCCCGGCGACCTGCGGCAGACGGGCTGCGGGTGGACGGCCTACGGACAGGCGGCCCCGTAGAGGACCTCCACCGCGGTCAGCGCGCCGAGCGGGCGGACCGTCACGCGGACGCGGCACCCTGCGACGGCCCCGGTCGCGTCGATCGCGATCTCGCCGGTCTCCGTGCCGCTGGACCCGACGTTCGTGTAGCCCGCGGCGATGAGCCCGGCGCGGACGGCGTCGGCGGCTCCGGCAGCCGGCGTGCTGGTCGTGTAGGTCCCGGAGAACGGCCCATCGGGAAGGTCCGCCGGCTCGGCGCCCGGCGGGAGCGGGAAGCCGGCCGGGACCGCGTCGCGGATCTCGCCCCAGTCGGTGGAGGTGGTGCCTGCCGACGCCGACGGCCCGCTCGTGGCGACGGGCGTCCCACCCGCGGTCGGGGACGAGATGGCCGGCGACGCGATGACGCTCGTCGGGACCGCCGTCGGCGACGGGCTCGCGGCGGGTGCCGAGCAGCCCGTCACGGCGCTGAGCGCCGTGACGAGGACGAGCCCGGCGACGACCGCGCCGGCGCCGCTCGCGCGGACGCGCCA
>JAKAJU010000003.1 GCA_021813655.1 Chloroflexota bacterium | reverse complement strand
CAGGACGAGGTAGACGAGGAGCGGGCCCAGCAGGCGGATGCCGGGTGTCCCGCCGGCAGGGAGGAACGCGATCCCGCCGAGGCCCACGACGAGGGCGACGGCCGCGAGCCACCACAGTCGCGCGCGGACGGCGACCGACGGGTCGACGTTGGCGCGGAGCGCCTCGACGGGCGAGAGCCTGCCGGCGCGCCAGGCGGGCTCGAGGGCTGCGACGACCGTCACCGCGACCCCGAGGAGGAGCGCGAACGCGGGACCGACCGGGTCCACGGCCACGGCGGCGATCCGGATCCCCTCGGAGGCGCGGAGCATCGCGAGCACGGCCGTCCCGAGCACCACGCCCAGGATGCCTCCGAGGACCGCCCCGATGAGTCCGACCACGATCGCCTGGAGGAGGAAGATCCAGCCAACCTGACGACGGGTGGCCCCGGCCGCCCGAAGGAGGGCGACCTCGCGGAGTCGCTCGGCGACCGTCATCGAGATCGTGTTGAAGATGACGAACGCGGCAACGAACAGCACGACCGCCGCGACGATCGCGAAGATCGTCCGGATATCCACCGTCGACTCACGGAGCGAGGCGGCGATGTCGGAGGGCATCTCCAGGACGTAGGGCTCGGTCGTGAGGCTCGCGGCGAGCGCAGCGGAGGCGGCGGCGACCTCCTCCCCTGCCGCGAGGTCGACGTCGACGACGGTCACCGCGTCCGTCGCGAACAGCTCCTGCGCGGACTGGAGGGTGATCCACGCGGTCCGGCCGAAGGCGACGGGGACCGGACCGTCGCCCGCGACGATCCCGATGACGCGGTAGTCGGTGGGGGCGCCGGCGCCGTACAGCGTGACGATGCTGCCGAGGTCGAGGCCTCGCTCCTTCGCGAGAGCCTCGGTGACCAGGATGCTCCGCTGCGTGTCCGGCGCGAGGTCGACCCCGCGGACGATGTGCAGGTCGCGGATCCCGCGCTCGGCCACCGGGTCCACACCCTCGATCGTCACCGGATCGCCCGCCGGCGCCTCCTGCGTGATCAGGAACGTCTTCCGCTCGAGCACCGGCGCCACCGAGGCGATCCCCGGGGTCGCGCGGATCGCGTTCACGCTCGCCGCCGACAGGCCGCTCTCGGCGAAGGCCTGGACGCGCAGGTCCGCGCGCCCCACGAGGTCGCGGACGGTGACGTCCACCGCCGCGTCGAGCGTGGCGTTCGTCACCTGCATCGCGAAGAGGACGCCCACGCCGAGCGCGACGCCGGCGATCGTGAGGGTGGTGCGGACGCGCCGCGCCGCGAGACTGCGCCAGGCCAGCGAGGCGAGGCTGCGCACGGCCTAGAGGCCGAGCTGCGCGAGCCGCGAGATGAGAGGCGCCGCCGTGTGCTCGGCCCGACGGCCCAGGACGATCTCGTCGCCGACGTGCCCGTCGAGGAAGACGAAGACCCGATCGGCGTAGGCCGCGGCCTTCGCGTCGTGCGTGACGAGGACGATCGTCTGGCCCCGCTCGTTGCACGAGCGCCAGAGCACGTCGAGGATCTCGGTGCCCGTCGCGAAGTCGAGGTTCCCGGTGGGCTCGTCGGCGAACAGGAGCGCCGGTCGCGTCACGAGCGCGCGCGCGATCGCCACGCGCTGCTGCTCGCCGGCCGAGAGCTGGTCCGGCCGATTGCGCTCCCGCCCTGTCAGCTCGACGGCGTCGATCGCCGCCTGCACCCGCTCGCGGGTCTCGCCGCGGGTCGGATCCTGGCCGGCGATCGTGAACGGCAGCGCGACGTTCTCCCGCACGTCGAGGACCGGGATCAGGTTGAAGAACTGGAACACGAAGCCTGTCCGCTCGCGGCGGAGACGCGTCGCCTCGTTGTCCGTGAGGGCGCTGATGTCGCGTCCCTCGAGCACGACGCGCCCCGACGTGGGACGGTCCAGCCCGCCGAGGAGCTGGAGAAGCGTGCTCTTGCCGGAGCCGGAGGGTCCCATGAACGCGACGAACTCGCCGGGCATGACGGAGAGCGAGACGCCACGAAGGGCATCCACGACGTTCTCGCCGACGATGTAGCGCTTCGCGAGGTCGTGCGCCTCGAGGATCGCGCCCGCGGCGACCGGGGCGGCGGGGGTGGCGGCCACGGTCGAGTCGGTCATCGCGTCCAGTCTATCCGCGGGACCTCCACGCTCAAGGGTCATCAGAACCCGAAGAGTCCCGACAGGATGAACGACACCAGCGATTCCACGAGCCCCTGGCTGCCGGGGAGCGGCAGGACGCGGAGGCTCGCCCCCGGCGGGTAGACCGGTCCGACCGGCGTCGGCGACGGGGCGATCGATGGTCCGGGCGTCGGCTCGGGGGTGGGCTCCGGGGTCGGCGGGGGGCTCGGCGTGGGCCAGGGTGTCGGCTCCGGGGTGGGCGTCGGGCTCGCCGTCGGGGTGGGTGCGGCGCTCGGCCCCGGCGTCGGCGTCGCGAGGGGCGTGGGTGGCGACGTCGGCCTCGGGGTCGCCTTCGGCGTGGGATGCGGGGTCGGCCGCACGGTCGGCACAGGCGTCCTCGTCGGCCGCACGGTGGGCGCAGGAGTCCGCGTCGGCTGAGGGATCGCGGTCGGCGTGGGCCTGGGCGTCGGCTTGGCTGTCGGCTTCGGCGTGGGCTTCGGCGTCGGCCTGGGGGTCGGCTTCGGTGTCGCCGTGGGGGCCGCGCCTCCGCACTTGTCGGCGAAGAGGACCGTCCACATCTTCTTGTTCCCGTCGCCGGAGTAGGCGCCGACCCCGATGACGTCCCAGTCCTTCCCCAGGATGTTCGCGCGGTGGCCCGGCGAGTTCATGAACATCGACTGGATCGCCGCCGTGTCCTCGCCGTCCGGGTACGTGTTCCAGCCGATGTTCTCGCCGGCGAGGTTGTAGCAGTAGCCACGCTGATCCAGGACGTCGAAGACGTTGCCGACGCCCGGGATCGAATGGCTGAAGTAGTCGTTGTCGATCATGTCCTTGCTGCGCCAGCGGGCGACGTCGTGGAGCGTGGCGTCCACCCTCAGCGCGCGAAGGCCCGCGGCGGCGCGGGCCTGGTTCGTGAGGGCCACGAGATCGGACTCGGAGGCGGCGTTGTACGCGCCGGCGGTCCACGCGGCGGCGCGTCCGGGAAGGACCGCCAGGCCGCCGAGCGCCAGGGCGACCGAGAGGGCCGCGGGCAGCAGTCGGACCAGAGTGGCGCGGGGACGCAGGGTTGCGCAGGGACGCAGAGTGGCGAGGCCCATGACGGCCCTACCGTACGGTCCGACCCCACGGGCAGGACACCTCCTGATGGTGCCAGCGGGCACCGACAGAGGTACCGGCGGAGCGCGGGCGCGGGCTCGGGCTCGGGCTCGGGCCAGCGGGGCCGGTCACGGCCGTCACCGCGGTGGCCCAAGGTCCGTCCGATCGCCTCGGCACGGATCGCAGCCGCCGGATGCCCGCGACGGCCCCTGTGCCGCCCGCCAAGGCGGCGGACGCTATACTCCGGCGTGCCCCACGCCCGGGCGGACACGCACGCCGCGTCCGCGGGCGCGACGGGCCGCGGTGGCCATAGCTCAATCGGCAGAGCATCGGATTGTGGCTCCGAAGGTCGCGGGTTCGAACCCCGCTGGCCACCCCACCGCCCCTCGTGGATCCGTTGCACCGAGCGGCATCGGACGGCGCCCGGCGGCACCGAGATTGCTGTCAGGATTGCTGCAGAGCAAGGGCCACAGCCACCCCGCGATGACGGACTCGACCGGAAGACCGGCGCGTATCGCGCCCCACGCCGTTGCGGGCGACGACGAGGGGGCTGTCGTCCTGTGGCTCCGCCTCACGGAGAGAGCGTCGGGCGAGTACCGACCGAGCGTGGCTCCGGGGTCGATATTGCGGTCGGGTCCCTCCGCGTCATTGGACCGACCGACTTGACCGAGCCATCGGGGGGCAGATTGTGCGGGCGATTGCGGTCTCGTTCCTGCTCGGCTTGGCGGTGGCCGCCTGCCAGTCTTCTGCACTCTCCTCGACGGCGCCCCCACCTGCGGCGACATCGCTGCCGCCCGAGCGGGCGACGCCCGTCCCGGAGGCTCAGGCGACGCAGACCACGATCCCCATCACCCAGTGTCAGACGACGAGCGGCGAAGGGGTGGTGACGACGCCCCCGCCCGCGCAGAACGTGACCATCCCGTCCGACCTTCAGAGCCGTCTCGCTCTCTACGGAGACGGCTACGACGTCGTGATGGCCCCGGCGGGCTGGTGGTGCCAGGCGGATATTGGCGCCGATGGGTCAAGCAGCGTCCGCGTCTGGTCACCCCAAGACCAGCAGGCGCAGGTCACGCTGGAAACAAGCGGGGCGTGCTTCTCATGCGCCATCTCGACCGCGTGCTCGGTCTTCGCGAGTGCGGCCCAGCAGCAGGCATCACAATTCGGCGCATGCGACCCGCTGCGCCCGGTCAGCGAGTCCGTTCAGGCCGAGACCGGGGACACGATCGCCTTCGTCGACCCGCCCGGCGTTGCGGGCACTGGTACCGGCTCCGGCAGCAAGTACGAGTCAAGTGGCGTCGTCTGGTATCACGTGTACAGCGACTCGACCGGCGCGGCGAAGACGACCTGCACGCTCGGCCCCGGCGAGCGGGACCTGTGCAGCCCCATCCTCGACTTCTTCCGGTCGGGTCTGCCCGCGGCCATACCCGGCTCATCGCCGGCCGCCATCGTCGCACTCTGTCCCCCGCCCACGCCGCCACAGCGCCCAACGCCTCCGGTCCGTGACTGCGCCATCCGCCTCGAGGGGGCCAACGCGACCGTCGTCATTCGCGATGCCAGTCCAGATGCGTGCGAGGCCGCCAAACACGCCCTGCTCAAGATTGGGCTATTCGCCTCTGTCGACCCCGCCGGAGTTGCACAGGCGGGGCGCGGCCTCCTCTGCCGAGGGCAGGTCACGGGTCTCCCGGGGTCGGTAGAGGTGTGGGATAGCGGTAGTGCGTTCTACGGCACATCCATCTGCCAAGGGTGGGACCTCGTCGCCCCATGACATCGCGGCCGTTGGAACTTCGGGTTAAGACCAATACCAGTAACTTCACTTAGGGCGGAGCAAGGACCCGGACGGCATCGGCCGGCGAGAGGGTCGGGCAGGGCCAGGCGCGGTGGACGGCCCGCTTGACGCCGAACTCCGACATCTTGCGCTTCACCACCCGGGCCGCCGCGCGCAGCCGGCGGGGCGGGAGCAGGCAGGCCAGGATCTCGCGGATCGCGGCCACGAGGGCGGCGGCGAGTGCCTGCGGGGCGGTGCCCTGCTGGGTGCGCACGCTGCGCCGGGCGGCGCGCAGCGAACGGGTGAAGGAGATCCGGTCGGGATCGACGCCCGCGTCGTCGCCGGCGGCGTGCATGAGGGTGCGGATCGCGTGGTGCACGCACAGGACGCCGTAGGCCTCCTGGCGCACGCCCTCGGGTGTCTTGGATCGCGGCAACAACAAGACGCTCGGCTGGAAGACGCCGGGAGAAGCCTTCGACGAGCTGCTACGCTCGAGTCAACTGGACTGTGTTGCGACGACTGGTTGAACCCGAGCTGGCTGCCGCGATCACTGTGGAACACGAGCCCGGGCGCCGGGTGGCGCAGTTCGATCGCCATCGCGAGCGCGTCGCAGACGAGGGAGGCGCGCATGTGGTCGGCCATCGCGAAGCCGACCACGCGCCGGCTGCCGAGGTCGATCGCGGTGGCCAGGTACAGCCAGCCTTCGTGGGTCCGGATGTAGGTGATGTCGCCGACGTAGATCGAGTCGAGCGCACAGGCCCGCGGATCGAAGGCCCGTCCGAGGCGGTCGACCGCGCTCACCTGGGCCGACGGGTCGGGGATCGTCGTCTTTGTCCAGAGCCGCTTGCCGCGCCCGACGAGCCCCCGACGCACCATCAGGCGCGCCACCCGCTTCTTGCCGACCCGGATCCCCTGGCGGCGCAGGGTGTCGGTGACACGGGGCGCGCCGTAGGTCCGCCGCGAGGTCCGGTGGATCTCCACGATCGCGTCACCGAGGCGAGTGTCGGAGATCGTGCGGGCCGAGGGCACATGCTTGTGCCACACGCTGTAGGCGGAGCGGGAGACCTTGAGCAGAGTGCACGCCTTGCTGACGTTGCGCTCTGCGACCTTCTCCGCCTCGATGAACGGGTACACGCTCACCGGGTCTCCCTCGCGAAGAAAGCCGTCGCCGGCTTCAGGATGTCGCGCTCCTCGCGCAGGACCCGCACCTCCTTGCGCAGACGCGCGAGTTCCTCGCGCTCTGCCGTGGTGAGCCCGTCCCGGCGGCCCGCGTCGACCTCGGCCTGGCTGACCCAGCGGCGCACCGCGGTCTCGCTCAGGTCGAGGTCACGGGCGACCGCCGCGATCGACTTGCCGCTCGTGCGGCACAGCTCAATGACCTCCGCTTTGTACTCGTCGGGGAACGACCGGCGTGGTCGTCTCTGCTGCTCCATGACCACCATGATGGACATCCTTTCCCGGCCCTTCCGGCCGATGCTGGATGTCCGTCAGATCGGGGCAACCCCAGATGGGCGTGAGGTGCCCCCGCGCTGCGTGGGCGGGGTGGCCCCGGGCCGTCAGACCCCCATCGCTCGGTAGGTCTCGGCTCGACGGTCCGGCAGGTAGGTCGCAATGCCGCGCCACCGGTCGAGATCGGGCGACGGATCGAGGACACGGCTCGCACCGATCCCCTCGTCCATGTCGATCCCCGCGAGGACCGATCCGGTGGGCGATGCGATCGTCGAGTAGCCGAGGCTCTTCCACCCGAGCTCGGTACCCACGCGATCGGCCATGACGACGTGGACGCCGTTCTCCAGTGCGCGGATCTGGCACAGTGCCCGGACGCTCGTCCCGGTCCACCCACGCTCCGCCTGCCAATCGTCCGTGATCCAGTCCGTGCTGTTCACGATCAGCTCGGCACCGCCGAGGACCAGGCCCCGCACGTACTCCGGGAACATCAGGTCGTAGCAGATGGTCAGCCCCAACCGACCGATCGCCGTGTCGACGAGCATCGGCACGTGACCCTGGGTGAAGAGCACCTTCTCCCCGGCGAAGAGGTGGACCTTGCGATACATGGCGATCAGTCCGCGCTCGGGTGCGAAGAGGGCGAGCGCATCGTAGAGGTCCGCCCCGTCGCGCTCGGTCACGCCCACGGCGAGGTGGGTCCCGAGAGAGGCGGCGAGCCGCGCGAGCCGCTCGTTCGTCGGGCCGTCCGCCGGCTCGGCGAGCTCCCGGGCCTTCTCGCCGACGAAGTAGCCGGTCGTCGCACACTCGGGGAAGACGACGATGTCGGCCGCGTGTGTGCCGACCGCGCTCGAGGCGTAGCTCTCGATCCGCTCGAGGTTCGCCGCGAGATCACCGAGTTCGCAGTCCATCTGGACCAGCGCGACGGTCGCATCCATCAGAGTCCCTCCTGGGCATCGCCCTCGATCGCCGCGGCCTGCATCACCGACTCCTCCGTCGCGGTCGTCGCATCAAGCTCCACGACGATCCGACCTTCGCGCATGACGAGGATCCGATCGGCGAGCCCCAGAACCTCGGGCAGCTCGGAGCTCGCGAAGACGATCGCGACGCCGCCATCGGCAAGCGATCGCAGGATTCGGTAGATCTCGGCCTTGGCGCCGACGTCGATGCCACGCGTCGGCTCGTCGCAGAGCAGGACCTGCGGCTTCACCGCGAGCCACTTGCCGACGACGACCTTCTGCTGGTTGCCGCCGGACAGCATCCGTGCAGGACGCGTGAGCGCGCCGGCATCGAGTTCGACCTGGCTCGCGACCTCGGTCGCGAGCCGACGAGCCTGCCCGTCGGCGTAGAACCCGAAGCGACCCGGGAGCGTCGTGGCCGAGAGGTTCGTGAGGTTGGTCAGGTCAAGGGCAAGCCCCTCGAGCTTGCGGTCCTCCGTGACGAACCCGACTCCTGCTCGGACGGCGTCGGTCGGGGACTTCCCGACCGTGCGATCTCGCACTGACACCGCGCCAGTGGCATCGGGATCGAGCCCGAACACGGCGCGCAGGACCGACGTTCGTCCGGACCCGACGAGCCCGGCGAGGCCGACGATCTCGCCGGGCCAGACGCCGAACGAGATGGCATCGATCCCCGCGGTGCTCGCGACCGCCTCGACGCTCAGGAGCGGAGGACCGGCGTGGGCCGGGTGCTCAGGCCGCCGGGAGGGGAAGAGGTTGTCGGCGAGCTCGCGTCCGACCATGAGCCGGATGAGCTCGCGGCGGTCCGTGTCCCCGATCGGCATGGTCTGGATGAGGACGCCGTCCTTCAGCACCGTCACGGTGTCCGCGATCTCGAAGATCTCCTCGAGCCGATGCGACACGTAGAGGATCGCCTTCCCGCCGGCCCGCAGACGACGAATGACCGTGAAGAGGAGCTGCTGCTCGACGGACGTCAGCGAGGCCGTTGGCTCGTCGAGCACCACGAAGTCGGCGTCGCGCGAGAGCGCCTTGGCGATCTCGACGAGCTGGCGCTGCGCGACCGAGAGATCCCTGACGCGCGCCCGTGGGTCGATGTCGACCCCGACCTCGCCGAGGAGCTCGCCGCACCGCCGGTAGAGCGCCCCACGGTCGAGGATCGAGCCACCGAGCCGCCGAGGCTCGCGGTGGAGGTAGACGTTCTGGGCGACGTCGAGCTCCGGGATGAGGCTCAGCTCCTGGTAGACGACCGAGATGCCGGCGGTCTCGGCGTCGAGCGGCCCCGAGAAGCGGGCCGGGATGCCACCGATCGCGATCTCGCCAGCGTCGGGTCGGTAGACCCCGGACATGATCTGGATGAGCGTGGATTTGCCGGCCCCGTTCTCACCGACGAGCGCGTGGACCTCGCCCCCGCGCAGAGCGAGGTCCACGCCGCCCAGTGCCTGGACCACCCCGAAGGCCTTGCGGATCCCCCGGAGCTCCAGGACGACCGGCTCGGGTCCGTCGTGGCCCCGAGCCGGCATGATCGTCGTCACGCTCGTGGACGACCTACTTCGGGAGGAACTTGGCCGGGAGCTCGTTTGCCCACCAGTCGTCCGGCGCGTCCGGACTCACGAGCTTGACCGCCTCGGTCGGCGGGTACCAGACCGATGGGACCTGAAGACCCTTCGTCACCGGCTCGCCAGTGAGGATCTTCGTCATGAGGTCGACGCCGACCGTCCCGACCGCCGGCGGGAATGTGACGACTCCGCCGTTCGATCCCGGATGCGCGGCGACCCACTTGAGCCAGCCGTTGTACTCGTCTCCTGCGGAGAACTTCACCTCGCCGAGACGCCCCGCCTCGTCGAACGCCTCTGCTGCGCCTGCCGACATCTGGCCCGAGGGGGAGAAGACGCCGTCAATCTGCGGGAAGCGCTGGAGCCAGTTCTCGGTGACCTGCTTGGACTTCGCCCGGTTCCAGTCGCCGTTCTGCGTGTCGAGGAGTTCGATCCCCGGGTAGTTGACGAGGACGTCGTGGAGCGCCTTGTCCTGGTCGACAAAGGCGGTCGTGCCGGGGATCGGCAGGAGCGAGACGATCTTCCCCTTGCCACCCATGGCCTCGGCGAGTTGCGTCGCGACCGTGTAGCCGATGATGTACTGGTCGATGAACGCGTTCGACGTGATCCCCGCGAGGTCAGCGTAGCCGCCACCGATGTTCACGGTCGGGATGCCCTTGGCGATGGCCCGCTCGAGCGCCGGCTCGATCGCCTTGTCGTCGACGGGCCAGTAGATGATCCCGGTGACACCCTGGTTGATGAGGTCGTCGATCTGGCCGGCCTGCTTGTTCGCGTCGAACCCAGCATCCGTCACCACGATGTCGGCCGAGTACCGCGGATCGAGTGACGCCTGGTAGCGGATGTACGCCAGGGCGAACACGACCCACGAGTTGAAGAGGTAACCGGCGCTGACGCCGATCTTCCACGGGGCCTCCTTCTTGAAGGCCGTGGTCTCAACGGGCTTCGAAGCGGTCGCGCCCTCGGGCGACGTGACACCGCCAGGGAGGGTCGCGGTGGTTCCCTGAGCGCCGCCCGGGCCCGTGACCGCCGTTCCGGCGGGGCTCGGGCTCGACTCAGGGGACGGCGGTGCGACGCTTGCGGGGGCCTCGCTCGCCGGCGCCACCGACGCCGGCGCCACCGACGCGGGCGCGACGGACGCGGGCACCTCGCTGGCGGGCGCCGGTGAGGCCGTGCCCGGGCTGCAGGCGACCACGAGTAGAGCCGCGAGCAGGATGCCGAAGGTCTTGCGTGCCACGGGTGTGTCTCCTCACGTGCTGGTGGGCTGACGGACAGGTCGACTAGGCGGTCTCCTCCCTGCGGGTGCTCAGCGCGTACAGCGCGGCGGCGGCGACGATGATCACGCCCTTCACGACCGCCTGGATGTTGAAGTTGAGCCCCAGGATGTTGACGAGGTTGAACGAGGCCACGAGGATCAGGACCCCGGCGACCGTCCCCCCGATCCCGCCCCGGCCGCCGACGAACGTCGTCCCGCCGAGGACCACGGCGGCAAGAACGTCGAACTCATAGCCCTGCCCCGCGAAGTTGCTCGAGACCCCCGAACGCGCGAGCAGAGCGAGGCCGCCGAGCGCCGCTGTGAACCCCGAGATCGCGTAGACGGTCACGAGCGTCCGGTTCACCGGCACGCCCGAGATGAACGCCGCGTTCGGGTTGGCGCCGACGAGGTAGATCCGTCGTCCGAGTGTCATCCGGCGCTGGATCACGAGCCCGGCCAGGACGACCATGAGGAAGACGATCGCGAGCACGGACACTGGGCCGATGCGTGCGTTGAAGATGGAGCGGAACCCGGGCGCGACCACGCCGGCGGCTGCGCCGCCCGTGTAGAGCTGCGTGATCCCGACGACGACCGCCGCCGTCCCGAGGGTCAGGATGAACGGCGGTACGTTCAGGCGGGCGATGATGGTCCCGTTCGCGATCCCGACGGCCAGGCCCATCGCGAGGACCGCCGCGATCGCGATCGGGATGCTCGCGTCGTCACCGGCCATGATGGTCGCCGCGAGCGGCGCAGCGAACGAGATGACCGCACCGACCGAGAGGTCGACGCCGCCGGTGATCATCACGAGCGTGACGCCGACCGCCGCGATCCCGACGACGCTGGCCTGGCGAACGATGTTCAGCAGGTTGGTCGGCGTGAGGAAGTCGGGCGAGACCAAAGTGGCGACCACGATCAGGGCCAGGAGCGCGAGCCAGATCCCGAGCGAGGCCGCGAACCCGCTCGCGCGCCGTCCGATGGCGCCGCCGGTCGGCTGCATGGGGATGCCAGCGTGCCTGCCGCTCATGCGCGCCTCCGGCCCGCCGTGGAGAGCGCGACCGCAAGCACGATGACGAGCCCGTTCACGAGCTGCTGGACGAACGGCGAGATCCCGAGCAGGTTCAACAGGTTGCCGATGATCGCGAGCAGGAAGACGGCGGCGATCGTCCCGGCGACCCCGCCGCGGCCGCCGCTGAGGGCGGTACCGCCGAGGACGACGGCGACGACGGCGTTGAGCTCGAACCCTTGCCCGGCGAGCGGGAAGCCCGACCCCAGGCGAGCCGCGAGCAGGATCCCCGCGATCCCGGCGGCGAGGCCCGAGACCACGTACGCCCCGACCTTGATCCGCGCGACCGGGATGCCGGCACGCCGTGCGTTCGACTCGTCCCCGCCGAGCGCGTAGATGTACCTGCCGAACGGTGTCCAGGCGAGGACGAGCGCGCCGACGACGGCGACCGCCGCCATGAGGAGGAAGGCGTTCGGGATGGGACCGAGCGACCCGTAGGCGAGCTCGCGGAACTCGGGCGGCGCAGCCCCGACCGTCCGGTCGGTGTAGACGAAGATCGCGCCCTGCAGGATGGAGAGCATCCCAAGTGTCACGATCACGGGCTGGACGCGCGTGGCGACGATCAGGAGCCCGTTCGCGGCGCCCACGCCGAGGCCGACGACGATCCCAAGCGCGACGACGGCGGGGATGAGGGCGGGGTTGCCGTCCATGATCCCGTTCGCCAGGACGACGACGAGGCCCATGAGCATCCCGACGGAGAGATCGATGCCGGCGGTGAGGATGACGAACGTCTGACCGACGGCGACGATCCCGAGGGCCGCTGCGAGTCGCGCGACGGCCGTCGCATTGTCGAGCGTCGCGAAGGCGGGCACCCAGACGACCCCGAAGGCGATCGACGCCGCGAGGGCCACCCACACGCCGCGGCGCTTGACCGCCTCGGCGGCGCCAGCCAGAGCATCGGAGCGGGCTCGGACGGACGCGCTTGCGATCATGCTGACACCACGACGAAGACGGGAGGCGACAAGCGGCTACCAGCTCCCTGGGTCGCGGCGCTCACGGCGCCGCGACCGCAATATAGCGTGCTCGAAGCGGTCAGGAAAGGGCTTTCTTTTTGCCGCCGCCTGGGCTAACGTGCGGGGGTGGCACGTCGGACATCGAGCACGTCTCTGAGCGATGTGGCGCGCGTGGCCGGGGTCTCCCTGGCGACCGCATCCAGGGTCGTGAGCAAGTCCTCGTACCGCGTGTCGGACGCGACCCGCCGCAAGGTCGAGTCGGCGGTCGCGGAGCTCGACTACTCACCGAGTGCGCTCGCACGTGCGCTCGCGACGCGCCGGTCCCGTCTCCTCGGGATCGTCGTCGGGGACATCACGGACCCCTACTTCTCCGAGATCGCTCGCGGTGTCGAGGACGTTGCGCGCGCGAACGGCTACCTCTCGATCGTGTGCAACACGGACCGGACCGCAAGCACCGAGCTCCGCTACGTCGAGATGCTGCGCGACTACCACGCCGCCGCGGTGATCTTCGCCGGCGGCGGACGTGAGGACGACCGGGACCGAGCCGCGCTCGAGCATGCGGTCCGCCAGCTCGAGGACCGAGGGACTCGGGTCATCGCCCTCATCCCCCGCGACTTTCCCGCACTCGGCGTGGGAATCGACAACCGGGCGGCATGTGCCGATCTGGCGCGCCACCTCATCGCGCTCGGTCATCGGCGAATCGCATACATCGACGGCCCCCCGGGGCTGACGACGAGCCGTCTTCGGATGGAGGGCTTCCGCGACACCCTGGCCGCGGCCGGGTTGACGCCATTCGCTGTCTTTCCGGGCAACTACGACTACGAGTCGGGGCTGGAGGTCGCAGCTCGGATCGCCCGCGACGTGCTCCCCGACGCCGTGCTCGCGTCCCACGACGCGACCGCTGTCGGCGTCCTCACCGGCCTGCAGGAGTTCGGGATCCGCGTCCCCGACCGTCTCTCGGTCGCAGGGATGGGCGGACTGCGCGAAGCCGGCCTGCTCGGCCTCACGACCGTCCAGTTCCCGATGCGCCGCCTCGGCATCGAGGCCGCCCGTCTCGCCCTCGCCGAGGGCGAGACGGGACCGGAGCCGATCGTGCTCCCGCACGAGCTCATCGCCCGACGTTCCACCGCTCCCCGCCTCACCACCCGGCAAACAGCCGGACCCACAGACGTGGAGGGCATCCTGTGAACGATCCCCGCCCGCCCCTGGAACCGTTGACCGGCGCGCCGCCGCCCCGGACGGAGGAGGAGCTCGAGGAGTATCTCTCCCGCCCGCCGGGACCCGCGCGAGTCGCGATGGCCGAGCTGGCCGGGGACCTCATCGTCCTCGGTGCCGGCGGGAAGATGGGGCTCTCCGTCTCCCGGATGGCACGGCGGGCGCTCGACCTCGCGGGCAAGACGGGGACGCGCGTGACCGCCGTCTCCCGGTTCGGCGATCCCGCGGTCCGGCAGGCGTTCACGTCGGCGGGGATCGAGACGGTATCGGCAGATCTCCTCGACGACGGCGCGCTGGAGGCCCTGCCGGATGCACCGAACGTCCTCTACCTCGCGGGGATGAAGTTCGGCAGCTCCGACCGGCTCGCGTACACGTGGGCGATGAACGCGCTGCTGCCGGCGATGGCGGCCCGCCGGTACCGCGCGTCGCGAATCGTCGCGCTCTCGACAGGCAACGTGTACCCGATGGTGCCGATCGTCTCCGGCGGCGCACGAGAGGAGGATGCCCCTGGGCCAGTCGGGGACTACGCCCAGTCCTGCCTCGGCCGAGAGCGGATGCTCACCTACTGGTCCGAGCGGGAGGGCACGCCGGTGACGCTCGTCCGCCTCAACTACGCGAACGCTCTCGTCTACGGGGTGCTCCTCGACATCGCCCAGCGTGTCATGGCGCGTGAGCCGGTCGACCTCTCTCCGGGCGCCGCCAACGTCATCTGGCAGGGCGACGCCAACGCCGCGATCCTCGGCGCGTTCGGCCTCTGCGCCAGCCCGCCCGCGGTCCTCAACGTCTCCGGTCCCGAGACCGTGTCCGTCCGGTGGGTCGCGGAGCGGTTCGCCGCCCTCCTCGAGCTGCCGACCCCCGAGTTCGTCGGGTCCGAGCCGGGGACGGCGTTCCTCGCGAACACGAGTCGGATGCACGCTCGGTTCGGGTACCCGACGGTCGCCCTCGGGCAGCTCGTCGAGTGGACCGCTGCGTGGCTCGCATCGGGAGGCCGCGTTCTCGGCAAGCCGACGCACTTCGAAGTCCGGGACGGGCAGTTCTGATGACTCTCCTCCCCGACGAGATGGCATGCGAGACGCTTCGGCGAGGGGTCGTCATTCCGGCACACCCGCTCGCTCTCACCGCCGAACGACGCCTCGACGAGCGGCGCCAACGGGCCCTCGGCCGCTACTACCTTGCCGCCGGCGCCGGTGGCCTTGCGGTCGCGGTCCACACCACGCAGTTCGCCATCCGCGAACCCGGCGTCGGCCTGTTGCGCCCGGTCCTCGAGATCGCGATGGACGTCGCCCGCGAAGCATCCGAACGTCGACCCGTGATGGTCGCGGGCGTCATCGGACGCACCGACCAGGCGATCGCGGAGGCGGAGCTTGCGCGGGATCTTGGGTACCACGCGGCGCTCCTTCAGCTCGGCTCCCTCCCTCATGCCACCGACGCCGAGCTTGTCGCGCATTGTCGCCGTGTCGCGGAGGTGATCCCGCTCTTCGGGTTCTACCTGCAGCGAGCCGTCGGCGGGCGACACCTCGGGTACGCGTTCTGGCGCGAATTCGCGCAGATCGAGGGTGTCGTCGCCATCAAGGTCGCGCCGTTCGACCGGTACGCGACTCTCGACGTCGTCCGGGCGGTGAGCGATTCCGGCCGGGGCGCGCAGATCGCGCTCTACACCGGAAACGACGACAGCATCATCCTCGACCTCGTGACTCCGTTCCAGGTCGGCGCTGCCTCCGGGACGACCGAGGATGCTGCCGAGCCCCTGCGCGTCGTCGGCGGCCTCCTCGGCCACTGGGCATGCTGGACGTCGCGCGCTGTCGAGCACCTCGAATGGATCCACCGAGTCGTCCGCGAGGGCCGCGGGGTCCCCGACCAGCTGATCGCCCTCGCCGCGAAGGTCACGGACGCCAACAGCGCATTCTTCGACGTCTCCAACCGGTTCGCCGGGTCGGTCGCGGGGATCCACGAGGTCCTGCGGCGCCAAGGCCTGCTGGCAGGGCGCTGGTGCCTCAACCCTGGCGAGGACCTCTCGCCGGGCCAGGCGGCCGAGATCGACCGCGTCTATGCCGCCTACCCCGAACTCAACGACGACGCTTTCGTCGCAGCCCACCTCGAGGAATGGCTCGCCTGAACCCACGCAGGCCGGGCATCCACGCGAGGACGCCGGTCAGGGAGGCGAACGACCCGATCTGCCCGTTGAGGCGGTAGAAGTGGTGTAACCGGGACCCGCGGGGGCCGCCCATCGAGACGACGGCCACCGCGGAGCCCCAGACTCGTCGGTTGACGACCAAGTCGATCGACGAGTAGCAGGAGGCGTTGGCCTTGCCCCTCGTTCTCGTCGCCCTCGGTGGCGCTCGGGTGCCGCCGCTCGGTACCTGGTCGACGGATGGATCTCGGACCTGACGGCGGGGCTGTTCCCGTGGGGGACGCTCGTGATCAACGTCTCTGGTTCGCTCGCGCTCGGCTTCCTGTTCGCTCTGACCGTCGAGAGCGATGTGCTCCCCGCTGAGGTCCGAGGGCCGCTCATGATCGGCTTCCTCGGCGCGTACACGACCTTCTCCACGCTCATGCTCGAGAGCTGGCGGCTGCTGGAGGACGGAGCGGTCGTCGTCGCCGTGGCCAACCTCGTCGGGTCATCGGCGCTCGGCATCGCCGCCGTCGTCGTCGGACTGCTCCTCGGGAGGGTGATCGCGTGAAGATCGAGGGCACGGGCCTGCTCGTCCGCATCTACATCGGCGAGTCCGACCACTGGCATGGGCACCCGCTGTACGAGGCGATCGTCCGACTCCTGCGCGAGCGCGGCCTCGCCGGGGCGACCGTCCTCCGCGGCATCGAAGGGTTCGGCGCGAAGCAGCACATGCACACGACCCGGATCCTGCGACTGTCCGAGGATCTGCCGATCCTCATCGAGATCGTCGATGAGGAGGAACGACTGCGCGCGGTCCTGCCCGAGCTCGACACGATGGTGGGTGAGGGTCTGATCACCCTCGAGCACGTCGAGGTCATCGCCTATCGGGCGACCCCGAGCGCGCATCAGCCCTGACGCGGCCCGGTCGACTTCGCTCAGGCCGCCCCGACGATCCGCGCGATGGCACCGCCGGCGACGAGGGCGATCGCGATCGTCCCGCCGCTCATCAGAAGGGCGGTCCGTCGCCCGAGCTCGCCGGTCAGCGCGGAGAGCGTGGCGATGCACGGGAAGGACACGGCGGTCACGACGGCGTAGACGAAGAGCTGCCCGGGTGTCATGAACGACCCGACGCTCGCAGCCCCGCGACCCATCTCGACGATCGCGAACGTCGCGAGCAGCTGAAGTGCGAGCTCCTTGCGAAGGAATGCGAACGCGAGCGCCAGCCCGGCTAACGACGGCAGTCCCAGCCAGCCGACCGTCACCGGATCGAGGACTGCCGTCAGGCGCCACACCACGCCCGTCTCATACAGGAAGCCGAGGACGACCGAGCCGACGATCATCAGCGGCATCGCCGCGCGGAGGAACGACGAGAATCGCCACCACGCCTTGCGGCCGACGTGGGCAAGCACCGGACGCCGGAAGGGCGCGAGCTCGACCACGACGGGCGACTGCCGCCCGGGGATCATGCGGTTGGCGAGGAGGCCGCCCGCGATCGTGAGCCCGGCGATCGTCGCGAACGCCGCGAGCGCCGGACCGACGCCTGCGAACGGCACGAGAGCTCCGCAGACCACGGCGAACCGCGCGCAGCACGGCGTCATCGTGATGAGGAACGCGGCGAGGACTCGCTCGCGCCGCGAGCCGAGGAGCCGCGTCCCGCAGACCGCCGGGACGTTGCAGCCGGTCGCGGCGAGGATCGGGATCGAGGCGCGCCCTGACATGCCGAGCAGGCCGAGCACGCGGTCCGTGAGGACCGCGGCGCTCGTCATGTATCCGGAGTCCTCGAGGAGGGCGAGCAGGACGTAGAAGGTGAGGATGTACGGGATCCCCACCGCGAGCATCGAGAGGATCCCGTCGTCGAGACCCCAGCGGAGCGCGCGCGAGGCCGGGCTCCGGGACGGCCGCGGCGAGGAGCGCCGAGATCGCCGGCGAGGCGGTCGCCGCCCACACGGTCGAGAGGACGCCGGCCAGCACGCTCCCGACGGCCATCATCGCGAGGAGGAGCCCGAGCACCACCGCGAGGAACAGCGGGATGCCCGGCCACGCGCGACGCTCCATGCGGCGAGGCGCACGGCGAGCGGCCGAGCGGCTTCAGCGCGGACCGTCGTGACCTCCGCTGCCCACCGCTCCGCGACGCGCCAGCGTGCCGCGTCCACGATCCATCCCAGCTCCAGCGTCGCCGCCCCGCGAGCGGATATCACGCCGGCGCCGACGATGTCGCCGAGCTCCCACCGCGCCTCGCCCGCCGCGGCCGCGCCCAGCGAGTGGGTGACGGCGGATTCGCGGACGCGCCCCGAGATCGCCGCCTCGACGTCGGGCGGGTACACCGACGCAGGGATCGTCGAGCGGGGCGCCACGGTCCCCGCGCGGACGGCGACGACCCGACGGCCCAGCCGCGCCGCATCCGAGAGCGCGGCCGCGACGCCAAGACCCGTCCGCCCCGACGTCCGATGCACCGGAGCGAGGAGCAGCTGCCGCAGGCGTCCCGTGTCGATCGAGATGCCGCGGCCGGCAGCCTCGTCCGCGAGGTTCGCCGCGAGCACCACGGGCAAGCCCAGGTCGCGGCACGCGAGCCCCAGGGGCAGGTGGCGTCCGAGGTCGCCCGCATCGGCGACGACAAGGAAGGCGTCGGGGCGGGCGTCGAGCAGGAGTGACCAGAACGGCACGCCATCTGCCACCGACATCCCGAGCGACACCGTTCCGGGCAGATCGACGAGCCAGGCAGGTCGGCCGTCGACCTCGACTCGCCGGCGCTCGACGTGGATCGTCGTGCCCGACACGTTCGACGATTCGGCGTAGCGGCCGGTCGCCCGCGCGAAGAGCGTCGACTTGCC
The DNA here is from genome assembly GCA_021813655.1 of Chloroflexota bacterium. GTDB lineage: Bacteria > Chloroflexota > Limnocylindria > Limnocylindrales > CSP1-4 > CAIYQJ01. The sequence goes on along the minus strand of JAKAJU010000003.1, from coordinate 5,480 downwards.
GACGTTCGGACGGCCGACGAGGGCGATCGTCGGGATCGGCTCGGACGGATCGATGTCGGGCGACGATCCGTGCGGCTCCGTATGGCAGGCCGTCACCGGCCCTCCTCCGGGGCGTCCGCCCGAGAAGGATCCCGGACGAGCAGGCGTCGGGCGATGTCGCGACCGAGGGCCACGCGTGTGCGCCCGATCCGGACGATGACCGGGCTTCCGGGCGGGAGTCGTCGTTCCGGCGTCAGCTCGACGCCCGGGACGATCCCCTCGGCGCGGAGCGCCTCCGAGAGATCAGCGTCGACCACGCTTGATGCCGCTCCGCGGGCCTCCAGGGCCTCGATGACGACGGACGCGCCGATCGCGGCGCGATCGAGCGGCAGGACGGCGCGAGCCTCCGAATCCTTAGTTGTCAACTCGGATTTCCTCACCGGCGAATCCCATCACATGGGAGTCGACATGGCGCAGGGAGGAAGAGCCGCCTTCTATGGGCCATTCGGCCTACCTGAGTGGGGACGTCCCGGCGCCCGCTCGCCGCGACCCGTGCCCCCCGGCCCCTCCTCAGTCGCGCCGGCGGTAGTCCGCGTCGATCGCGTCGATCTTCGCGACCTTCGGGGCGGAGCGGCCACCGGCGAACTCGGACCGCATGAACGCGTCCACGAGCAGCTTCGCCGCCTCTGCACCGACGGTCAGCGCCCCGAGCGTGACGATCTGCGCGTCGTTGCTCTTCGCCGCCCGCTCGGCACCGTACGGATCGGAGATCTGGGCAGCCCGGATCCCGGGGACCTTGTTCGCGGCCATCGCCATCCCGATCCCGGTCCCGCAGACGAGGACGCCGCGATCGTGCCGGCCGGCCGCGATGTCCTCGGCGACCGCCCGTCCGATGTCCGGGTAGTCCACCGGGTCGTCGGTGTGCGTCCCGGCGTCGTCCACCTCGTAGCCCTCGGCGCGCAGGTGGTCGCGCACGGCGTCCTTCAGACCCCGCCCCAGATGGTCGCTCCCGACGACGATCCGCATCCGGTCCACCCTCCAGCACCGCGCTTCGCGAGCAGTCGCATCGTACGGCGGCGGGGCGATGCGCGGGCCGCCGCGACCGCCGGAGGTGGTCGGCCCTCGGACGAGCCGCAGCGCCGCCCGCGGCGCCGGCCCGCGACGGTCGGCGGCCGGACCCGCTTCGCGGAGGCGCACAGGGTTCGCACACGCGAGGCGGGTGCTCTACGATGCGGCCGACGCGACCGCGTCGCGTACGGGACCCGTCCGAGTCGCCCGGCGATCTCGCCGCGCGCCGGATGCATGGGTCCGCGACGACGCGGGGCGTTCGGTCGTGGGAGTCACGCGCGATGGCGACGGTCAGCTTCGAGCACGTCACGAAGAGATACGGGGAGGTCACGGCGGTCGACGACCTCACCCTCGACATCGTCGACGGCGAGTTCATGGTCTTCGTCGGTCCCTCCGGCTGCGGCAAGACCACGAGCTTGCGGATGATCGCGGGACTCGAGGACATCACCGCGGGGCTCCTGCGGATCGGCGACCGCGTCGTCAATGACGTCGCTCCGAAGGACCGCGACATCGCGATGGTGTTCCAGAGCTACGCGCTCTACCCGCACATGACGGTCCGCGACAACCTCGCGTTCGGCCTCAAGCTGCGGAAGGTCCCGAAGACCGAGATCGACAAGCGGGTCGCCGACGCCGCGCAGATCCTCGACCTGGGCAAGTACCTCGACCGCAAGCCGAAGGAGCTCTCGGGCGGCCAGCGCCAGCGCGTCGCCCTGGGCCGCGCGATCGTGCGCGAGCCCGCGGTCTTCCTCATGGACGAGCCGCTCTCCAACCTCGACGCCAAGCTGCGCGTGCAGACCCGGGCCGAGATCCTCCGCCTCCACCAGCGCCTCCAGACGACGATGGTGTACGTCACCCACGATCAGACCGAGGCGATGACGATGGGGACCCGGATCGCCGTCATGAGCGACGGGAAGCTCCAGCAGGTGGGTCCGCCCCAGGAGCTGTACGACACCCCCGTGAACAAGTTCGTCGCCGGCTTCATCGGGAGCCCCGCGATGAACTTCATCGAGGTCGCGACGGTCGCCGCCGGAGATGGCGTGCGGCTCGAGGGCCCCGGGGTGACCCTCCCGGTGCCCGACCGACTGCGGCAGGCCATCGGTACAGCGGCCGGCCGGAGTCTCGTCGCCGGGTTCCGGCCCGAGCACTTCACGATCGGCGGCGAGATCGGGGCCACGGCGAAGTTCGCGGCGACCGCAGATGTCGTCGAGTACCTCGGAAACGAGGAGCTCATCCACGCGACGGTCGCGGGCAGGGACATCGTGGCCCTGCTCTCGTCCGAGCACCGGGTCAAGCCCGGCGACGCGATGGACCTCCAGGTGCCGCTCGAGAAGGTCCACCTCTTCGACCCCGAGAGCGACCTGTCGCTCGCATTCCAGGCCGCGAGCTGACCCCGCTCGATCCCGGCGCGCGCGACGCGGCGTCACGCGCGCCGGGGACACCCGCGGATCCGGACGCGCACCTGCGCGAGACGGTCGTCGAGACCGAGGTCCTCCACCGCGGACGGACGCTCACGTTCCGGATCGACACGGTCCGCCGGCCGGACGGATCGCTGCGTCGACGCGAGATCGCGGGCCACCCGGGTGCCGTCGCGATCGTCGCCGTGGACGCGGAGGGTCGCGTCCTCCTCGTCCGTCAGCCGCGCTCCGCCACCGGCTCCGGACGGATCCTCCTCGAGATCCCGGCGGGCACGCTCGAGGTGGACGCGAACGGCATGACCGAGGATCCCGACGTCGCCGCCGTCCGCGAGCTCGAGGAGGAGACCGGGTATCGGGCGACGACGTGGCGCGCGGTGACCCGCTTCTACTCGGCGCCGGGCTTCACGGACGAGCTCATGCACCTCTACCTCGCGTCCAGCCTCGAGCGCGCTGGGCCCGGCCGACTCGCGCCCGACGAGGACGAGTCGATCGATCTGGTCCTGCTCCCGTGGGAGGAGGCGCTCGGAGCGGCCGACCGCGGCGAGATCGCGGATGCGAAGTCCCTCGTGGGGCTCCTCTGGCTCGCGAGGATGGGCGGCCCGGAGGCGCTCCGCTAGTCATCAGCGGCTGGTGCCGCCGGCGCCGCTTCGCGGCCCGGAGGCGCTCCGCTAGTCATCAGCGGCTGGTGCCGCCGGCGCCGCTTCGCGGCCCGGAGGCGCTCCGCTACGCCTCGGCGCTGCCCTCGTCGCCGGCCCGCTGGTCGCCACGATCGACGTCGCCCATGACGATGCCGGTCCCCTCGCCGCCCAGGCGGCGAAGCGCAGACGCGTACAGGCGATTGTCCGGCGCGAGGGCGACCGCGATCCGCAGGTGGGTGGCCGCCTCCTCGGTCCGGCCGAGCTGCTTGAGGCTCTGACCGAGCGCGTAGTGCCCGTAGTGAGCCGACGGGTCCACCTCGAGCAGGTCGCCGAAGACCTCGGCCGCGCGCGCGTGGTCGCCGGCGTTGTACGACGCGCGTCCGAGCGCCTCGAGGATCGAGCCGCGCCCCGGCTCCCGGCGGGCCGCCCGCTCGAGCACGATCGCCGCCTGGGCGAAGTGGCGGCCGCGCATGAGCTCGCGTCCCCGATGCAGGAGCGCGTACGGCGTCTCACGATCGGCCGTCGGCTCGTGATCCCTGGGGACCTCGGGGGAGGTGTGGTCGTCCACGTGCGCATCGTCCCACGGAACGCCAGAGCGTGCCGGGGCACGTCGGGCGGGTCGGGGCGCTCTGCGGCGGCTCCGGTCAGGTCCGCCACTCGGCGAGATCGACGGCCCGCAGGCGCGGGCTCTCGGTCTCACCGGGGATCCGGCCACGCTTGGCGATCGGCTTCCCGTCGATCGCCTTGATGTCGGCCGTGAAGTCGATCGGGGAGGCCCCGCTGATGTAGCCGCCGACGGCGAAGAAGTCCGCGGGCGCCGAGCGCTCCTTGAAGTAGCGGATCCGGTCGGGCGTGAGCCCACCCGAGACGACGATCTTCACGTGCTGGTAGCCGGCCTGGTCGAGGCGGGCGCGGATCTCGAGGACGAGGTCCGCGGTGACGCGCCCGCGCTCGCCGGGGGTGTCGAGCCTGATGCCGTACAGGCGGTCGCCGAGGGCCTGGGCGACCCGGAGCGCCTCCTCCGCCTCGTCGCGGAACGTGTCGACGAGGACGATCCGCGGGACGTCCGGCTCGAGGTCGCGGTCGAACGCGAGCGCCGCCTCGACGGTGTCGCCGAAGATGAGGACGAGCGAATGCGGCATCGTGCCGGTGGGATTCAGGCCTGCCAGCCGCGCCCCGGCGGGCGTGCTCGCGCCGACGCAGCCGCCGACGATCGCCGCGTAGTCGAGCACGTCGGAGACGTCGGGGTGGACGTGGCGGGCGCCGAAGCTGATGACCGGGGTGTCGCCCGCGGCCTCCACGCACTCGCGCGCCGCGGTCGCCCAGCCGGTGGACTGGGCGAGCATCCCGAGGATCGCCGTCTCGTACAGCCCCACGGCGCGGTACCGGGCGCGCATCCGGAGGACGACCTCCTTCACCCCGAACGACTCGCCGTCGTCGAGGGCCTCGACGCTGTACGTGGACGGGTCCACGCCCTCGAGGACGTGCGCGAGCAGGGTCTTCGCCTCGCTCATCCCGCAGAGGAGCGCATCCTCCCGCGAGAAGACCTCGATCGTGACGACCGGATCCATCCCCTCGCGCTCGAGGATCCGCTCGGCACGCACGAAGTAGACGTCGGCGGATTCGCCGGTGAGCGTCTCTCGCGAGGGCCGGATCCGTACCTGGTGCATCGGTCGCGCGAGTGTACCGCAGGCCCGGGGCCTCAGACGCGCCGGGCCGAGGTGGGGACGACGGCCGCGAGCCTGTCCGCGTATCGGGCGAAGAGCGCCGCCTGGCGGCTCGCGCGGGTCGCGGGCGGGATGTGACCGCCGATCCAGATCCAGCCGGCCGAGCCCTCGAGGAGGAGGTCGCAGATCGCGAGGGTCCGCGCGAGCGTCACCCCGAGCTCGTCCCGGTCGAGGAGCGGCGCCGGGATCTCGGACGTGAGGATCGGCCGGTCGTCGGTCGCGAGCGCGAACTTCGCGAACGGGATCTCATCGTTCCACCGGAGGAGCCGCCGGTAGGACGTGATGCGGTTGTCCCCGATCGGCGGCGCGTAGTGGACCCAGACGACGATCCCGGTCTCCGGGTCGAGGATGAGCGTCACCCGGACATCGAAGCGGCGGAGGCCGTCGAGCACGAGGTCCCATGAGGCTGCCCCATCGCGCTCGTGGCGCGCGGGTGCCTCGATGCCGAGCTCGCGAAGCCAGCCTTCGACGGTCTCGGGGGCGACAGGGCGGCGGGTTCGGGGCACGCTCAGCGACGGGCCCGAGCGGATCGGGTGAGCGCCGCGGCGGCCGGCTTCTGCCCGGCGCCGTCGGCGGGGGCCGCGGCGGCCGCGACCGCCGCCTCCTCCAGCGCCTCGGCTGCCCGCTCGATCTGCCGCGCGGCCGAGCGGCGC
>JAKAJU010000053.1 GCA_021813655.1 Chloroflexota bacterium | reverse complement strand
TGCCGGAGGATGTCGGGGTCGCACCACTCGCGCTCGGCGCCGCCCGGCCGGAACTCGCCGCGAAGGATCGTGCCGGCACCGAGGAGCGCGGTGAGCGCCTCTTCGACGACCCGCAGCGGGAGGTCCCAGCGTGCGGCCGGCTCCGCGCCCGTGAAGGGGCCGTGCGTCCGGGCCCACCTCGCGACGAGGCCGCCGAGCGGATCGAGAGCAGGGGCGAGGAACGCGTCGGGAACGCCGGGCGGCGGCGCGACGCCCACCGCGTCCCTGTACCTGCCCGCGTCTTCGATCGCGATCCAGCGGCGCTCGCCGGCAAGACGGACCGGGACCGCCCGCCGCGACGCCTCGAGCTCCGGGAGCCACGCCGCCGCGTCCGTCGGGCCGGCCGCGCAGCGTGCGGCCACCTCTTCGTCGGAGAGATCGCCCACCCTCCGCAGGAGGTCGTGGAGACCGTCGGCGGTCCGGGCGCGCCGATCGTCGGACAGCGCCTGGAGGGCCACCTCGAGGTCCGCGAGGGCGGCCTCGTCGAGCAGCTCACGGAGCTCCTCCTGGCCGAGCAGCTCGCGGAGCAGGTCGCGATCGAGCGTCAGCGCCTGCGCGCGGCGCTCGGCCAGTGGTGCGTCGCCTTCGTACATGTACGCCGCGACGTAGTCGAAGAGGAGCGACGACGCGAACGGGGACGGTCGGGCGGTCTCGACCGAGTGGACGGCGATCGTGCGCGCCCGGAGGCCGGCGAGGACCTCGCGAAGGGCCGGGAGGTCGAAGACGTCCGCCAGGCACTCGCGATACGTCTCGACGAGGATCGGGAACGAGCCGTATCGGCCGGCCACCTGGAGGAGGTCGGCCGACCGCTGCCGCTGCTGCCAGAGCGGCGTCCGCATCCCCGGCCGGCGCCGCGGGAGGAGGAGCGCGCGTGCTGCGTTCTCGCGGAAGCGCGACGCGAAGAGCGCGGAGCCACCGACCGTCCCCACGACCAGGTCGTCGATCTCGTCGGGGCCGGGGAAGAGCAGGGCCTCGATCCCGTCGAGGTCGCCCTCCGGGAGTCGGAACGCGATGCCGTCGTCCGACCAGATCGACTGGACCTCCGACCCCAGGCGGTCCCGAAGTCGCGCCTCGACCGCGAGCGCCCACGGGGCGTGAACGCGCCCGCCGAACGGGGTCAGGAGCACCAGCCGCCAGTCCCCGAGCTCGTCGCGGAACCGCTCCACCACCACGCGCCGGTCCGTCGGCAGCGCGCCGGTCGCGTCCCGCTCGTCCTCGAGGTAGGCGAGGAGGTTCTCCGCGGCGAGGTCGTCGAGCATGTGCTCGCTCGCGAGGCGCCGCGCGGCTCGCGAGCGCGATCGTGCGCCGCCCGCGAGATCCGTCTCCGTCTCTCGTACGAACGCGCCGATGGCCCGGCCCAGCTCGACCGGCCGCCCGATCGCGTCTCCGTGCCAGAAAGGGAGCCGGCCCGGGACCCCGGGGGCCGGCGAGACGAGGACCCGATCGGGCGTGATCTCCTCGACGCGCCAGCTCGTCGCGCCGAGGGTGATGACCTCCCCGACGCGCGTCTCGTAGACCATCTCCTCGTCGAGCTCGCCGACGCGCCGGCCCGTCATCCCGGGGTCGCCGACGATGAAGACGCCGAAGAGGCCGCGGTCCGGGATCGTCCCGCCGCTCGTGAGGGCGACCATCCGCGCGTCGCGGCGGCCCGTCACCGTGTCCGTCGCGCGGTCCCAGACGACGCGCGGCTTCAGCTCCGCGAACTCGTCCGACGGGTACGCGCCTGCGAGCATCGCAAGGACACCGTCGAATGCCTCACGCGCGAGGTCCGCGAACGGCGCGGCGCGCGTCACCGTCGCATAGAGGTCGTCGGTGGTCCACGGCTCCACCACGGTCATCGCGACGATCTGCTGGGCGAGGACGTCGAGCGGGTCGCGCGGGACGACCGTCGGCTCGATCGCGCCGTCGAGCATCCGCCGCGTGACGACCGCGGCCTCGAGGAGGTCACCACGGTACTTCGGGAAGATGACGCCGCGCGAGGGAGCGCCGACGGTGTGACCGGCCCGACCCACGCGCTGGAGGCCGCGCGAGACGCTCGTGGGTGACTCGACCTGGATGACGAGGTCCACCGCCCCCATGTCGATCCCGAGCTCCAGGCTGCTCGTGGCGACGAGCGCCGGGAGCCGCCCGGCCTTGAGCTCCTCCTCGATCGCGACCCGCTGCTCCCGCGAGATCGAGCCGTGGTGGGCGCGGACGAGCTCCTCGCCTGCGAGCTCGTTGAGCCGCTGGGCGAGGCGCTCGGCGAGCCGGCGGCTGTTGCAGAAGATGATCGTGCTCCGGTGCGCCCGGACCAGGTCGAGGATCCGTGGGTGGATCGCCGGCCAGATGCTGACCCGCGCCTCCGGCCCGACGACCGGACCGGACGGCCGCTCCTCGAGCGGCAGCGACTCGCCGATCCGCGAGAGGTCCTCGACCGGCACCACGACCTGGAGCTCGAGGGTCTTCTCTCCGCCCGCGTCGACGATGGCCACCTCGCGCCCGGATCCGGTGCCCCCGAGGAAGCGAGCGACCGTCTCGAGCGGCCGCTGCGTCGCCGAGAGCCCGATCCGCTGCGGCGGGCGCGCGGTCAGGCGCTCGAGCCGCTCGAGCGAGAGGGCGAGGTGCGCCCCACGCTTCGTCCCGGCGACGGCGTGGATCTCGTCGACGATCACGTGCTCGACGCCGCGGAGCGTCTCGCGGCCGCCGCTGGTGAGGAGGAGGTAGAGCGACTCGGGGGTCGTCACGAGGATGTCGGGCGGCCGCTTGAGCAGCCGGCGGCGCTGGTCGGTCGCGGTGTCGCCGGTCCGCGTGCCCATGGTGATCCGCGGAACGGGCCGCCCCAGGCGCTCGGCCGCGAGCTCGATGCCCGCGAGAGGGGCGCGGAGGTTGCGCTCGACGTCGTAGGCGAGGGCCTTCAGGGGCGAGACGTAGAGGACGCGCGTCGTCGGTGTCACCGGCCGTGGCTCGACCGCGAGGCGGTCGATGCACCAGAGGAACGCCGCGAGGGTCTTGCCGCTTCCCGTGGGAGCGTGGATGAGCGTGTGGCTGCCGGCGGAGATCGCCGCCCAGCCGCCGACCTGCGCGCGGGTCGGCTCGGCGAACGAGCCGGAGAACCAGGCGCGCACCTCCGGCGTGAACGGGGCGAGAGGATCGCGCGGCGGCTGGTCGACCGGGCTGTCGACCGACCCGACGCGCGTCTTCGATGTGGGCACTGGACGACGAGTATACGCCGGATGGCCGGCTTTGGACCATCCGTTCTATTGATGCCGTCGGCCCGCACCCGAAGGCCCGGGGCAGCGTCGCGGCGGCCGCCGATGCGACCGCCGCGACGCTGCGGCCTCGAGGAGCGGGTCCCTCAGGCGGACGCAGGCGCGCCCGCGGCCCCGCCCGTGACCTCGATCGACCGACCGGTCGTCCCGTCGGCCGGGTCACCGGACAGGAACCACCTCCGGAACCACCGGTTGCGCGAAGCGAAGGCGGTCTCGCCCACCCGGGCATCGAGCCCGTAGTACTTCCCCGCCCCGATCCCGCCGATCGCGAGAAAGACGACGAGGTAGGTGAGCTGCTGGTTGACGATCCCGTAGGCGAAGTTCCACTGGGCGAGGAAGAACAGGAACATCATCAGCGCGCCCATGATCGAGGAGAAGCGGGTGAGGAGCCCGAGGATCAGCGCGACCCCGATCGCGAGCTCGCCGACGACCACCAGGACGTCGAGGACGGCGACGGCGGACGCGTTCCCGGCGAGGCTCACCCAGAGGTCGTGAAAGGGGTTGAAGACGGCGTCCTTCGCCGGCTCGCCGCTGACGAACGGCCAGCCGAGCGTCCCCGCCGTCCCGAACTTGAGGAACCCGGCGGACGACCACCCTCCGGGCGTCCCGATGAGCTTCTCGAGCCCCGCCCACAGCATGACGATGCCGACGACCACGCGCAGGAGGGCAGCCCCGCGCCTGTGCCAGATGCTCGTGATGACCATCGCTGTCTCCCTTCCGTCGAAGGCACGGCGCACGACCGTACCCCGGACGGGGGACGCGCGTCGGCCACCCCGATAGTGCCCGGGCGCGCGCCGCGCGTCCACCCCCAGGGCTGGCTCGCGGCGAGCGGAGGGCTGCGACGGACGCCACGACGCTCCGGGCAACCCCGGAGCGTCGTGGCCCGGACGGGCGGCCGGCGTCGGCCTGGCGTCCACCGCCGACGAGCGTCGTCAGCGATCGATGCGCACCTCGGCCGGCTCGGGCACGAGGCCCGATCCGGCGGGGTCCCGGAGCGGCAGCTCGGCGTGCGGCAGCGACACGTGCGGGAGCGCCACGCGCCGGCCCGGCAGCGCGAGCGCCGCGAGCGCCCCGAGGGCGACGACGGCCGCCCCAACCCAGATCGCCGGCACGAGTCCGTCGACGAAGGTCTGCGGGCTCGCGTAGCCGCCGTTCGCCGTGAAGACGGAGGCGAGGACCGCGACCCCGAAGACCCCGCCGATCTCCCGGATCGTGTTGTTCACGCCCGATGCCTTCCCTTCCTCGTCGCGCCGGACCGCCCCGAGGACGATCGACGCGGTGGGCGCGAAGTACAGGCCCATCCCGATCCCGGAGAGTACGAGCCCGGGGACGATCGCGAGGTACGCGGCCGAGACGGACGTGACGGCGGCGATCCACGCGAGGCCGGCCGCCATGAGCGTCATCCCGGTGACCAGGAGCGGACGCCCGCCGATGCGGTCGACGAGAACGCCGGCGATCGGCGCCACGACGAGCGGCATCGCCGTCCACGGAAGGGTCCGCAGGCCGGCCTGGAACGGCGAGTACCCCTGGACGACCTGGAAGAACTGCGCGAGGAGGAACACGACCCCGAAGACCCCGAACGACATGAGCAGCGAGACGGCGTTCACGGCCGAGAACCCCCGGTTCCGGAAGAACCCGAGCGGGACCATCGGCGCCCGGGCCCGCGCCTCCCACGCGACGAACGCGACGAGCAGTGCGGCGCCGCCGGCGAGTGCCGCGACGATCGCGGGGCTCGTCCAGCCATCGGCGTTGCCGCGGATGAGGCCCCAGACGATCCCGAGGAGGCCGGCGCTCGCGAGGCTGAGACCGGGCAGGTCGAGCGACGAGCGCGGACCGCGGCTCTCCGGAAGGCGGGCGATCGCGAGCGGGATCGCGACGAGGCCGATCGGTACGTTGATCCAGAAGATCCAGTGCCAGGACATCCCCTCCACGATCGCGCCGCCGACCAGAGGCCCGAGGGCGACCGCGAGCCCACCGACGGCGCCCCACCCACCGAGGGCGAGACCGCGTCGTTCGGGCGGCACCGCCGCGGAGAGGATCGTCAGGGTGAGGGGCGTGATGATCGCGCCGCCGAGCCCCTGGAGGGCGCGGGCGACGATGAGCGCGTCGCTCGTCGGCGAGAGAGCCGCAAGCGCCGACCCGCCCGTGAAGAGGGCGAGGCCGACGATGAAGACCCTCCGCCGGCCGAGCCGGTCGCCGAGCGCGGCGCCGGTGAGGAGGAGGACCGCGAACGTGAGCGTGTACGCATTCACGATCCATTCGAGCTGCTGGATCGATGCGCCGAGATCCGCCTGGATCCGCGGCAGCGCTGTCGAGACGACAAGGTTGTCGAGAGCCGCCATGAACAGCGCGATCGACGTGATCGCGAACGCCCAACCGGCCTGGCTGCGTTCCTTCATCGTTCCCTCCTACTTAGTGATCACTTACTAACTTACTGACGGAAAAAAGGGGGCGATCACCGACGGGGATGCTGCTCCGTCCCGAGGCAGAGACTCGCCCACGAAGACGTCTCCCGCTCGAGGTCCATCGCCACCGCGATGTTCCACAGCATCCCCTGCGCCAGCCACGCCCGGAAGGCGTCATCCGGCGCGCCCGAGACCCGCCGGACGGTCCCGACGATCGCCTCGAACCCGGTACGGACGGCGTCGCGCACGACGGCGTCGTCGGAGGCCGCGTATGCCTGGAGCTGCATGAGGAGCAGCGTCCGGTCGCGGAGCAGGCGCCAGTACGCCTCGCCCATCGCGACGAGCACCGGCTCCACGCCGGCGTCGGGGCCGCCGGCCCGCACTCCCGCCTCCTCCAGGACGAGGCGGGTCCGCTCGAAGGCGCTCCGCACGGCCTCGACGAAGAGGTCGCGCTTCGTGCCGAAGAGCCGGAAGACGTACGGCTGGGTCACGCCGACCGCGTCCGCGATCGAGTCGGTGGAGGTCCCGTGAAGCCCGCCGACCGCGAATGCCCGGATCGCGGCGGCCACGATCTCGGTCCGCCGCTCCTCGGCGGTGGATCGTACGGCGTGACGCCGGCGTGCGGGTCGAATCGAAGGCGTCGACGAGGTCATGCGCGGAGATTAGTTAGTAATCACTAAGTTGTCAAGAAGCGGCGCTGGCGTCGAGCCACGGCGCCCCAGGCGCGTCCGCTCCCTCGGCCGACCGGGGGAGCGCGGTTCAGCGGGTGGCCGGCGAGAGGAGCGCAGCGAGCGCCTCGGGGCGGGTGACCGGCCGGCGACACGCGAAGTCCCGGCAGACGAAGGCGGTGGGCTGTCCGTCCAGCGCGAACCGTGCCTGAAGGAGCGGGACGGCGCTGGACGTGGGATCCGGTGCGCATGCCACGACGACGCGCGGGAGAAGGGAGCGCCGGGTGGTCGCGAGCAGCGCGTCCGTCTCGGGTCGCGTCGGGTCGCCGACGATCGCGACCTCGTCCACGCCGTTGACGGCGAGATCCAGGGCCCCGAGCCACCAGGCGAAGGCGAGCGGCTGCCGGCCCGCGACATCCGCCACACCCGCGATCGCCTCCTCTGCGGCCGACCGGAACGAGGACTCGCCGCAGTAGGCCGCCAACCGCAGGAGCACGGACGCCGCCATCGAGCCGCCCGACGGCACGGCACCGTCCTGGAGCGATCGCGGGCGGACCACGAGCGCCTCGGCGTCGTCGGCGGTGTCGAAGAAACCACCGGCCGCGTCGCGGAAGCGGGTGAGGATGGCCGAGGCGCGCGCGAGCGCGGCGAGGTACCAGCGTTCGTCGAAGGTCGCCGCGTAGAGCGCGAGCAGACCGTCGGCGAGGTCGGCCTCGTCCTCGAGGGTCGCGAGCGACCCGACTCGGCCGTCCTTCCATGACCGGTGGAGCCGGCCGTCGGCGTCCACGCCGGCCGAGAGGACCGCGTCGGCAGCACGGATCGCCGCCGCCCGGAAGGCGTCCGCGCGCCCCGGATCGGGGCCGCCGGCGAGGAGTCGCGCCGCCTCGGCGAGCGCCCCGATCGCGAGCCCGTTCCACGCCGCGATGGCCTTGTCGTCACGAGCGGGTCGAGCGCGCGTCGCGCGGCGCGCCAGGAGCGCCTCGCGCGCGGCGACGAGCCGTCGGGACACCTCTGCGGCCGTGACGGCGAACTGCGTCGCGAGCTCGGCGTCGTCGCGGACCCGCGCGAGGATCGTCCGCCCCTCCCAGTTGCCCTCCCTCGTCACGCCGTAGGCCGCCCGGAAGAGGGCCGGGAGGTCCGGGCCGCCCGCAACCGTGAGGACCTCCTCGACCTCGTCCGCCGTCCAGGTGTACGTGGCTCCTTCGACGCCACCGGTGTCCGCGTCGAGGCTGGCCGCGAACGAGCCGTCCGGGAGGGCCATCGTGGAGAGGAGGAACTCGAGCGTCCCGGTCGCGACGTCGAGATACCGCGATTCGCCCGTGACGCGCCACGCGTGGAGGTAGGCCCGCGCGAGAAGAGCGTTGTCGTAGAGCATCTTCTCGAAGTGCGGCACCAGCCAGTCGACGTCCGTCGCGTACCGGGCGAACCCACCGCCGAGGTGGTCGCGGATCCCGCCGTCGGCCATCCGGTCGAGCGTCCGCATGGCCATCGCGAGCGCCTCGCCGTCGCCGGTCGACGCGTGCAGCCGCAGGAGCAGCTCGATCGCCATCGGCTGCGGGAACTTCGGCGCGCTCCCCCATCCCCCGCCCCGCGGATCGAAGGTCGCCGCGAGCGATGCGACAGCTGCGCGGACGGCGCTCGCATCGAGGGCCCCCGCCCCGTCCGAAGCTGGCCGTGCGGCCATCGCCTCCGCGACCGCGGCCGCCACGCCCGTGCCCGCCCGCTCGATCTCGTCGCGCCGCTCCCGCCACGCCTCGGAGACCGCAGCGAGCACCTCGCGGAAGCCCGGGAGGCCGTGTCGTCGCCCGGGCGGGAAGTACGTCCCGCCGTAGAACGGACGCCCGTCCGGCGTCGCGAAGACGGACATCGGCCAGCCGCCGCCACCCGTGAGGGCCTGGACGGCGTCCATGTAGACGGCGTCGAGGTCGGGCCGCTCCTCGCGGTCCACCTTGATCGAGACGAACCCGGCATTGAGCTGCTGCGCCGTCGCCGGGTCGCGGAACGACTCCCGGGCCATGACGTGGCACCAGTGGCACGCGGCGTAGCCGATCGACAGGAAGATCGGACGGTCGAGCGCACGGGCGCGGGCGAGGGCTTCGGGACCCCACGGGTACCAGTCGACCGGGTCGCGGGCGTGCTGGAGCAGGTACGGGCTCGTCTCGGCCGCGAGCCGGTTCTCCGGACCCGTCCCCTCGTCGTGGCTCATCAGGGCGCGAGTGTACGCGCGGCGGCCGACCCCGCATGTGACGAGGCCCCGGTCCTCGACCGGGGCCTCGTCGGGCTGTCGCCCGGGCCGCCTACTCGGGCGGGAGCTCTCGGTACACGAGGTCGATGTCGACGCCCTGGCTCCGGCGGATGAACTTCGCGCCGAAGTACACGACGAGACCGACGACCACGATCATCCCCATGAAGGCGGGGACCTGCCACCAGTTCTGGTCGAAGTTCCCTGCGAGCACGAGCGCCGGGAACGCGAGCGTGCACCACGTGAGGAACGCCATGCACAGGATCGAGAGCGGCGCGACGATGTAGAGGACCGGGACCCCGAGGAACCTCACGTTCGCCGGGGAGGCCTGGTAGAGGTCCGGTCGCCGCGTCGGGAAGACGAGCGCCGCGATCGACACGATGACCACCGTCACGACGCCGGCGAGGACGCCGAGCGTCAGCCACGTGACGAAGTCGGTGCCCGCGATGCTCCAGATGAGCATGCCCGTGATGATGATCATCTCGAGCCAGATCGCCCACACCGGCGAGTGCGTCCGCTCGTTCACCTCGGAGAGCTTCTCCGGGAGGAGCCGGTCGAAGGACCACGCGAAGAACGTGCGGATCGGCATGAACGTGTTGCCGACCATCGCCGGGAGGCTCCAGAACAGGAACGAGCCGACGATGAGGAAGGTCAGGGCTGGCGCGTTGTACACGAGCGACGCCATGAAGTGGTACCAGGGGCCGGTCGGGAGCGCGTAGGCGGAGTTGCCGGCCGTGTTGACGGCCACCATGAAGTTGTAGCCGGTGACCTTGAAGAGGAGCAGCGCGCCGAGTGCGATGAAGAGGACGTCCCAGATGAGCGCGCCGAACATGGTCGTCATCTGCCGTCGGCGGTTCGACGCACTCTTCAGCTCGCCGCTGAGGTAGACCGACCACCAGTTCCACATCATGAACGTCATGACGACGAACACGGTGGGGAGTGTCGCGCTGAGGTCGCCCGGGTTGGGCGTCACCCCCGTCGCGTTCGCGGCGTTGATGACCGCCTCCGCCGTGCCGCCGCCGAACTTCGCGTTCATCTCGTTGAAGTGGGCGACGAAGTCGCTGTTCGTCCCGATGAGCAGGACGGCGAACGCGACGAAGGTCCCGACCGACGCGATGATCCAGAACGTGTTCTGCCACGCGAACGTCATCTTCAGGCCGGCCGTCAGGATGAGGCCCATGAGGATGACCATGACCATCGCACCGGCGAAGATCCACTCGTTCTTCGTCTGGAAGTTCGTGCCCCACTCGATGAGCTGGGAGTTGTCGAAGGTGATGCCCAGCGTCACGAGGATCGGGCCCAGCGCGAAGACCGGGAAGTAGCGGGCCCAGAAGGTCGCGCCGATCGTCGCCGACAGCGCCGCGCCGAAGTTGCTGACGAGGGCGAGCGGGGGCGACAGGATCCGGCTCACCCACACGTAGTCGCCGCCGGTCCGGGGCATGCTCGAGGCGAGCAGCGCCATCATGATCAGGACCGGGATGTTGATGACGCCGGCGATGATCGTCGCGGTGACGATGTCGGCGCCGGGGAACGCGCTCAGCGCGAAGAAGACGCCCCACGCGAGCGTCGCGCCGACGGGCGCCGAGAAGACCGCGTTGAAGATCGTGGCGTCGAGAGCGGATGCCTCTCTGACGAGGCCCGTGCTCTGGCGTACGAACAGCTGGCTTGTGCCGTCCGTCTGGGCTGCCACCGGTGGCCACCTCCCTCGTCTCGCCCCCACGGGGCATCGCCCGGCCTCGTTCTGAGGCGGCTTCGCGGCGTCGCCGGAAGCTCGGGCGCGGAAGCTGCGCACGGCCACGGGTGCTCGGACCACCGACGCGGCCGCGTGGCGCTCCGCCGTGATGGTGACAACAACGAACATCACTTGTCAACTCTTGTTGTGCGTCTGCTACCCTAGCGGCGTTCCTTGTCGAGCGCCGGGCGAGAGTCGTGGCCGGCGCACGCGCCGATGGCGGAGGGTGCTCGAGCGGATGCTGGCGGTCGATCGGCGGCTCCGGATCCTCGAACAGGTCGCGGAGGACCAGTCGATCCACGTGAGCGAGCTCGCCGCGCGGTTCGGCGTCTCCGAGATGACGGTCCGCCGTGACATCCGCCGTCTCGAGCGCGACGGCTTCCTGAAGCAGACGTACGGGGGCGCGACGGCGCACCTCACGCGGTCGTTCGAGCTGTCCTTCAACGCCCGCGCGCTGCACTCGGCGCGGGAGAAGCGCCTCATCGCGATGACCGCGACGCACCTCGTCGGCGACGCGCGGACGATCTACCTCGGGATCGGGACGACCGTCGAGCAGTTCGCGCGCTACATGCCGACCGGGGCCGACTTCACCGTCGTCACCGCGTCCGTCGTCGCCGCCAGCCTGCTCGGGACGCGCCCGGTGCGCACCGTCGTCGTGGGCGGGTCCGTGCGCCACGACGAGCTCACGTGCGTGGGCCCCGTCGCGCTCGCGACCCTCGGACGGTACAGGTTCGACCTCGCCGTGGTCGGGGCCGCCGGGGTCTCCGCACGGTGGGGCATCACCGAGCTGTCGGACGAGGACGCGGAGGTGAGCCGCGTCGCGATCGAGCGGTCGACCCGCTCGATCCTGCTCGCGCACGGCTCCAAGATCGGCGCGGTCGCGTCCGCGGTCGTCGCGCCGGTCGAGGCGGTCACGACGATCGTGACGGACGCCGAGGCGCCGTCCGACGAGCGACGGGAGATCGAGGCGCTCGGGGTGGAGGTGGTCATCGCGGCAGCCGCCGCTCCGGGCGCGAGCCCGGCGGCTGCCGACAGGAGGATGTGAGCATGGGGACGCTCGAGCGGATCTTCGGCCGGCAGAAGCCGGTCATCGCGATGCTCCACCTCCCGGGCCTGCCGGGTCGCCCCTGGCACGACGTCGCGGGCGGGCGCGCGCGGATCGTCGACGTCGTCGCGCGAGACCTCGCCGTCGTCCAGGGTGCCGGCGTGGACGGCGTCCTCTTCTGCAACGAGCAGGACGTCCCGTACCACCTCGCAGTCGGACACGAGGCCGTCGCCGCGATGGCGGCCGTCGTCGGTGAGCTTCGCAGGGAGGTGCGCGTGCCCTTCGGCGTGAACCTCCTCTGGGACGCGAAGGCCTCCCTCGCGGTCGCGCGGGCGACCGGCGCCTCATTCATCCGGGAGGTGCTCACGGGCGTCTACGAGAGCGACCTCGGGATGATCGAGCCGCGCGTCGGGGAGATCGCGGACTACCGGGCGCGGATCGGCGCGTCGGATGTCGCGCTCTTCGACAACATCGCCCCGGAGTTCGCGAGCGCGGTCGGCTCGCGGTCGGTGGCCGACCGTGCCCGGGGCGCCGCCTTCCTCGGGATGGACGCGATCCTCATCAGCGGACCCGCAGCCGGGACGCAGTTCGCGATGAGCGACCTGCGCGCCGCGAAGGAGGCGGTCCCGGAGGCGGACGTCGTGGCGAACACGGGCGTGAGATCCGAGACGATCGCCAGCATCTTCGCGGTCGCCGACGGGGCGATCGTGGGGACGAGCCTCAAGCGCGACGGGTACATCTGGAACGAGGTGGACCCGGACCGCGCCCGTCGCCTCGTGGACGCCGCCGGCGCGGCACGCGGCTGACGGCGGCCGACGGATGGCGAAGAGGACGAAGGTCTACTTCGCGACCGACCTCCACGGGTCGAGCAAGTGCTTCCGCAAGTTCCTCAACGCGGGGCAGGTCTACGGCGCGGACGTGCTCGTCCTCGGCGGCGATCTCGCGGGCAAGGCCCTCCAGACGATCGTGCGGCAGCCCGGCGGGCGCTGGAGATGCGAGTTCGTCGGGACGCGGTACGACGTCTCGGACGGTCCCGAGGTCGACGCGCTCGAGAGGCTCATCGCCGACCATGGGTACTACCCGTACCGCGCCGAGCCCGGAGAGCTCGACGCGCTCCTGACCTCCGGGGGCATCGATGCGGTCTTCGGGCGGCTCATGGACGAGCGCCTGCAGGGATGGCTCGCTCTCGCCGACGAGCGCCTCCGCGCGGCTGGCAGGCGCCTCTACTTCATGCTCGGCAACGATGACCCCGCGAGCCTGCGCCGGATCCTCGACGCCGCGCCGTGGGGCGTCCACGATGAGGGGATCGTCGTCCCGCTCGATGAGAGCCACGAGATGATCTCGTGGGGGTTCAGCAACGTGACACCCTGGCACAGCCACCGTGAGCAGACGGAGGAGCAGCTCGGCGCGTCTCTCGCGACCCTCGTCGAGAAGCTCCACGACCCCGCGCGCTCGGTGCTCAACGTCCACGTCCCCCCGTACGGCACCGGCCTCGACGACGCCCCGGTCCTCGAGGACCTCCGGGTCCAGACCCAGCTGGGCCAGGTGAAGTTCGCCCCCGCCGGGAGCACGGCGGTGCGGGACCTCATCGAGCGGACGCAGCCGCTGCTCGGCCTCCATGGCCACATCCACGAGGCGAGCGGCATCAGGCGGATCGGGCGGACGATCGTCATCAACCCGGGGAGCGACTACTCGACCGGGACCCTGAACGGCGCGCTCATCACGCTCGAGCGCGACAAGGTCGCGGCCCACCAGCTGGTCCGCGGATGAACGCCCCCGCCGGCGATGTGCTGGTCGCGATCGACGTCGGCACCTCGGGCGCGCGGACGGCCGTCTTCGACCTCGAGGGCCACCGGCTGCTCGAGGTCCGGCGCGCGTACCCCACCGCGGCCCCGCAGGAGGGCTGGGCCGAGCAGAACGCCCGCCTGTGGCGGACGTGCTCGCTCTCGGCTGTCCGCGACGCCGTCGCGGCCCTCGCGCCCCGGACACGCGTCCGTGCGATCGGGCTCACCGGACAGTGCCCGTCGGTCGTCGGTGTCGACGCGCGCGGCGAGCCGACGGGGCCGGGTCTCATCTACCGCGACAACCGGGCCGTCGCGGAGGCGGACGAGCTGCGGGCACGGTACGGCGACGCCGGGATCCATGCGCGAACGGGCCATCTGCCGGCGGCGTTCCATGTCGGCGCCAAGGTCCTCTGGCTCCGCCGGCATCGGCGGGCGGAGTTCGCGGCGACGGCACGGTTCCTGCAGCCACGCGACCTCGTCGTCCGTGCCCTGACGGGGGTCGAGGTGACCGACGGGACCCACGCCGCGGCCACCCTGTTCTGGGACATCCGGACGCGGGCGTGGTCGGCCGACCTGCTCGCCGACTGGGATCTCGACCCGTCGGTCTTCCCCGAGGTCCGGGGGTCGTGGGAGGTCGTGGGCGAGGTTCGCCCCGACGTCGCGCGACGGCTGGGGCTCGCGGCCGGCGTCCCGGTGGTCCTCGGCGGTGCCGACAGCCAGGCGTGCGCGCTCGGGGCCGGCGTGGTCGCGCCGGGTGCGATGAGCGAGATGGCCGGCTCGTCCACGTGCCTCAACGCCGTCGTGGAGGCTCCCCTCCCCATCCTCCTCGTCACGCACTACCCGCACGTCGTGCCCGGCCCGTACACGACGGAGACCGGCATCAACACGACGGGGCTCGCGGTCGACTGGATCGCCCGGCTGGCATACGGCGGCCGCGCGGGACGGCCGGGCCCCGCCGACTGGTCACGGCTCGACGCGGAGGTCGCGGCCGTGGAGCCCGGCAGCGGCGGGGTCCTCGCCGTGCCCGTCCTCGGGGATGGCGAGAGGACGGATCCGGACCTGCGGGGCGCCCTCACGGGCCTTTCGCTGCGCCACGGCCGGGCGAGCCTCGCCCGCGCCATCCTCGAGGGAGTGGCCTTCGAGATGCGCGAGCAGATCGACCTCGTCCGCGACGGCGGCGCGCGCGTGTCGGAGCTCCGCATCTCCGGCGGGGACGCCCGCCTCCGCACGTGGAACCGGATCAAGGCGGACGTGACCGGGCTGCCGGTCATCGCCATCCCGGGCGACGCCGCAGTCACAGGCGTCGCGATGCTCGCGGGCCTCGGTGCCGGCGTCTACCGCGACGTGGCCGACGCCGTCGGACGCTGCGTGCACGCCGACCCGGCCGTGGAGCCCGACGACCGGCTGCGCGGGCGGTACGACGACGTCTTCCGCCGGTACCGGGCGCTCGTCGACTCGACGGAGGTGCGGAGGTGACCGGGATCCGCTACACCCTCGGGATCGATGACTGCTTCGCCGTCAAGCGCTGGCCGCGGCCCGCGGACTGGGCGCCGGTCGTCGTGGACCTTGGCGTGGACGTCGTCCAGCACTCGCTCGACCTCGAGGACCTGGAGGCTCCTGCCGTCGCGGTCGCGACCGCGGTCGCGGCGGTGCGCGATGCGGCCGCGACGCACGGGCTCACCGTCCACTCGACGTTCACCGGGCTCGCGGCCTACTCGTCGAACCTTCTCCTCCACCCCGACGCCTCGGCGCGCGACCGCGCCGAGGCCTGGTTCGCGCGGGCGATCTCGTTCACCGCCGCCGTGGGGGCGGTCGCGACCGGCGGGCACGTGGGCGCGTACTCGGTCCCCGACGCGCGGGACCCGTCCCGGCGCGCGGCGCTCCAGGAGGAGCTCAGGATGCGGCTCGGCCGCCTCGCGGTCCGCGCGCGGGAGGCCGGACTCGAGTACCTCGTGCTGGAGAACCTCGCGGCTGCGCGGGAGCCCGCGACGATGGCGGACGTCCGCGCGATCCTCGACGACGGCGACGCCACCCGCGTGCCCGTGCGACTCTGCCTGGACGTGGGGCACATGTGCGCGCCCGGGACCAGCGGCGACGACCGCGACCCGTACGCGTGGGCGCGGGCTCTCGGGCGGGTCGCGCCGATCGTCCAGCTCCAGCAGTCCGACCCGGCGGGCGACCACCACTGGCCGTTCACGGACGCGTGCAACGCCGCCGGTCGCATCGAGGCGGATCGTCTTCTCGACGCGCTCGAGGCGTCGGGGACCGAGGAGGTCGCGCTCATCCTCGAGGTGATCCCGCCGTTCGAACAGGACGACGACGCGGTCCTCGCCGACCTCCGGGTGTCCGTCGCGTACTGGCGCGAGGCCCTCGCTCGGCGGTGAGGCGCGGCCTGACATCGACGGCGGCGTGGGCGCCCGCCCCAGAGCCACCCGCCTAGTGGCGGACCTCCTCGGGCGTCTCGTACCAGCGGACACGCTCGCCCACGCGTGCGCGCGCCTTCCAGCGTGCGGACTTGGGCGCCGACCCGATTGCGTCGAGCAGCGCCGCCACCTGGACGTCGACCGGGAACGGCACGCCCGCGATCGGCTCCTCGCGCCAGAGGTCCGCCACGAGGCGCAGGTTGCGCTCCGCCGTGTGGCAGAAGCCCCAGTCGGACCCGAGGACCGTCCGGATCCGCCGGAGGTCGATGGCATCCGCGTCGCGCTCCGCGACCGGGTGGTCGGCGAGGAGGCAGAGCGCATCGCCGAGGTCCTTCCGGTTGATCTCCCAGACCTGGAGCTTCGTCAGGAGGAGGTCGGCCAGGTCGAGCGTGGTACCCGCGCCGCCGGTCCTTCCGCGCAGGTCGATCCGGTGGGACATCGCGAGCTCGTCGAGGACGACATCGATCGTCCACCGCCCATCGGGGGCGCCGAAGTTCAGCCTGTGCGCGCCGTGCAGGGCGTTGAAGAGCTTCTCCGGGACGTAGCCCGCGTCGTCGAAGAACTGCCTGATCCGTGCCGCGCTCCGCTTCTCGCCCGCGAAGTCCATGTCGCGGTACGGCCGGGCGAACGGCCCCACGCGCACGGCCGGCGAGGTCAGCCAGATCGCGAGGCCGCCCATGAGGCGGAGCGGGAGCGAGGCCGCGACGGCCGCGCGACCGAGGCGGTCCGCCTCGGCGCGGATGTCGTCGAGGATGCCTGACGAGGTCGGCGGCTCGCTCACGTCGGGAGTGTACCGGCCGGGGCGCACCGGGCGCGGCGACGCCCGGGCTCAGACCGTCGGGCAGCCCGTCGTCGTGCGCGCTGCGACGAGCGCGGTCTCGATCGGCACGAACCCATCGTTCGCGAGCTGGACGAGCCGCGGGCCGGTCAGGACGCCCGGCCCGAACGGGTCCTTGAGCGAGAGCGCGATCCCCAGGACCCGGTCGATCTCCCGGAGGGAGGCGACGGCGTCCTTGGTGCCCTGCACCTTCGCGAGCGTCGAGATGGCCGCGGTGAAGGCCTTCCGATCGAACTGGATCGGCGACTGCGGGCCGGTCATGTCGGCCCAGGTCGTCCGATCGACGGACGTGAAGAACTGCAGGTAGAGGTCGATGATCCCGATCGCGTCGTTGAGCTTCGCGCAGGCGGCCGTCTGGGAGGGCGCCGGCGTCACCTCCAGGCCGGGGCCGGCGGTGGCGTCCGGCGGGATCGCCCCCGTGTCGCCGGCCGGATCGGTCGCGCCGGGCGTCACGGCGGGCCCGGACGGCACCTCGACCGCCGGTGACCCCGACGGCGAGGCCGTCGGAACGACCGGAGCCGACGTCGACGCGTCGGGACCGGCGCCCGAGGCGGCGGGCGTGGTGGTGGACGAGCCGCATGCGGCGAGCAGGACGGTGGCGACGAGGGGGAGCACGATGAGGCGACGCATGGGTGACTCCGTGGGGATGCCGGCGGTCGGCGCGGCCACGAGAGGATAGCCCGGGGCCGCCGGACGCGCAGGGGATGCGGCCGGGCGGATCGGGACGGCGACCCGGACCGTGGCGAGTGGTCCGCGATATGCTCGGGCTCCTCGTGTCGTCCTCCCTCCGCACCCCCGCCGCACTCGCCGACTGGCGCCTCTTCGCCGGGCGGTTCAGGAAGTTCGCCGCCGTCGGGGTCTCGCAGGCCGTCGTGACGTCGCTCGCCGGCGACAGCCTGACGATCCCGCTTCTCCTCGCCCTGGGCACGCCGGCGGCTGCCGCGACTGCGATCGGGGCACTGCCGGTGGCGGGCTCGATCGCGCAGCTCGGCGTGCCCTGGCTCCTCCGCCGCGCGAACGGCAACCTCCGGCGCGTGACGCTCGCGATCCTCGCGTTCGGGGAGCTGCGGGGGTTCATCCTCGCCTCCGTCACCGTCCTCTCCGCCACCGGCACCATCCCGAACCAGGCGGCGATCGCCGCGATCGCGGCCGTCATGGGGATCGCAGGTGCCGCGGGGACGATCGGGGGGACCAACCTCCAGGCGTGGTACGGGGCGGTCCTCCCGGAGAACGAGCGCCGGTTCGTGGCGCCCAAGGTGGTGGCGGCGAACCTCGGCCTCGGATCGATCCTCCTCCTGCCGGTCGCCCTCCTGATCCAGTGGGCGTTCCCGCAGTACGGGACGATCGTCTACGGGTGGGTCTTCATCATCTCGGGAGTCGCCGGGTTCGCCGAGCTGGCGGCGGTCCTCCGCCTGCGCCACCCGGGTCGCGTCGTCGTCCACGAGGAGAACGCGGCGGGCGACGACGGGATCGCCGCTGCCGGAGACGCGCCCCCAGGTGGGGGCTCCCGGAGCAGCGCGACAGGCCCCTTCTCGCCGTCGCTGGTCAAGTTCCTCCGGATCGTGACGGTGGCAGCGTTCGGCGCGGGGTTCGGGCCGTACTTCTCGATCTACGTGATCAGCATCCTCCACATGCCGGCGTCGTTCGCGATCCTGCTGTCGGCGCTCTCATCGGCGTCCTCGCTCGTCTCGGCGACCGTCATCGGCGGCTGGCTGCACCGGGGATCGTCGTCGCGCCTCCTCCGGCTCTCGTTCCTCCTGCGCGGCGGGACCCTCCTCCTCGGCCTATTGGCCTTCCCCCTCAACCCGTTCGCGCCCCTGATCATGGCCGTCCTCGCCGTGGTCGTGAGCTCCGGGTACTCGGCCGGCGTCCTCGGCGCGAACGAGCGCCTCCTCCGACTCGCGTCCGGCCCGCAGCTCATCCGCGCGCAGGGGCGATTCGTCGCCGGGACCGCGGCCGGCACGACCGCCGGTCAGTTCCTGGGCGCCACGGTCCTTGCTGTGCTGCCCTTCGGCTTCCCCGCGTTCGCCGTCCTGTTCGCCGGCTCCGGAGCCATCCGCGTCGCGCTCATCCCGCTCATCGAGGTCTCGGACTCGTGGTCGAGCGCCACGATGGTCTGGCACACGGACGATCTCTCCGGCGAGATCACCGAATCACCCGACCGCGACGAGGCGGGCGGCCTGAGATAGCCGGTCGGTCCTACCGCGCGCCCGGACCCCAGCTGCCGCCGATCGTCCCCGGCGTCGGGCTCGGCAAGACCGTGGGCGGTGCCGACGGCTTCCCGACGAGCACCCGCCCGTCCACCTTGTTGTACCGGCTCTTCCACGTCTCCCTGTGGAGGACGGCCCCGGCCTTGTCGACGACGGTCCGCGTCACCTCGACGTACATCCCCGGGTGCGGGAACTCCAGGCGCTGGGCGGCGCCGGGTGGCAGCGAGCTGGTGTACTCGGTGTAGTCGCCGGCGGCGACCCGGCCGGAGACCTTCGGCTTGGAGAACGTCACCTTGCGCCCGAGCGGAAGCGAGTACAGCTCGAACGTCACGATCCCGGGCTTGGCGATCGATCGGATGTAGACGGGCGCCGGCGAGTCGTTGCGCCACTTGACCGACTGCTTCGAGCCGCCGTCCATCCACACGGTGGCATCGAGGCCCAGCGGGTAGCGGTCGATGTAGTAGTAGTGCGGCACGCGCGACAGGATCTCGAAGCCTGCCCGAAGGGCCGCATTGAAGATCGTGGTCGAGGTCGAGCAGATCCCGCCGGCGAAGGCGCCGGTCGGCTCGCTCTTGCCGTTGATGATCGCGCCACCGGCCCGGTAGCCCTGCGCCGCGGTGGGCGTGCCGACGATCTTCCAGAAGTCGAAGACCTCGCCGGGCATGACGATCGTGGCGTTCATCTTCCTGGCCGGGATGATGATGTTCGCCCCGAAGCCGTTGTTCTCGCCGACCTGCCAGTACGTGGTCCAGGCCGAGATCCTGCGCAGCTTCGGCATCATCTCGGTCGCCTTCTCCGTCGTCAGCGCGGGCGACACGGGTCCGACGACGAACGACCCGAGGTCGTTCGTCCAGTCGGCGGCGGCCCGCCGGCGGAGGGCGTCCATGATCGTCAGGGCGGAGGCGGAGCGGTTCAGGCCGCGACCGTCCTTCGACGGTACGACCTTCGTGAACTTCCCCTTGCTGTCCATCCTCCAGGCGGCGTTCCGGCCAAGGACCGCATAGCGGGACAGGTGGTCGGTCAGCCAGCCGACGATCGACGTCCGATCGATGACGACGATCGCGGTGCCGGGGTCCACCGTGGGCTCCGGCGTCGGCTCCGCCAGCGGATCGGTCGTGGCGAGCGGGTCGGGGGACGCGAGGGGATCCGGCGACGCGAGCGGATCGGGCGGCGGGGTGGTCGACGAGGCGATCGAGAGCCACGAGGCGAGCGTGTCCGGGTCCACCTCGGCAGCGAACCCGTCCGGCCCGAGGACGGTGAGAGGGGCCGACGCCATCCGGGCGACCTGCTCCTCGGCCGACCCGACCGGCACGGGCGCAGGCGTCGCGGTGGGCGTGGGCGCAAGCGTCGGAGCCGGTGTCCCCTGTGGGTCGGGCGGCGGCTCCTCCGCGACGGCGACCGGGGCGGCGGCGAGGAGCCCCACGACGAGGACGATCGTCGCGAGAGCGCCGAGGAGTGCGGAACGCCGGGCTGTGGGGCGAGTGATGGGCGTCATCTGGTCCGGAGGTTTCGAGCGGGGCCTGGGCTGGTTGCGAACGGTCCGGCGCCGCGCACGAAGGCCTGCGGCCGGTCGTGCAAGCGACGCTCGCCACCCATTGTGCGACAACTGGCGAGGACGGCCCGGGGTGGGCGCGAATTTGGGGGGTTGGCGGGCATGCACCGCCCGTGGTAGCCTCGGCCCGACCGTCCGATCGTATGGACGGCGATGGCCCGGCGGTTCGAACACTCCTCTCACGGTCTCCGCGAGACACGAGGTCGCGGAAGCCGGCCGAGAAGGAGTGTTCTTCGTGTATACGGACAAGACCCTGACCTGCGCCGATTGTGGCCAGCAGTTCGTCTTCACGGCGAGCGAGCAGGAGTTCTACGCCGGCCGTGGCTTCACGGAGCCCCGTCGGTGCTCGTCGTGCCGTGCGAGCCGCAAGGCTGCCCGCGGCGACTCCGGCGGCGGCTACGGCGGCGGCGGCAACAGCTACAGCTCCGGCGGCGGCTACGGCGGCGGCGGCGGGTACAGCTCCCGCGGTCCGCGTGAGATGTTCACGGCGACGTGCTCGAGCTGCGGCCGCGAGGCCCAGGTCCCGTTCCGCCCGACGAGCGGCAAGCCGGTCTACTGCAACGACTGCTTCGCAAGCCGTCGCTAGTCGCGGGGCGCTGAGCCCCCGGCACACTGCGAAGAACGGGCTCGACGAGCGATCGTCGAGCCCGTTCCGCGTCTCCGGGACGTGTCCGTTGCGCGGAGGTGCCGACGCGCGGTCCACGGCGCGGGATACTGCGGCCGTCGCGGCCCATTCGCGACCCACCGGGCAGGACCCGGGAAGCCCGAGGTTCCGATGCGCCTCATGCGTCTCGCCGCCGCGTTCGCCGCCGCGGCACTGCTCCTGCCCGCGCTCGCGGGACCGTCGTCCGCGGCGGAGGGCTCGCGGACGACCTCGATCCGTCCCCGCGCCGCATCCGCCGCCGTGCGGGCGGCGGACGGGCTTCACTACCAGGTGAGCCTCGACTCGTACGAGTGGTGGTTCACCGGCACGACGTTCACGGTCGTGGGCGATGTCCGCAACGACACGGACGTCCCGGTGAAGAACGTCAGAGTCCACGCGAGCGCCTCGGCGGCCGACGACTCCGTCGTCGCGAACGGGTCCGACCTCATCATGTTCGCGATCCTCGATCCCGGCGGGTACGGGTCGTTCAGGATCGACGCCCCGCTGACAGGGACGATCGACACGGCGAACGTCTGGGTCGAGGACTGGGACTACACGAGCCTGCCGGCGAACCACTACTTCACGGCCAGCGGCACGCAGACCGTCGTCGACGCCGGCACGACCCGCGTCCAGGGGTCGATCAGGAACCTCAACACCGTCGACGCCCGGGACCTCCGTGTCGTCGCCACCCTCTACGACCCCGCCGACTCGGTCGTCGGCGCGGCCGCCCTCGACCTGATCGGAACCCTGTCGGCGGGCGCGAGCACGACGTTCACGATCGACGTCGAGCACCTCGCGCTCTCGTACACACCGACCGTCCGTGTCGACGTGGAGGCCGATTCCGACCCGGAGCTCCTCGTGACGTTCAACGTGGACCCATCGACGCTCACCTACGGCCGGATGACGACCGTCACGGGCCGGACGACCCCGGGGGCGGACGTGCGGATCCAGTACTGGGACCAGCCGGACGGAACGTGGGCGAACGTCCGCGGCGACATCGTCACCGCCGGGACGGACGGCTCCTACGAGCTGACGCTCCTCCCGGCGATCGGCAGCACCTACCGCGCGTCGTCCGGTGATCTCGCGAGCGTCCCGGTCGTCATCTACGTCCAGGACAAGGTCACCCTGAAGTCGTCGACGAAGAAGACGACCGTCGGGAAGAAGGTCGTACTCTCCGGCACCGCGAATCCGGCCGACGACGGATCGAAGGCCCTCATCCAGCGCAGGGTCGGTGCCGCCTGGAAGACGATCGCCACCGTCGCGATCGCCGCGGACGGCAGGTTCAGGTACACGTGGACACCGAAGGCGAAGGGCACGTACGTGCTGCGGGCCTACGTGGGCGAGCAGTCGCTCGTCTTCGCCGGCACGAGCGGGTCGGTCACGATCGTCGTGAAGTAGGGCCGCGGACCCGGTCCGGGCGCGGGAAACACCGAAGCCCCGGAGGGAGGCCGGGGCTTCGGGATTCACCGGGACGCTCGGGGCGGTCCGAGGGGACGCGCCGCCCGATGAGGGTGAGAGCGCGAGGGGAGGACTCTCGCTCTCCTGACGTTCTGTCTCAGTCCTCCGCGCGAACCTCGCGCCGGTGGAGGATGTCGCCGAGAACGGCCGGGGCCGCATACCCGACGGTGAATGCGCCGATCGCCAGGGCGACCGTGATGAGTTCTGCCATCGATGATCCGTCCTTCCGGGACCCCAGGCCCCGCGTTTGGTACGGACCAACTATACCAGCAGGTCGTTGACCCTGCAACCCTGACCAATGGCCGGCAGATACGGGCCGTTGGACCTGCCGCGCCACGGCCGTCGACAGGGCCGGTTGGTCCAGTCCAGGAAGGATGCGTGCCGGGCCCGCGGCCCGGCCCTCGCGGGCGCCGGGCGTGCCCCGGCCGCGTGCGCGTCCGACCGCGTGGTCGGCCGACCGCGAACAGGGCGTCCCTGGCTTCCCCTCCCTAGCAGAGTCGGATGACGGTCGCCCCGCCGACGTGGACGTATCGGTCGGGGAAGCACGTGAGCACGATGACCTGGGAGGCCTCGCCGGCACGGGCGAGGACCGCGCCCATCGCCTCGAGTCGCTGCGGGTCCGACCAGCCGAGAGCGTCGTCGATCATGACGGGGACGCCGCCGTCATCCGAGACGAGCTCGGCGCAGGCGAGCCGGACGAGGACCCCGAGCTGCTCGCGCGTGCCGACGCTCAGCTGGTCCCAGGCGATGGCGACCCCGTCGCGGGCGAGGCTGGCGATCGACAGGTCCTCGGCGACGTCCACGACGACATCCGGGCCGAAGACGAACCGGCCGAGCGTCTCGAGCCGATCCTTGAGGGGCAGGGCGTACCGCCGGCGCGCCGCGTCCCGGTGTGCACGGAGCGTCTCGAAGAGGAGCCTGGCCGCGGCCGCGCGACGCCGGAGCCGTGCGAGGTCGTCCTCGGCGCGTTCGGCTTCCGCCTCCGCCCGGTCGAGCTGTTCGCCCAGCCCGTCCTCGCCCCGGCGCTCGAGGGACCCGGAGAGTCGGGCCTGCTCCACCCTCAGCTCCATCTGCCTGGCGCGCATCCCGTCGAGCGCCTTCCGCGCGTTCTCCGCGAGGAGTCGAGCCTGGTCCGGGTTCGACGCGGCGAGCGTCGCCTCGGCGGTCCGCAGGGCCAGGGCAGCGTCGGCGGCGACGCGCTGCGCATCCGACAGGCACCCCGCGAGCACCGCGTCCTCGGCCTCGCCACGCGCGGTCGCGAGGTCCGCGGAGAGCTGGGCGATGCGTCCGGCGGCGATCCCGGATGCGACGCGACGCTCCTCGGCGGCGGCCCGCCCGGCTTCCGCGACGGTCCGCGCGGCGCGCTCGGCGTCCTCGGCGATCGAGAGGGCCGCGGACGAGGCGCGGTCCTCGGCCTCGGCCGTCTCGAGGAGGTCGGCGGCCACCCTCGCGTCGACGGGCGACTCGAGCTCCGGTGGGCGGTCCGCGCCGGCTGCGGCCCGCTCGGCTGCACGCGCCTCGAGCGTGACGATCGCCTGGTCGACGTCCGCCTGCCGCTCCCCGGCCAGGACGACGACGTAGTCACGCCGCGTTCGCTGAACGGCGGTCTCGTCCGCGCGGCGAGCGGCGTTGCGGCCACGCGCCTCTGTGAGATCGGCGACG
>JAKAJU010000196.1 GCA_021813655.1 Chloroflexota bacterium | reverse complement strand
GCCGCGTCGATCGCACTGCGGCCGCGGCTCGACGCCGTCCGCACGTCGTTTCGCAGGTCGTCGTCGCCGGGCGCCCGCACCTACGACATCGTCGTCGGGATCCTCCTCGGCGGCTACTACGCGGACGTCGCGTCCGATTGCGCCGCCGCGCTCGCGGGCGTCGACGCACCCTGCGTCCTCGAGGTGGGGCCCGGCCCGGGACACGTCGCCGAGCTGCTGCTCGAGCGGGCTCCGGCCGCGCGGTGGACAGGCCTCGACATCGATCCGGCGATGCTCGCAGTGTCCCGCCGCCGGCTCGAACGGGCCGGCGTGGCGCAGCGCGCGACCCTCGTCGAGGGCGACGTCGCGACCCTGCCGTTCGGCGACGCCTCGTTCGATCTCGTCGTCTCATCGTTCTCCGCCCATCACTGGCCGGATCCGGCGAAGGGGTTCCGGGAGGTCCGGCGGGTCCTGCGCCCGGGTGGGCGCGTGCTCGTGTACGACGTGCCCGCCGCGTGGGGCCGCATGGAGACGGGATCGGCCGGTGCGTCGGCGCTCGCGGCGGTCTTCGACCATCCGACGGTCAGCCGGGTCCGCGGTCTCGGCCCGGTGACGATCGTCGCGCGGACGGAGGCGCGGACGACCTGACGCTGACGCGCATCGGGGGGCCGGCCCGGCGGTACGATGGATGCTGCGGCGGGGAGCGTCACGCGTGCCGGCCGCCACATCCGCACGTCGTCGAGCGCGGGCACCGGCGCGGCACGTCCGTCGGACGTCCACCGCCCACCGATCGCCCGCCCGGATCGCCGAGAGGAGGCTCCCGTGGGCACCGTCCGTCTCACCGTCGGACAGGCGATCGTCCGCTTCCTGGCCGCACAGCACGTCGAACGCGACGGGCGCGAGAACCGATTCATCGCCGGGGTCTGGGGGATCTTCGGCCACGGGAACGTCGCCGGCCTGGGGCAGGCCCTCGAGGAACTCGGCGACGCGTACGACATGCCCTACTTCCGACCCCAGAACGAGCAGGCGCAGGTCCACCTCGCGGCCGCGTACGCGAAGCACAGGAACCGTCTCCAGACGTTCGCCTGCACGTCGTCGATCGGGCCGGGCGCGACGAACATGATCACCGCCGCAGCCGGCGCCACGGTGAACCGCCTGCCGGTCCTCCTCCTCCCGTCGGACTACTTCGCCAACCGCCTGCCGGACCCCGTGCTCCAGCAGATCGAGCATCCCGTGGAACACGACGTGAGCGCCTCCGACGCGTTCCGCCCGGTCAGTCGCTACTTCGATCGGATCAGCCGCCCGGAGCAGCTCCTCTCCAGCATCCCCGAGGCGCTCCGCGTCCTGACCGATCCGGCCGAGACCGGCGCGGTGACGATCAGCCTCCCGGAGGACGTCCAGTCCGAGGCGTACGACTGGCCGGAGGCGTTCCTCGACAAGCGCGTCTGGCACGTGCGGCGGCCAGCCCCGGAGGCCGCGGTGCTCGCGCGGGTCGCGGAGCTCGTCCGCGCGGCGCAGCGGCCCCTCATCGTGACGGGCGGAGGGACCATCTACTCGGAGGCGACCGAGGCGCTCGACGTCCTCGCGTCCCGATATGGGATCCCCGTCTGCGAGACGCAGGCGGGGAAGGGCGCGCTGCCGTGGAACCACCCGATGAACGTCGGGCCTGTGGGGGCCAACGGCGGCCTCGCTGCGAATCGGCTCGCGCGGGAGGCGGACCTCGTCATCAGCGTCGGGACGCGCCTGGGCGACTTCGTGACCGCCTCGAAGACGCAGTTCGCCCATCCGGACGTCCGCTTCGTCGGGATCAACGTCACGAGCTTCGACGCGAACAAGCTCCGGGCGGTCCCGGTGGTCGCCGACGCGCGCGAGGGCCTCGCGGCGCTCGACGGCGTGCTCCTGGCGGCCGCCTTCGCGGGGACGGACCCGGCATACCGCGAGCGGATCGCCGCCCTGAAGGCCGAGTGGGACGCGCGCGTGGACCACCACCGGACACCGTCCGGCGAGACGGCCGACCTGGCGCAGCCCGAGGTCATCGGGATCGTGAACGACGCCGTCGGGGGGCACGCGACGGTCGTCTGCGCGGCCGGATCGCTCCCGGGCGACCTCCTGAAGCTGTGGCGCCCCGAGGATCCCAAGGCCTACCACCTCGAGTACGGCTACTCGTGCATGGGCTACGAGATCCCTGCCGGGATCGGCGTCAAGCTCGCCGAGCCGGAGCGCGAGGTGCTCGTCGCGATCGGCGACGGGACGTACCTCATGCTCAACTCGGAGATCGTCACCGCGGTCGCCGAGGGCGTGAAGATGACGGTCATCGTCTTCGACAACCACGGCTACCAATGCATCGTGGATCTCGCCCGGTCCGTCGGCGTCCCGCAGTTCGGCAACGAGCTCCGGCACCGGCACGCCGACCGTAACCGGCTCGAGGGGGAGTACGTCTTCATCGATTTCGCGAAGCACGCCGAGGCGATGGGGGCGATCGGCGTCCGCGCCCGCACCGAGGCGGAGATCCGCGCCGCGATCGCCGCCGCGCGGACTGCGGACCGCACGACCGTCATCCACGTCCCGGTCTCGCCGGAGAAGCGAGCACCCGGCTACGAGGGCTGGTGGGACGTCCCGGCGGCGGCCGTCAGCGGATCGGACGCCGTCACCGCGGCGCGCCAGCGCTATACGGAGGCGATCGTCCGGCAGCGCAAGGAGCTCCTCTAGCCTGCGTCACCGGCCGGACGCATCGGCCGGAGGAGTCGTCGATGAGCACGTTCACGCTCCGTGACCCGGAGGATATCGGGGTCGCGATCCTCGGGGCGGGCCGGATGGGCCGGACGCACATCCGCACCTGCGCGGGGATCCGCAACGCTCGCGTCGTTGCGGTCGCGGACCCGGATCTCGCGGCCGCCGAGCGCGGGAAGGCGATCGCGCGCGCGGAGCGCGCGACGGCGGACCCGCTCGAGGTCATCGCGGACCCGGCCGTCGACGCGGTGGTCATCGTCACGCCGACGAGCACCCACGCGTCGCTCATCGAGGCCTGCCTGCAGGCCGGAAAGGCCGTCTGGTCGGAGAAGCCGATCGCGCTCGATCTCGCCGAGACCGACCGGATCGTCGAGCTCTGGCGGAGCACCGGCGTCCCGGTCCAGCTCGGGTTCATGCGCCGGTTCGATCCGGGCTACGTCCGGGCGAAGGAGCTGATCGACTCCGGGGAGCTCGGAAGGATCGAGCAGTTCCGGGCCTACTCGCGCGACACGTACCCTCCGCCGCTCGAGTTCATCAGGCACTCCGGCGGCTCGTTCCTCGACATGAGCGTCCACGACTTCGATCTTGCGCGCTTCCTCGTCGGCGAGGTGGAGGAGGTGGTCGCGTGGGGCGGCGTCCTCTTCGACGACCGCTTCGCCGAGGGCGACGACGTGGATACCGCCGTGACGATGCTCCGCTTCCGGAACGGCGCGCTGGGCGTCGTGGAGATGGCGCGCCACTCCGCGTGGGGCTACGACATCCGGACCGAGGTCGCGGGCGCGAACGGCAAGGTCGTCGTGGACGCGCCACAGAAGACGCAGGCGACATGGTCGCGGCGGTTCGGCTACGAGGGCGACCACTACGAGAACTTCCCCGATCGCTTCGAGGTCGCCTTCCGGCTCGAGCTCGAGGCGTTCTTCGCGTCGATCGCCGCCGGAGAGGTCCCGACGCCAGGCCCGGAGGACGCCCTCGAGACCCTCCGGCTCGCGGTCGCGGCTCGACGGAGCTGGCGCGAGGGCCGACCCGTCCGCCTCGACGAGGTGACGCCCGAGAACCCGGCCTGACGCGCTCGAGCACGAGGTGGCCGCGGGGGATGGACATCGGCCCCCGCCGCCACCATGATGGCGCGCGTCAGCGTCCCAGCTGCGGGCCAGCCCGGACGCCTGCACCGGAGGTGCGGCGTGTTCTCGGTCCCGGCTCACGAACGTACGCGCACGCCGGCCGGCATCCCCGGCCGGGCCCTCGCGCGCGCTTCGCCCACGAGCCCGTTCGGCGCGCCCCGCCGCCGCGATTCCGCCGTCCGTCGGACGAGCGCAGGAGCAGCCAGGGGGAGACAGCACCATGCAGAGAGTGGAGCACCTCGACTTCTCGAAACCGGACGAGATCCGGAGCTTCCCGCACGGCCGCGCGGAGATCGTGAACACGGCCTCGGGGGCCATCGGCCGCCTCACCCTCGAGCCCGGCTGGCGCTGGGCGAACGACGTGAAGCCGATCGCCGGGACTCAGTGGTGCGAGGCGCCGCATCTCCAGTACCACGTATCGGGCGTCATCCACGTCGTGATGGAGGACGGGACCGAGTTCGACGCGGGCCCCGGCGCGATCACATCGCTCCCTGCCGGCCACGACGCATGGGTCGTCGGGGACGTGCCGGTCGTCGCGGTCGACTTCGTCGGCGCGACGGACTACGCGAAGGGGTGACCGGGCCGGATGCGCAGAGCCGGCCCGCAGGCCCGGCGCGACCGGCCCCGGGCGTGCCGTTGAGCGGGTCGCTCGACGACCCGGTCAACGGCACGCCTCACCCGCGCGTTCCTTGACGCCCAGCCGATGATCGGTTCGGGCGATGACTCAACCGACCGGCACCTCGATCGGGCCGCCCGGCGCGCCGCGCGCAGCGGCGCCCGGCGGCGCAGTCTCGCGCCAGGTGACCGCGACCAGCGCCGCGGCCGCCGACCAGTC
>JAKAJU010000197.1 GCA_021813655.1 Chloroflexota bacterium | reverse complement strand
CGAGGCCGACGGCGTCCGCGTGATCCTGCCGCACGCGCCCGGTGGTCCCGCGGGCGAGGTGGTCTCCGATCCGCCTCACCCCGGCGCGGACGCGCTGGCGCGCGGGATCGAGCTCGTCATCGACGCGCGGATGGCGCGAGCGTCGGCGCGGGAGGCCGTCGACAGGCTCCGGGCGGTGGACGACGCGGCCCGAGCCGTCGCCGGAGTCCTCGCCGTGGACCGCGTCCTGCAGGTCATCGTCGACCGCGTCCGGGAGCTCGTGGATGCGAAGTACGCCGCACTCGGCATCGTGGACGCGACAGGCCGCATCGACCGCTTCATCACGTCCGGCATCACGCGGGCGGCGCGCGACGCGATCGGCGAACCGCCGCGGGGTCGCGGGATCCTCGGCCACATCATCCGGGGCGGCCGCACAGTGCGGATCACGGATATCGACGCCGACCCGCGGCGCGCCGGGTTCCCGCCGAACCACCCGCCCATGAAGAGCCTGCTCGGCGTCCCGGTGACGGTGAAGGGTCGGCCGATCGGGGACCTCTACCTCACGGAGAAGCGCGGGGGCGGCGGGTTCACCGACGAGGACCAGCGCCTCGTGGAGACGTTCGCGCTCCATGCGGGGATCGCGATCGACAACGCGCGCCTCCACGAGCAGGTCCAGCGCCTGGCGATCGTCGAGGAGCGCGAGCGGATCGGCCGGGACCTCCACGACGGGATCATCCAGTCGATCTACGCGGTGGGGCTCTCGCTCGAGGACGTCCCGGAGCTCATGGACGAGGACCCGGAGGACGCCAAGGCGAGGGTCGACCGCGCGATCGAATCGCTCGACAAGACCATCCGCGACATCCGCAACTTCATCTTCGGGCTCCGCCCGGAGCTCCTCCAGGGGATGGCCCTCGCGGCCGGCGTGTCTGCCCTCGTCGAGGAGTTCCGGGTGAACACGATGGTGGACACGGAGGTCCGCGTGGACGACGTGGATCTCGCCGGCGTGACCGCGGAGGAGACCGGGCAGCTGCTCATCATCGCCCGCGAGGCGCTGTCGAACGTGGCACGCCATGCCCGGGCGACGCGCGCGCTCGTCGACCTGCGCGGCACGCCGGACCGCGTCGTGCTCGCGATCGAGGACAACGGGACAGGCTTCACGGTCGACGCGGCCCGTGCCCCTGCGCACCAGGGCCTCGGGAACATGCGCAACCGCGCCCACGCAATCGGTGCGACCATCGTGATCGACAGCGCCCGGGGATCCGGGACGCGTATCATCGTCACGCTTCCGCGACGCGACGCGGCCACCCCCGGAGGGGCGATGTGACCGATACGACCGAGGGCCGCGAGGTCCGACCGCTGAGACTGCTCGTCGTGGACGACCACGAGGTCGTCCGGCAGGGTCTCGTCGCGCTCCTGGACCGGCGCGACCGGTTCCAGGTCGTCGCCGAGGCGGGCACCGTGGAGGAGGCCCTCGAGGCGACGCGCCGGTTCCAGCCGGACCTCGTCGTCATGGACGTCCGTCTCCCGGACGGCTCGGGCATCGAGGCATGTCGCGAGATCCGGGCCGAAGCGCCCGCCACCCGCGTCGTGATGCTCACGAGCTATCCCGATGAGGAGGCCGTCCTCTCGGCCATCATCGCCGGGGCGAGCGGGTACCTCCTCAAGCAGATCCGCGCCCGGGACCTCGTCGCGGCGCTCGAAGCCGTGGGCCGCGGCGAGTCGCTCCTGGATCCCGCGGTCACGGAGAAGGTCCTCGAACGGGTCCGGCGCATCGCGAGCGGTACGTACCAGGACGAGCTCGCACAGCTGACCGCCCAGGAGCAGCGGATCCTCATGCTCGTGGCGGAGGGGAAGACGAACAAGGAGATCGCGCAGGAGGTCTTCCTCTCGGACAAGACTGTGAAGAACTACGTGAGCTCGATCCTCTCCAAGCTCAACCTCGAGCGACGGGCGCAGGCCGCGGCGTTCGTCGCGCGCCACCGGCCGCCGATCCCCGAGTACTAGGCGCGCGGCGCCCGCAGGCCGTCCGCGTCTGGGGGACGCGTCCCCCGTCCTCGCACGGTCCCGTCCGGGCACGCGCACCCCGCAGCCGCCGGCTCCGGCGCCTCAACGGTCCGGGCCGGATGGCGCATGAGCGCGGGCGGTTCGGACGGCGCGCGGATTGGTCCGTACCGATAGCATCGGGCGCATGAAGATCGTCAGCGCTGCCGAGGCGGTCGCCGGTATCCGATCGGGTGACCAGGTCTACGTCCACTGCGCGGCCGCCACGCCGTCGGTGCTCCTCGACGCGCTCGTCGAGCGCGCCCCCGAGCTCCGCGACGTGAAGATGGTCCACCTCCACACGGAGGGTCCCGGGCCGCACCTCGCCCCCGAGCTCGCGACGAGCTTCCACCACAAGGCGCTCTTCATCGGCCCGAACGCGCGGCGCGCCGTGAACGAGGGACGCGCGGAGTACATCCCGGCGTTCCTCTCGGACGTGCCGGACCTGTTCCGGTCGGGGATCCTCCCGCTCGACGCGGTCCTCATCAACGTGACGCCGCCCGACGAGCACGGCTACTGCTCGCTCGGGACGAGCGTCGAAGGGATGCTCGCCGCGATCCCGGCCGCGACGACCGTCATCGCACAGCTGAATCGGTCGATGCCGCGGACCCTCGGCGAGAGCTTCGTCCACGCGAAGGACATCGACCTCGCCGTCGAGGTGGACATCCCGCCGTACGCGCACCGCGACGCGGAGATCAGCGACGTCGAGCGCCGGGTCGGAGAGTACGTCGCGGCACTCGTGCCGGACGGCGCGACGCTCCAGATGGGGATCGGCGCGATCCCCGAGGCCGTCACCCAGTTCCTTCGCGAGAAGAAGGACCTGGGGATCCACACGGAGATGATGACGGACTGCGTCGTCGACCTCGTCGAGGCCGGCGTGGTCACCGGGCTTGCCAAGGAGCGCAACCGCGGGAAGATCGTCTGCACGTTCATGATGGGGACGGAGAAGCTGTACAAGTTCGTGGACAACAACCCGATGGTCGAGATGCGCCCGTCGGACTTCACGAACGACACGCACGTCATCCGGAGCTTCCGGAAGATGGTCGCGATCAACAGCGCGATCTCCATCGACCTGACCGGCCAGGTGAACGCGGATTCGATCGGCCTGAGCATGTACTCGGGCGTCGGCGGGCAGATGGACTTCATCCGCGGCGCGGCGCTCGCCGAGGAGGGTCGGGCGATCATCGCGCTCCCCGCGACCGCGGGCGACGGGAAGTACAGTCGGATCGTCCCGTTCCTCCGCGAGGGCGCGGGCGTCGTCACGACCCGCGCGCATGTCCGAACCGTGGCCACGGAGTACGGCGTCGCCGAGCTGTACGGCCAGGGCATCAGCGAGCGAGCCCGGCGGCTCATCGCGATCGCGCACCCGGATTTCCGCGACGAGCTGACGGCGCAGGCCCGGAAGACCCACTACCTCTGACCGGAGAGAGATGCGGCACCGGCCCCCTGCGGCAGGATCGCCCTGCCCATGTCCCGGACGCACGGCGGCGAGCGCCGCGCGTCCCCTGCGGCGCTCGCCACGGTCGCGACGATACCGGCGGGGTCGCGACGGGTGGCAGGGCCGAATGGCACGGCGAAAGGGTGCCGCTGTCCCTCCTGACCATGACCGACCCCACCCATCGTTACGACATGCTCGAGCAGACTCCCGCCCAGGAACGCCTCCTCCTCGTCGGCGACGATCCCGTCGCGGCGGAGGCGCTGAGCGCCCATCTCAGCCGCCACGGCTTCCTCGTCGTGGGCCGGGTCCGCACGGCGGACGCGGCGCGGACGGCTGCCCGCTACACCGAGCCGGACGTGGTCCTGGTGGACTCCGCCGTGCGCGACGGATGGCGGACCGTGGTGGACGCGCTCGACGGGGTCCTGGAGCATGGGAGGATCGCGGTCCTCGCGTCCTACTGGGACGCGGACGCGCGCCGCGACGCGGCGGCGACCGGCGTCGGGGCCGTCATCCTCAAGGCGATGCAGGGAGGCACGCTCGTGGGGCGCCTCCGGGAGATCGCCGCACACGCCTGACGGCGGCCCGCCTCCTCCGGCCGCCAGAGACCGAAGGCCGGTCCCCGCGGGGACCGGCCTTCGGGCGTTCTCGAGGCTCCGCGCTCAGCGACGGCGCACCGCGAGCGTCCCGGCGACCATGTCGTGCCAGCCGCGCTT
The DNA here is from genome assembly GCA_021813655.1 of Chloroflexota bacterium. GTDB lineage: Bacteria > Chloroflexota > Limnocylindria > Limnocylindrales > CSP1-4 > CAIYQJ01. The sequence goes on along the minus strand of JAKAJU010000197.1, from coordinate 532 downwards.
GCGAGGCTCGAACGCGACCCAGATGACGCCGAGATAGAAGATCCAGAAGCTGATCAGCATCATGATGTAGCGGATGATCGCCGTGCCCCAGCCGATCGGCCCGCCATCCGACTCGCGCGCGATCCGGATCCCGAGGAGGGATTGGCCGAGCGTCGCGCCGCGCTTCACCCAGAGGAGGACGAAGTAGAGGACGGTCACGACGATCGTCATGATCGCGAGGAACACGATCGCGGTGAAGATGCCGACGCCGATGACCGCAACCTCGCCCTCGGTCAGCGAGTCGCCCGTTGCTCCGCTCGTCGCGAACGCGCCGAACCCGATGGCGCCGGCGAGCGCGATCGCGATGATCCAGAGGATCGACGTCACGACGCCGAGGATGAAGCCGTCGATGATGTAGGCGACGGTGCGGATCCAGAACCCCGCGTATTCCCACCCGGCCGCCGGTCCAGGGGCCGCTCCCGACGGGACGTACTGCGACCAGCCGGCGTCCGGCGCCGCGGGCGGCGGGGCCGGAGGGGGCGGGGCGACCCAC
>JAKAJU010000046.1 GCA_021813655.1 Chloroflexota bacterium | reverse complement strand
CGCCGCGCCAGCCGGGCTCCATGCGCCATCCGGGGCCGCCGACGAGGCCGGCGAACCGCTCCGTCCCCAGCTGCTCCCGCGGCGACGGCCGCGGCCGCGCCTGCGACCGGTGGACGCCACCCTCGTCGCGCCAGCGCAGCTCGGGAGCGACCGCGTCGCCACGCAGGAGCGCATCCACCGTGTCCGCGACATCGGCGTGGACCATGACCCGGTCGCGGTCCTGGATCTCGACGATGACGTCGAAGGTCGGCGGCGCCTTCCGCTCGAGGACGCTCTTCTGCGTCCGCCGCCGGCGCGCCTCCTCGTCGCCGAGGGTCACGCTCTGGATGCCGCCGATGAGATCGGAGAGCGTGGGGTTGAGCATGAGGTTGTCGAGGTTGTTGCCGTGCGCCGTCCCGATGAGCTGGACGCCGCGCTCGGCGATCGTTCGCGCGGCGGCCGCCTCGAGCTCGGTCCCGATCTCGTCGATGACGATGACCTGCGGCATGTGGTTCTCGACAGCCTCGATCATCACCTCGTGCTGCAGGGCCGGCGTCCGGACCTGCATCCGGCGCGCCTTCCCGATCGCCGGATGCGGGATGTCGCCGTCTCCGGCGATCTCGTTGCTCGTGTCGACGACGACGACCCGCTTGCCGATGTCGTCGGCGAGGACGCGTGCCGCCTCGCGGAGCATCGTGGTCTTCCCGATGCCGGGGCGACCCATGATGAGGATCGACTTCCCGGTGTCGATGAAGTCCTTGATGATCTCGATCGTCCCGTAGACCGCGCGACCGACGCGGCACGTCAGGCCGACGATCTTCCCGGAGCGGTTCCGGATCGCGCTGATCCGGTGGAGCGTCCGCTCGATCCCCGCCCGGTTGTCGTCGCCGAACGAGCCGATGTGGTCCACCACGTACGCGATGTCCGCCTCGGTGACTTCGCGGTCGAGAAGGGCCACTTCCCCGTCCGGATAGCGCGCCTCCGGCACCCGGCCGAGGTCCATGACGACCTCGATCATCTGCTCGCGGTCCGGCAGGGCGTGGACGGCGGCGACGATCTCGGGCGGTAGCGCCGCGAGAAGGACGTCGAGGTCGTCGATCGTCTCCCTCTCCCCCGGGATGCGGTCCGTCATGGGCCTCCTTCAGCCGATCGCCGGCACCAGCGCCGGCTCGGCTACACGGACGAGGGTCTCCTTGATCAGCAGTGTGACCGTCGCCACGCACGTGAATCCGGCGTCCTCGAAACGGCGCTCGAGCGGCGATTCGTAGGTGCGGACGGGCGTCATCACGCCGCGGTCGCCGCGACCGCCCTTCTCCGCACGCGCCGCGATCGTCCCGAGGCCGAAGCGGATGAGATCCGTCGCGTCAGTCTCCGGGCGGACGCAGACCTTGAGGTAGTGCGGCTGGTCCTCCTTCGCGACCCCGACCTCCACGAAGCCGTCGAGGGCGGTGCCGTCCGGCCCGCCGTCCGCGGACTCCTGGACGAAGAGGTCCACGTCGGCGAAGCGGAGGATCGGCGCGAGGCTCGACCGCGGAACGCGCCACGGCCCGTCCGAGCGGTCCCAGTCGGCGATGCGGAGCATCTCGATGCGCGCGACGGGCGCGGGCGTCACCGCCTTGTGGAGCCGGAAGAGGGCGACCGCGTCGAGCCCCGTGGCCGACCGGATGCGGGCCGCGCGCGCCTGGGCATCGGTGGGCGGGCGGACAGCGGGCGCGCTCGGCGGGCGGAAGAGGAGGAGCTCCTCCCCGTAGCGCGCGAAGCCGGCCTGCATGAAGAGCGGGACGTTGCCGTGCTCGTCGGCGCACGCGACATGGAGTCGCGCGGCGCCGCGGCGGGCCGCGTCGCGGAGGAGGTGCTGGACGAGCCGGAAGCGGATGTCGCCGGCGTCCATCGCCCCGACCGCGTCGAGCTCCACGATCGTCCATTCGTCGCGCCCGGGGTCGCGCTCGACGCGGAGCAGCCCGGCGATGTGGCCCTCCTCCTCGAAGACGTAGAGCAGGTCGTGGGGCGTGAACGCCCCGAGCGGGAATCGGAAGAGGTTGAAGACGCCGATGGGCCTGCCCGTGACCGGCAGGCCGAGCGAACGGGCGTCCGGCGCGTCGCGGAGCGAGAGCCGCGAGAGCTCCCCGAGCGCGGCGAGATCGGTCAACCGAGCGCTGCGCGCCTTGCCGCTGCGCGCGCTCATGCGTCGGGCCGCCCGCGCCGCGTCGGGTGCGGCCGCCGGCCCGCACCTTCTCCGGGATCCTGATGCTCCGCTGCCATCGTCGCGAGCAGTCGGTGGAATCGGGTCTCGCCGGCGAGCTCGGGGTGGAACGCCGTCGCGAGAACGTTCCGCTGCCGGACGGCGACGATCCGGCCGTCGTCGAGCCGCGAGAGGACGTCGACGTCGGGGCCGACCTCCTCCACGATCGGCGCGCGGATGAAGACGCCGTGGACCGGAGCGTCGCCGAGGATCGGGACCGTGACGTCGGACTCGAAGGAGTCGAGCTGCCGCCCGAACGCGTTGCGCCGGACGCGCATGTCGAGGAGGCCGAAGACCGGCTCGTCCCCGTCCGCGATCGACGTCGCGAGCAGGATCATCCCGGCGCACGTGCCGAAGAGCGGCGCGCCGGCGCGGGCGAGGTCGAGGATCGGGGCGCGGAGGCCCCAGCGGTCGATGAGGAGCCGCATCGTGGTGCTCTCGCCGCCCGGGAGCACGAGGCCGGAGACGCCGACCAAGTCGGACGGTAGGCGCACCTCCACGCCCTCCACGCCGATCGACGCGAGGGTGGTGACATGCTCCGCGAACGCCCCCTGGACAGCGAGGACGCCGATCCTCACCGCATCGCACCCCGGGCGGGCGGGCGCCGTGACGTCCGGTCCGGGATCGCCGGCCGGGTCACGGGTCCGCTCGCCGTGGGTCTACCAGCCCCGGACCGCGAGGCGCTCGGACTCGGGGATCGTCTCCAGCGCGATGCCGCGCATCGGGGCGCCGAGGCCCTTGGAGACGTCCGCGATGATCCGCGCGTCCTCGAAGTGCGTGGTCGCCTGGACGATCGCGTTCGCGGTTCGCTCCGGGCTCTCGCTCTTGAAGATCCCGGAGCCGACGAAGACGCCGTCGGCGCCGAGCTGCATCGCAAGGGCCGCGTCCGATGGCGTCGCGATCCCGCCGGCGACGAAGTTCACGACCGGCAGCTTGCCCTCGCGGGCCACCTCGGCCACCAGCGGGTAGGGAGCGCGCATCTCCTTCGCGGCGACGTACAGCTCGTCCTCGCGCATCGACGCCAGGCGGCGGATCCCGGCGTTCACGGCGCGGATGTGGCGGACCGCCTCGACGATGTTGCCGGTGCCCGCCTCCCCCTTCGTCCGGACCATCGCCGCGCCCTCGGAGATCCGGCGGAGCGCCTCGCCGAGATCGCGGCAGCCGCAGACGAACGGGACCTTGAAGGCGTGCTTGTCGATGTGGTTCTCTTCGTCGGCGGGTGTGAGGACCTCGGACTCGTCGATGTAGTCGACGCCGAGCGCCTCGAGAACCTGCGCCTCGACGAAGTGGCCGATCCGTGCCTTCGCCATCACCGGGATGGTGACGGCGGCCATGATCCCCTCGATCATCGAGGGGTCGCTCATGCGCGCGACGCCCCCGGCCGAGCGGATGTCGGCCGGGACGCGCTCGAGGGCCATGACGGCCACGGCACCGGCCGCCTCTGCGATCTTCGCCTGATCGGGGGTGACGACGTCCATGATGACGCCGCCCTTCAGCATCTGGGCGAGCCCCTTCTTCGTCACCCAGGTGGAGGTCTCGACGGCCATGTGTATCGCTTCCTTGTGAGGCGTGGGTCGTGCGTCGATCGGGCTCCGACCGACGGGGGACGGAGGGGATCGGGTCGTCGCCACACGCGTATTGGATTATAGGGCAGGCCTCGCGACCGCCCGGTCGCGGGAAGGATCGAACGGCGGAAGGGAACGACCGCGGGCTGCCAGAGACCCCGCGGAGGGCCGGCCGGGCGACCCGGGAGGGCCGGGGCCCGTGGATGGCCGGGCCGGCCCGGGGGGTGGCGGGTGACGCGGTGGCCCGACCCGCACCCGCGCCGGATCCGCCACCACTCATCGCCGGGGGCGATGGTATGCGGGTCCCCGGGCCGATCCGCCACCACCCATCGCCGGGGGCGATGGTATGCGCGCACCCGGGCCGATCCGCCGCCGTACCACCTCCCGGGCCGTCGGATTCGCCACCACTCATCATCGGGGGCGCTGGCTGGCGGCGCGGGCCTGGCAGACCGCCGCATACCATCGCCCGGGACGATCGTTGGTGATCGGCCGGCAGGGCGGGCCCGCCGGGGGGCTGGCAGACGGGCCGGCAGGGCGGGCCCGCCGGGGCCGGGGTCGTGACGGTGACCTTCGGCCCTTGCGTCTACTCCCCTCCAACACATGCTATTGGCATATGAATGCCGATCATCACCACGCGCACCACCACGACCAGCGAGGCTGGGTGCGGACGGGCGGGCGCCGCGGGCGCTGGCTGGAACCGTTCCTGCTGCTCCTCGTGGCCGAGGGCGAGGCTCACGGGTACGCGCTCATCGGACGCCTCAACGAGCTCGGCGTCGCACCGGACAGCGTCGACGTCGGGATGGCGTATCGAACCCTCCGTGAGCTCGAGGCCGAGGGGCTGGTGGTGTCGGAGTGGGTGGCCGAGGGAGGCCCGCCGCGCCGCGAGTACCGGCCCACCCAGCAGGGTCGGACGGCGCTCGCAGAGTGGGCCTCGCTAGA
>JAKAJU010000142.1 GCA_021813655.1 Chloroflexota bacterium | reverse complement strand
TCGGGCGCGTCGCCGGGCTCGGGCTCATGGTGGGCCGCGGGCGGCTCGGGCGCGGCGGTCAGGGCGACGGGCTCGGCGGCGGCCTGCGCGGCTGCGGCCTGCGCGGCTGCGGCCGCCTTCCGGTGGCGCTTCTCCTTCGCCCGGATCCGCGTCTCACGGATGGTCATGAGGGTGCCGTGGACCACCGTGACCGCCGCGACACCACCCACGAGGAGGGCACCGACATCGTCCACGCTGACCGCGGGCATGAGCGGGACGGGCGACGGGAGCCGCTGGTAGAACGGGCTCATCGTGTCCCAGAAGTCGGGCATCGCGCAGCCGATGCAACCGGTGCCGGCCTTGACCGGCCAGCTCGTGCCGTCCGCGTACCGTACCGTGGGGCAGTTCGCGTACGTCTCGGGGCCCTTGCAGCCCAGCTTGTAGAGGCACCAGCCCTTCTGGGCGCCCTCGTCGCCCCAGGCGAGGACGAACTCCCCGAACTCGAAGTGCGCCCGCCGCTCGCACTGGTTGTGGATGAGCCCGCCGTACGCGAACAGGGGGCGGCCCATGCCGTCCGCAACGGGCCACTCCTTGAAGGTCAGGTAGTGAACGATCGTGGCGGTGAGGTTGTCCACGTTGACCGGGCAGTTCGGCAGGCTGATGACCGGTCCCTTCGAGATCATGGCGCCGGCGCCGACGGCGCCGCTCGCGCCGCCGCCGGCGGCCGGGAGCCCGCCGTCGAACGCGCACGTGCCGACGGCGATGGTCGCGAGGGCTCCGTCACACACCTCGCGCACGACGTCGCGGAACGGGCGACCGCCGACCATGCACCACGTCCCGTCCTGCGCCGTCGGGACCGAGCCTTCGACGACCGCGACATAACCGCCGGGGTGCGCCGCGAGGGCCTGGGCGAGAGACGCGTCGGACGCGGTCCCCGCGGGCGCCATGAGCGACTCGTGGTAGTCCACCGAGAGGATGTCGAGGAGGAGCTGGGAGATCGTCGGATCGGACGCCTGAAGGAACTGCTTCGTGTCGCCGCCGCAATCCTGGCCGCGGAGCCAGACGACGGGGAGCCGCTGCGAGCCGGCGACCGCGGCAGCGATCCGGGGCGCGTAGGTCCCCGGCAGCGCGAGGATCGCGGCCCATCGCCGCCGACCACTTGAGGAAGGACCGGCGCGTGAACCCTCGCCGCAAGATCGCGGCGTACAGACCCTCGTCCTGTCCCGTCATGTGGGTCCGCACGTCCGATCCCGGTCGCCGGGCACCATCACGACCGTTGTTCCCCGACGCCGGTCATGGCATGGCTCATCCTGGCCCGCATCGACCATACCGACGACGTCCGTCGTCGGGACGGGCCACACATCCCCGTCGGACGCGACGTTCGGCATCGACGGAGCGGCCCGAAGGATGCGAACCGCTCGCACCGGACGCGACTCGCATCGAGCGGGATGGGACGGCGAGCGGCCGAACCGACGCGGACGGCGGCCAGCCGCCGAGGCCCGAGCGACGAGCCGACGGGCCGGGGCAGGCGGCACGGGCGGTCACGACCCCCCAGCACGTGCGACCATCGACATCGCACGACCGACGGTTGCGCGGGCGGTCGCGGTGAGACGTGCGGGAGGTGGCGCGATGGCCGACGACGATCGGGCAGCGGACATGATCCGGGTCCTGCGATCCGTGCGGTCCGTGCGCGACCTCCGACCCGACCCTCTCCCCGACGCGGCTCTCGCCGCGATCCTCGAGGCGGCGCGCTGGACGGGCAGCGGGATGAACCGCCAGCCATGGACCTTCGTCCTCGTGCGCGACCGCACGACGCTCGCGGCGATCGCCGCGGCGGCACCGAGCGCGGGGCACGTGAGGAACGCCGCGGCGGCGATCATCCTCGTCATGGACAGCGAGATGCCCGAGCTCACGACCTTCGACGAGGGCAGGGCGGCCGAGCGGATCTGCATCGCCGCGACGGCGGAGGGGATCGCGTCGGCGCTCGGTTGGGTCCCGCCGCACGCCCGGCCGGCGGTCGCCGCGCTCCTCGGAGTGCCCGAGGGCAGGCGCGTCCGGACGCTCGTCTCGCTCGGCCACCCCACCGAGGCGGGTGCCCGCACGAAGTCCGAGCCCGGCACGGCCCGGAGGCCGCTCGCGGACGTCGTGCGGTACGACCGGTATGGCTGAGCCTGCGACCGGCGGGACGATGACAGCGGCCGATGCGGCGCGCGAGGCCGACCGGACGCAGCTCCGAGGAGCGGCCCTGGTCCTGGCCGCGGCGGCGATGATGGGGACGCTCGGGCCGGTCTCGGGCGCCGCATACCGCACCGGGATCGCCGGACCCACCCTGAGCGCCATGCGGGCGGGCGTCGGCGCGACGATCCTCTGGGTCCTCATCGCGACCGGGCGCCAGCCCTCGATCGGGCTCCGGTCGCTCACGCGCCGGGAGGCGACGATGCTCGCCGCGGCCGTCCTGGTGAACGGCCTCATGAACCTCGCGCTCTTCCTCGCGTGGGGCCTGATGACAGTCGCGCTCGTGACGGTCGTCTTCTACACGTACCCGCTGCTGACGGCGATCGGCTCGGCGGCGCTCGGGCGGGAGCACCTGACGCGACCGCGGATCGTCGCTCTCGCGATCGCGGGGTTCGGCCTGCTGCTCGTGCTCGGCGACCAGGTGGGACCGGGAGCCCAGGCGAGCGTCGCGGGCATCGCCCTCGCGTTCCTTGCCGCGCTCGGGCACGCGTCGTACCTCATCGTCGTCCGGGGCGGCTTCGACCGGGTGCCGCCTGCGCAGGCGACGTCGCTCGTGCTCGCCGGCGGCTTCGTGATCTCAGGGACCGCTGCGATCGTCATGTACGGGCCGTCGGTCGTCGGCCCGTGGGTCGCCTCGCCGGCCGCGTGGGCCGCCATCCTGTTCATCGGCTCGTTCGGCGCCGCGTTCCCCAAGGTCTGGGTCATCAGCGGCGTCCGGATCGTGGGCAGCACGCGAACCGCGGTCCTCATGCTCGCGGAGCCGTTGACGGCGGTCGTCGTCGCGGCGATCGCGCTCGGGCAGGCCCTGACGCCGCTGGAGATCGTCGGGGGTGGGGCGGTACTCGTCGCGGTCGTGCTGGTCCAGCAGCGCGACGCGGCGCCTGACGCGGACGGCCGGGTGGCCGGGGAGGCGCTGGCGCTCGATTGACCGCGCCGCCCCGGCCGCCGGTCACATACCGAGAGCTCGCCTGAGCGCGGCCGCGTCCTTCGCTCCGAGGCCGATCTGGATCTTGGTGCCGCTCATCCCGACCGGCACGGCGATCGAGAGGTCGACCCCGGCGGCCGCGATCCTGGAGAAGAGCTCCGCTCCCGTGCCCGGACGATCGTCGAGCTCGGTCACGACCATCTCGACGGGGGTCGCGGTGAGGCCCGCGTCGGCGATGGCTGCCCGCAGGCCAGCCTCGTCGTCCGACCCTACCGCGATGAGTCCCGTCGTTCCGTCTGCCAGCCCGTAGGCCGGTGACACGTTCACGCCGCGCGCCGCGGCTGCCTTGAAGAGACTGGCGGCCACCCCAGGGGCGTCCGCCACCGTGATGAGATAGGCGTTCATCGGTTTCCACCTTCTGGACCCGGCAGGCGCCGTCGCAGCAGCATGGACCCGGAAGGCGCGGACGTCGATACCCCGTTCGGGCGGGAGACGCAGGGCCGGTGCGTCGCGGGCGGGGCGCCGGTGGCGAGAGCGCCCGGGCGATCCGTGCACCGCATGGGGGCGCGACCGCCACCCCGTCGCATCCGTCGGTCGCCGTGCGACGTACTCATCTCCGAGATCCACCATCGAGGAGACCACGTGTCCAGCCTTCGACGAACCGCCTCCGTCACACTCCCGATCGTCCTCGCCACCCTGGTCGTCGCCGCGTGCTCCGGGTCGTCCGGATCGTCGGCGGGATCGCCCACGGCCATCGCGGATGCGACCGCCGCGCCTGTCACGAGCGCCCCGGCCGCTGCCTCTGCGCCCGCGGCCGCCACGTCCAGCGTGGCGATCGTCGACTTCGCGTTCACGCCGCCGACGCTCACGGTCCCCGCCGGCACGACCGTGACGTGGACGAACACCGGCGGCGCGCCGCACACGGTCACGGCCGACGGCGGCACGTTCGACAGCGGCATCCTCCAGACAGGTGCCGTGTTCACGCAGACCTTCTCGCAGGCCGGGACCTTCACGTATCACTGCAAGGTCCACAGCTCGATGACCGCGACCGTCACCGTGACCCCCTGACGGGAGGGCGGGCCGACGGGCGTCCGCCCTCCCCCGGGACGCACGACCGCTCGCGGCCGGGCCGGCCACCCGCGGTCCGCCGGCCGTCCGCGGCGACTCGTGGCCCCGGCTACGATGGACGGGCGTCACCGGGCCGCCCGCGCGTCGGGGCTGCCGGGCCGCGAGGAGGGCACGATGCGCCAGTTCGACCGGGGTGAGATCCACGCGCGCCTGCGGGCCGTCATGGACCGCGGCGAGCCGATCGTCATGGGGGGCGCGGGCATCGGCCTCGTGGCGAAGGCCGCCGAGCGCGGCGGGATCGACATCCTCATGGCGTACAACACGGGCCCGTTCCGGATGGCCGGGCACGGCTCGCTCGCCGGCTACCTCGCGTATGGCGACGCGAACGCGATGACGCTCGAGCTCGGGCGCGAGATCCTCAACGCGGTGGACGACACGCCCGTCGTCGGCGGGATCGGCGCGGCCGACCCGTTCCGCGACATCGGGCGCCTCATCGGCGAGATGATGGACCTCGGCTTCTCCGGGATCACGAACGTGCCGACGACCGGCCTGTACGACGGGAAGTTCCGCGCCCACATCGACGCGACGAAGCTCGGCTACCCCCGCGAGATCGACCTGATCCGGATGTGCCGCGACAGGGACGTCTTCACGGTCGCGTACGCCTTCTCCACCGACGAGGCGAGGGCGATGGCCGAGGCCGGGGCGGACATCATCGGCGCGCACGTCGGCCTGACCTCCGGCGGCTGGATCGGCGCCGCCGCGACGCTGGACATCGACCGGGCGTGTGAGGCGACCCAGGCGATGCTCGAGGCGGCGAGGGCCGGGCGCGCAGACGTGCTCGTCGTCGCGCACGGCGGGCCGTTCGAGGATCCTGAGAGCGTCCGGAGCGTCTTCGAGCGGACCGACGTCGTCGGCTATCTCGGCGCGTCGTCGATCGAGCGCCTCCCCGTTGAGCGCGCGGTCTCGGGCGTCGTTCGCGACTTCAAGGCGCTCCGCCCGCGAGCGACGCGGACAGCCGGCTGACCGGGCCGGGCGGGCGTTCAGGCTCGGGCGTCGGGCGGCGCGCCCGCCCGGAGAGGAGGGAGTGATGGCGCCGACGACGGGCACCGTCGTCCTCGTCGGGACGCTCGACACGAAGGGACCGGAGTACGCATTCGTACGGGACAGGCTCGACGACGCCGGGGTGGCGGTCGTCGTCGTCGACGTCGGGGTCCTCGGGGAGCCCGCCTTCGCCCCGGACGTGACGGCGACCGAGGTCGCGCACGCGGCGGGCGCCGAGATCGCCGATCTCCGGTTCACCCGCGAGGGGAGCGACACTCGCGCGGTGGCGCTCGCGACGATGGAGCGCGGGGCGGTCGACGTCGTGGCACGCCTCCGCGCCGAGGGCCGGTGCGACGGCGTCATGGGACTCGGCGGCAGCGGCGGCTCGACGGTCGTCTCGGCCGTCCTCCGGTCGCTCCCGGTCGGCGTCCCCAAGCTGCTCGTCTCCACGATGGCATCGGGGAACGTCCGCAACTTCGTCGGGACGAGCGACGTGACCCTCGTCTACTCGGTGACCGACGTCCAGGGCCTCAACCGCGTCTCGCGGAAGGTCCTGGCCAATGCTGCCGCCGCGATGGCGGGGATGGTCCGCGGTGCGGTGGCCGCCGCCGCGGGCCCCGAGACCCCGCTCGTGGCGCTCACGATGTTCGGGATCACGACGCCCTGCGTGCAGCGGATCCAGGCTGCACTCGAGGCCGCCGGCTTCGAGACGATCGTCTTCCACGCGGTCGGGTCGGGCGGGCAGGCCATGGAGGCGATGATCGACGCGGGGCTCGTGGACGGCGTCGTGGACGTCACGACGAGCGAGCTCACCGACGAGCATTGCGGCGGGATCTTCTCCGCGGGCCCGGACCGGCTGACCGCCGCCGGTCGGGTCGGGATCCCGCAGGTCGTCGTCCCCGGGGCGCTCGAGGTCGTCAACTTCGGTCCTCGCGACTCCGTGCCGGCGCACCTCGACGTGCCCGAGCGGCGCATCGTGGTGCACAACCCGTCCGTCTGCGCGGTGCGGACCAACGCGATCGAGTCGGCCGAGCTGGGACGGATCCTCGCGGCGAAGGTGAACGCGGCGACCGGCCCGACGGCCGTCCTCCTCCCACTGCAGGGCCTCTCGAAGTACGAAGCGCCGGATGGCCCGTACGTGGATCCCGAGGCGGACGCGGCGCTCTTCGACGCGATCCGCACGACCCTGCGGCCCGGCATCGAGCTGGTGGAGATCGACGCGAACGTGAACGACCCGGTCTTCGCGGACGCGGCCGCGGAGACGTTCCTTGCGCTCTGGGCTGGGCGTGGGGCGGGCGTGACCGCGGGGACGACATCGATGGAGGCCGGCACATGAGCCGCGAGGCGATCCTCGAGGGACTGCGGACCCGGGTGGCGGACGGCGGGGCGATCGTCGTCGCCGGCGTGGGCAGCGGCCTCACTGCAGCCGGGGCTGTGGCGGGCGGCGCCGACCTGCTCGCCACGTACTCCACGGCCATCTACAGGATCCTCGGCGTCCCCACGGCTCTCGCCTTCATGCCGTATGACGACACGAACGCGGTGACACTGTCGCTCGTGCCCGAGGTGGTCGGCCGCGCGGCGGGCGTTCCGGTCATCGCCGGCCTCGGCGCCCACGATCCGCGTCGCCCGATCGACCGGCTCGTGAGCGCGGCGCTCGACGCCGGAGCGGACGGCCTGACGAACGAGCCGTTCGTGGGGATCTACACGCCCGAGATGCGCGCAGACCTCGATCGGGCCGGGTACGGGTTCACGCGCGAGGTCGCGATGCTCGCCGAGGCACGGCGACGCGGGATGCTCACGCTCGGGTGGGCCTTCGACTCGGACGAGGTCCGGATCCTCCTGGGAGCCGGCGTGGACGTCGTCGGCGCGATGGCCGGGATCACGTCGGGCGGGGCGGCCGCGGATGTGCGCCGCGCCGCCTTCGACGGGTTCGCCGCGATGACGGCGGCTGCCCGAGCAGCCGACCGGAACGCCATCGTCGTCCTCCACGGAGGGCCGCTCGCGGACCCCGCCGCCGTCGCGGAGGCGCTCGCCTACACCGGCGCCGACGGGTACGCGACCGGCTCGAGCGCAGAGCGGACGCCGGTCATCGCGGCTGTGCGCGACACGGTCGCCGCGTTCCGCGCCGTCCCCCTGCGGCCACGCGCGGGCTGACGGCCGAAGCAGCCCCGGGGAGGCGGGAGGCGGCGCCGGCGCCGGGGCTTCACGGTGGCGGTCCCGTGATCCGGCCCCTCGGCGACTCCGAAGCCGGGTCGGATCAGGCCTGCGGGGCGAATGTGTAGACGGCAGACTCGGTGACTGCGGATCTCTCGAGCTCCAGGCTCGTCCGCACCTGGTAGGCCGCCACCTTCTCGAGGCCCGGCGGAAGGTATGTGCGTCCCGGGTCGCCGATGAGGACGCGCGTCCCGCGACGCGCGGCGGACCCCAGCCAATCGAGCATCCTGCGCGCCATCGTCTCCTGGTAGCAGACGTCCCCGGCGAGGAGCACATCGCACGGCGGTGGCGGATCGTCGAGCGGATCGTCCCTCCCGAAGCCGACGCGGATCCCGTTGGCGCGCGCATTGACCGCGACGGCGGCGGCCGCCAGCGGATCGACGTCGATCGCCCGGACGGCGGCGGCGCCCGCCCGGAGGGCGGCGATCGCGCAGAGGCCCGATCCCGAGGCGACGTCCACCACGTGCCGGCCGGCGACCTCGGCAGGATGATCGAGCACGTACCGCGCGACGGCGAGGCCGCCGGCCCACGCGAACGCCCAGTACGGGAGATCCGCGTCCGCGGCGCCGAGCTCAGCTTCCGCCGCCCGGCTCACGCGCGCGATGTCGTCGGCAAGATGGAGGCGCACGCCGCCCACGTCAGGGACCGCCACGAGGCGCGTGTGGCGTCGCACGAATGCCCGCAGTGCGGCGGGCGACGGCGCGGACGTGGGCGTCGTCGCCCTCGCAGAGGTCACCGACAGGCCCGTCTCAGTAGATCATCACGATGACAGTGACGCGACCCGCCCAGGAGTTGGCCATGAGGCTCTCGGTCACGCGGATCTTCGTCACTCCCGACGCCGGGACCTCACCGTCGAAGACGCGCCCACCCGGGCCCCCATCCTGCGTGCCGTTCGGGAAGGTGAGGGTTCCGCCCGTCGGACCCGCGCCGATGATGACCACGATCATGGTCTGGCCCTTGGTTGCCCGCACGCTGAACCAGCGCTCCTGTCCCTGGTTCATGAGCGTGCTTCTCGCGGAGCCGGAATAGGCGCCCGGCCGGAAGACGATCCGGATCGGGCAGGCCTTCGAGCCGCGGGCACACGCCGCCGCCGGCCTGGCCCCCGCCGTGCGGCCCTCCGGTGAACGACCCGGAGCAGCCCCGGCCGCGGAGGGCAGGGAGACCGCGAGAAGCGCGGCGACCGCGAGCGCCGTGGAGATGCGGGTGATGCGCGAACGAGTCATCAGGGCTCTCCTGTCGTGAGCGTCGCGTCCGGCCGGGGCGCGCCCGGCTCCGAAGCACGTGTCTGATGGTACAGGGAGATGCGGACGAGGCCTTGAGAGGACGCCCGACGGGCAGCCACCACGCGGACACGGCGAGCGGGCCGCCGCCGAGCCGGCGTCGAGGTGGTCGACGGTGGCGAGCCAGGCCATCGAGAGGTCCGCCCGCGTCAGGGAGTGCATGCGTAGCCGAAGCCGGTCGGCGGGTGGGCCCAGGCGACGACCGACCGGAACTACCGCCGCCGCGGGACGCACCTCCAGGCGGCTAGACTCTGCGCGAGCGGCGCCGCATCGCGGACCGGGCGCCGCGGATCGACCGACCGACGAACGAGGAGCCCCGACCGTGGACCGCCGCTTGCTGGGCATCGCCGCCGTCGTCCTCGTCGTGGCGGGGATGGGCGCGGGACTGCTGTTCGGCGCGATCGCGGCCGGCGGGCTCCCGTCGCTCGGAGGCCCCACGCCAGCCCCGACCGTGGTCGTCTACACGTCGAAGGGGTTCCAGCCGACGACGACGGTCACGATCCCCCCGAACTGGGCGCTGACGGCCGACACCGCCGACGCGATGGAGATCCTGCCGCTCGTCGAGGGCCCGAACGGGTCGCCCGTCCCGAGCGCCGACGTCGCGAGCCTCAGTCTCTTCCACGACGCGCGCGCCGCGCTCCAGGACCCCGCGTGCACGACGACGCCCGAGCCTGCGGTGGGCGCCGACGCGAAGTCGCTCGCCTCGTGGGTCGCCGCGCGACCGGGCCTCACCGCGACCGAGCCGAAGGCCGTGACGGTCGGCGGGCTCCCCGGCTGGGAGGTCGAGGCCACGATCGATCCCACCTGGACCACCTCGTGCCCGTTCGCGAACGGCGCCCCGTCGGTCTCCATCCTCGCGAACGATTCGGGGAGCATCCGGTGGGTGGTCTTCGGCACAGAGAGGCTCCGCCTCGACTTCCTCGACGTGCCGGGCGGCGGGACGGTCACCGTGAACACGTCCGCGACGGAAGGATCCGTCTTCCCCGGACTCGCGAACGAGGTCGCGCCGATCATCGCGAGCATGCGGTTCTCCGCCGGCTGACCTCTTCCCGGGCGAGCCGCATGCCTGGACGCGGATGCCCGTCGTGGGAGCCGTCGCGAGGTCCGCGGCCATCGCCTCCGCCGAGCCGCGGAGGAGGGCGAATGGCGAGACGGCCATCCTGACCATCCGGACCGGGACGAGCTCCTCGAGCCGGCCGTCGTTCGATGCGCGGTCGTGCCCGACGGCGGTCTCGGTCGGGCGGAGCGCGCACTCGGCGTGGATCCTGCGCGGCACGGAGCCCCGGCGCTCACGCGCCTTCCGCCGCCGTGCGGGGATCCATCATGCGGCGCCCTCGGTCCCCACGTCGAGACCGAGGTCGCGGCCGATCGCGGCGGCGAACGACTGGAGCGACGCGGTGTCCGCTGCGGCGCCCGCCGCGGTGGAGAGGACAGGCCTGCCGTCGGCGACGGAATCGGCGAACGCCGCCAGCTCGCGGACGAACGCGGTCGTGTGGCTCGCGCGGTACGTGGTGTCGCGGCGGACCTCGCCGTCGAGGAGCTCGACCCGGAGCTCCGCGCGATGGGCCGGGAGATACGGGCCCGGCATCGAGAGACGGATCCGCCCTGCGGCTCCGAAGACCGCGACCTCCTCGGCGTAGTCGGGGAACTGCGGCAGCCACGCCCACGTCAGCTCGAGGAGACTCCCGTCCCGAAGGTCGGCGACGCCGTGGAGGCTCGGCGGCTCGCCGGCAGGAGCCGCTGGATCGAACGGCCAGGCTCGGCCGAAGTCGAACCGTCCCGGCAACGGGAGCCCGAGCGCCCGCATGAGCGAGAGCTCGTGGCAGACGGAGCCGAGGAGCGCCCCGAGGTAGATCGCGCGGAGCCCCTCCGGCGCGCCGGGCAGCGCCTCCGCCGCGCGCGCGTCCTCGCAGGCGGCCGCGGCGTCGATCGCCGCCCGGTCCACGTCCGATCCGCGACGGAGCGCGACGTGCGCGAACTGGGGAGCATCCGCCGGGTGCAGCACGGTGACCCGGACGACCCGACGCTCACCGAGCTCGGCGAGCGCCTCGCGCGCGGGAGCGACCGCAGGGTCGTACATCTTCATGTACGCCACCTGGAGGACGCGGCCGGCCGCCGCCGCCGCGGCCTCGATCTCGCGCGCCTCGCGGATCGTCACCGACAGCGGCTTCTCGACCAGGACGTGCTTCCCCGCTTCGAGCGCCGCGAGCGCGATGGGGCCGTGCGCGCCAGGCGTCATGATCAGGACGGCATCGAGCTCCGGGTCGTCGACGACCGCACGCCAGTCGGTCGAGACGCGGGCAGGCTCCGGGAGGTCGGCGGCGATCATGCCCGCGAGCGCTGCCGAGAGATCGCAGACGTGCGTGACCGCGAACCGCTCGCGCAGCGTCTGCAGGTTGGGCAGGTGGACGGCCTGGGCGATGAGGCCCAGGCCGACGAGGCCGATCCGGATCCGCTGCTCCGCCATCGCCTACCCCCGGATCTCGACGGGCGCGACCGTGAGACCGATCCCGCGCGCTCGGAGCGCGTCCGCGTAGACAGCCGGCGGGACGGCGAGCTCGGCGGGGTTCGCACCCCGGGGCGTGACCCCGTGCGCGTTGAGGATCGCCTTGATCGATCCGTCCCAGCCCGTCGTCCGCTCCATCGCGGTGAAGCCGGTTGCCTCGTCCATCCTGTCGATGACCTCGACGATCACGCCTGCCGGACGCCCGTCCTTCCGCCCCTTCGCGAGCACGCGGACGATGACCAGGTCCGGGTCGCCGGGCCTCGCGCGGAGCTTCGGGTCGAGGAGCGCGTGGAGGACGTCGCGAGGGACCACGCGTGTGGCGCCGACGTCGATCGGGTCCGTCTCGAGAAGGCCGGCGTCCATGTACGCCTTCCACGCCGCGAAGTGGCCCGGCCACCTCAGCGTCTTGTTCCAGAGCGTCTTGAGCTTCCCCTCGAAGGTCCACGGCATCGTGGACGTCCCGCCGCCGGCGACGAACGCCTCCATCCGTCCGATCGGCTCCGGGAAGTCCACGGTCTCGTAGTCCTCGACCTGGAAGGTGGGAACCTCGACGCGCTTTCCGTCACGGAGGAAGTGCGCGACGCCGTAGTACTCGTTCGTCAGCCCCGCGATGTTGAACGTGAGCGTGTAGTTGAAGGGCGGGACCGGGTGGAGGGGGTTGCCGCCGTCCCAGAACGTCACCTCCTCCGCCTCGTCGAGGAGCGACATCGCGTACGTGGTGAGGCACGTGCCCATCCCCGGGACCTGGCCACAGTCGGGGATCATCGCGATCCCGGCCGCCTCGGCCTGCGGGCTCAGCTTCAGCTGCTCGCGGACGAGGTCGGTGTTGCCGCCCAGGTCGGTCATGCTCGCCCGGGCCTCGATCGCGACGCGGGCGATCCGCGGGTTGAGCCAGTACGGGACGGCGGACAGGAAGGAGTCGACGGGCTCCAGGAACGAGCGGAGCGCCGACGCGTCCGTGACGTCGACCTGGTGGGCGGTGCAGACGGTGCGCCCGAGGAGGCCGTTCACCCGGTCGGTGGCCCGGCGCGAGGCGGCGAAGTCGGCGTCGGCGAACCGGACCTCCTGCGCGTCGCCGAAACGGGCCATGTCGTACCCGGCAGCGGTCCCCTGCCGGCCCGATCCCACCACCGCGAACGTGTAGCTCACCGCTCGTCTCCCCGATGCGTCCGCCGCCGGAGCCATCGTGCCAGAGGCGAGGGGTCCGCCGCAGGGCGCGGCCCCGGACGGCCGGCGGCCGCCCGGGCGCTATGCTGGGACCCCGGCCGGACGACCGCCTGCGACCCACCCGGCCCGCGCACCGGAGGGATCCGCGCCGTGCCTGCACCCGAGCTGCCGGACCTCATCCCCCTCGACGAGGCTCAGCGGCGCGTCCTCGAGGGCGTGTCGCCGCTCCCGGCCGTGACGGTCGACCTCGCGGCCGCGGACGGCCTCGTCCTCGCGGCGCCGGTCCGATCGCCGCTCACCGTCCCGACCTGGGCGAACAGCGCGATGGACGGCTTCGCGGTCGTGAGCGCGGACGTGGCCGCCGCATCGCCCGCCGCGCCGGTGAGGCTCCGCGTCCTCGGCGAGGTGCCGGCCGGCCGCGCCCCCGACGCGGGCGTGGCGCCCGGGACGGCCCTCCGCATCATGACGGGTGCGATGATGCCGGCCGGCGCCGATGCCGTCGTGCCGGTCGAGGACACCGACGCCTCGCACGGTGCATCGGAGGTCCCGGACGCGGTCGCGATCCGGACGGGCGTCCGCGCGGGCGACAACGTGCGCGCCGCCGGGACGGACGTCCGAGAGGGTGCGCTCCTGCTCGAGCGCGGGCGCGCGTGCGACCCGGCCGCGATCGCGCTCCTCGCCGCGACGGGGGTCGCGCGCGTCGAGGTCCATCGACGCCCCCGCGTCGCGGTCATCTCCACCGGCGACGAGCTCGTCCCGCCCGGCGAGCCGCTCGGGCCGGCGCAGATCCACGACGCGAACTCGCTCTCGCTGGCGGCGCAGGCGGCGGAGGCGGGGGCGGAGGTCCGTCGGATGGGGATTGCGCGCGACACGCTGCCGGCTCTGCTCGCTCTCGTCCGCGAGGCCGTGGCCTGGGCGGACATCGTCATCCTCTCCGGCGGCGTCTCGGTCGGCGCACACGATCACGTGAAGGCCGCGTTCGAGGACGTCGGGACGCTCTCGCTCTGGCGCGTCGCGATCAAGCCGGGTCGTCCGTTCGCGTTCGCGCGCGCCGCTTCGGGCGGCCACGCCGTCCGCCTCTTCGGCCTGCCGGGCAACCCGGTGAGCGTCTTCGTGACGTTCGAGCTCTTCGTCCGGCCCGTGCTCCGGCTCCTCGCCGGGCACCCGCGCGCCTTCGACCGCCCGGTGCGGATGGCCCGCCTCGCCGAGCCGATGCGCGGGTCGGCGGGACGCCTCAACCTCACCCGCGTCGTCCTCGCGCCGGATCCGGAGCACCCGGACGGCGTGATCGCGCGGTCGTCGGGCGGCCAGGACTCGTACATGCTCGCGTCGCTCGCGGCGGCGAACGCTCTCGCGTTCCTTCCGCCCGGCGCGGACCTCCCCGCGGGTGCCGAGGTCGTCGTCTGGGAGATGCGCGGGCGCGACACCTAGAGACCGACCCCCGCCGCGCCATGCCGTGCCGTGCGGCGGGTCGGCCGGCAGGCGACGAGCCGCGGCGCGTCCCGGCGCGCCTCAGCCGCCGCTCGTGGGCGGGAAGAGATCGATCCGGTCCGCGTCGGTCACCACGACGGCCCGGTCGTCGAGGCGGACTACCTCGCCGTTGAGCCCGCAGACGGCGACGTCCGCGGCCGGGACGCCGATGAGCGCGAGCGCGTCGAGCAGCGGCATCTCCCGGTCGAGTCGGAGCTCGAAGCGGCCCTTCCGCTCGGGCCCGTAGTAGGCGAGCTCGCCCCAGAGGTGGACCTTCACGCGCGCCACGTCGGACCGACCGGTCGGCGCCCGGCGCCGTTCAACCCACGCCGACGAGGTCGGCCGTCCACCCGATCCCCAGCGCATCGAGTCGCTCGCGGGTCGGGATCCCGGTCTCGACGTCCCAGCCCTTGAGCGCGTAGAGGCCCGAGATCGCGTCTTCGAACGCCTCGCGGTCGATCGTCGTGCCGGTGAGCGGCCCGCCCTCGAGTGGCGTGTGGAGGCGCGTCGGCAGCCGGTCGTCGGGGTTCCGGCGCAGGCCCTCTCGGACGTTGAACATCCGCGCGAGGTTCACCGCTCGCTCGCCGATCTCGAGAAGATCGTCCACGCCGGCGTCCCAGCCGGTCGCCGCACGGACCGCTCCCACCACGTCCTCCGCCTGGATGAACGAGCGCGGCACCGGCCCGAAGAAGCAGAAGCCGAGAACCTTCTCGGCGCTGTTCCACCGCTCGCCCGTGTACCAGATGCGGACCTTCTTCTCGCCGAGGTCGAGGGCGCCTGTCGGCTCGGTGATGCCGAACCCCATCGCGCCCTTGAAGGCCACCGAATCGGGGTTCACGAAGATCGGGTCGTGGAAGCCGACGAGGTGGTCGGCGCCTGCCTCGTTCGTCGCGTAGCCGAGCGCAACGCCGACCTTCCCGCGCGGCTCGTGCATCGCGAGCTCGAGGCCCTTCACCTGCATCGCCCAGCCCAGCGACTCGCCACCGATCTGCTCGGCCAGCCGGCGTGAGCCCAGCGCGAGGAGCGCGCCGACGCCCGTCCGTTCGGCGATGAGCGGGATCGCCGCGAGGAGGGCCTCGCCGTTGCCGAAGCGCAGGTCCGTGCCCTCGAGCTCCGCATCGCCCATGAGGCCGTGCTCGACGCATTCCATGACGAAGGCGATGGTCCCCGCGGTCGAGATGACGTCGAGCCCGAGCTCGTTGCACATCTCGTTCGCCTTCGCGACGAGCTCGATGTCGAAGATCGCGCTGTTCGACCCGAAGCCTGCGATCGCCTCGTACTCGGGGCCGTCGTACGTGTCGGTGACGCGATAGCGGCCCTCGAACGCCGTCTCCGGCTTGCAGCGAACCGCGCACGCGTAGCACGTCCGGGTCCCGCTCCGGATCGCCTCGAATGCGCTCCAGCCGATCCCATCGACGCTCTCGAAGGAGCCCTGCCGGAAGTTGCGCGTGGGGAGGATCCCCGCCGCGTTGAGACCGTCCGTGAGTCCCGGGGTCCCCTTCGTCCGCAGGTCCCAGCTCTGGGGATGCTCGGTCACCTGCTGCGAGAGGCGCTTGCCGATCGCCTGGAGCGCGTCCGGGTCGTACGCGAGCTCGAGGTAGCGGCGAGACCCCTTCACCGCGATGGCCCTGACGTTCTTCGAGCCCATGACCGCGCCCATGCCGGTGCGTCCGTTGTAGTGGCGGAGGTCGTTCATGAGCATCGCGTACGGGACGAGGTTCTCCCCTGCCCGTCCGATCTGGAGGACGCGAGCGTTCTTCTCGCCGACCTGCTCGCGGATCGTCGCCTGCACCGCAGGTGGGTCCTGGCCCCAGAGCGACGACGCGTCGCGGATCTCGGCGGCGCCGTCCTTCACCCAGATCCAGACCGGAGCTGAGGCCCGACCGGTGAGGATGATCGCGTCGAACCCCGCCATGCGGAGCTCCGGGCCCCAATAGCCGCCGGCCTCGGACTCGCCGAACGCCCCCGTGAGAGGTGAGCGGGCGATCGCGTTGAAGCGCGTGGCTGTCGAGACGGGCGCTCCCGTGAGGAGGCCGGCCGCGAGGACGAGGACGTTGTCCGGGCCGAGGGGGTCGGCGCCCGCGGGCATCTCGCGCAGGAGGTGGTACGCGGCGAGGGCCTTGCCGCCCGGGTAGCGCCGGTAGAACGCCTCGTCGAACGTCTCCACGGACGTCGTGCCGCGGGTGAGGTCGATCCGGAGGATCGTCCCGTTGCTCCCGAAGCCCATCACGCACCCTCTCTGTGCCTGCCCCGCCGGAGAAGGTGGCGGATCCCCCCTACATCATGCGTCACCCTGGGACTCGGTGCCCTCGGACGCGACCGGCTACGCCGCCTCCTGCGCCTCGTCCGACCAGTCCGGGCGCTCCCTGCGCGACGAGCCGGATCCCCCGGGGTGCGCTCACACACGCCCGCGGAAGAGGATCTGCTCGCGGACATTTGTCGGGAACTCGAAGACGACGCCGTCGTCGACCCGCGCCTCGAAATCCCGGAAGTCCGTCACGAGGAGCGTCGAGCCCCGGAAGTTGCAGTTGGTCGTCCAGCTCCCGGCGCTGAGCTCGCCCAGGCTGACCCCCTCCTCTGACAGGATCTGGACGCAGCCGCCGTTGACGGTGGCGACGAAGAGCCTGCCGTCGGCGGCGGCCTTGACGCCGTCCGCGAAGATCCCGCTCCCGGTGTCGGCGACGACGCGCCGCGCACCATCCTCCATCCGGCAGACGAGCCCGGGGTACGTCTCGGTCCAGACCAGCCGCCCGTGCCGATCGAACGTGATCCCGTTCGCGAATACCGGGCCGAGCTCGGCGACCGCCTCGAGGTGGCCGACCGCGTCGACGGCGAAGATCCTAGCGACCTGGGTGGCGTCCGTCGGGTCGAACGATCCGCCGGTGTCCGTGAAGTAGAGCCGACCGTCAGGCCCGAAGCAGAGGTCGTTCGGGGAGCGGATCTCGGGGATGGACAGGGCATCGACGACATAGGAGATCTCGCCGTCGGGGCTCACTCGCTGGATCCCTGCGGGCACCGGATCGGGCGTAGCGTTCGTGCCGATCGCCACGTTGCCCGACTGTGTCACGTACAGCCAGCCGCCGTCTCCCTCGATGACGGCATGGGGCGCCCCGCGAACCTCGGCGGCCGACCGGACGACCCCGTCCCGGATCTCGGAGACCTCGCCCCTCCCGATCTGGACCAGGAGCGTGCGTCCGTCCGTCGTGTGGAGTGGCCCTTCAGGGAACATCAGACCGTGCGCGACGATGGTGGCCATCAACGTCCTCCTGGTGGTCCGGAGCTAGGTCTGCGGCACGTCAAGGCGGAGCGTCAGCCCGAACGACACTGACTCTCCTCGCCCCAGGGCTCGCATGTAGCCGGCGGCGCGGCTCTCGGCCCTCCCGGCGACGCTGGCTGTCGCGGGCTCGATGCCCATCACGTAGATCCGCTCGCGGAGATAGCGCCACTGCCAGAGGAGCGGCAGCTGCTCCGTGGCGTACTCGAGCTCGAGCCTGAGCGGGCCGATCGGCGTCGCCGGATTGGTGACGAGCACCCGACCCTGGCCGGCAACCCTGTGCAGGAAGATCTCAGGCTGACCATCGGGATCAGGGGGAGCGCCGTGAAGGTGCCGATCGATCGCCCGTTGCGCCACCTCGTTCGACGGCTCGACGACGTCGCCCACGGGGAAGTCGATGACGGTCGTGTCCGACAGGAGCGGATAGCCGATGTTGACGTGGTAGAGGAGGGCGTACTCGCAGTCGAACGGACCCTCGTTCAGGAGGCGATCGCTGACGCGGATCGAGGCGCCCCCGATCTCGGCCGCGATGGTCCGCTCAAGGACCAGGACCGCGCCGAGCGCGGAGGCGTCGCGCAGCGTGCCCCGCACGATGATCCGGTTCTGCTCCTCATCGATCGCGTACGTGACATCGGAGGCGGGCAGGAACGACGCGTCACCATGGAGCCCCCAGGTTCGTCCATCGTCGCTGGATGCGGCACCGATGGCCTGCAGCCCGCACGTCGTCAGGAGCCCACCGCCGAACCCGCGGAGCCAGTTCTCCCCTCCACGCTCGTAGCGATGTGGGTGCACGTGCCCGGTCGCCGACAGCCACGCGATGCCGACTCCCCGATAGGTGCAGCGTCCGATGTCGAGCCCACGATCCGTGAGGACGTCGAAGCGCAGGCCTCCGCCCGTGTCGACGTCCAGCAGGCGCACTCCGCGCCCAGGCTCGTCGTCGAGTCGAAGAGAGCGGACGCCGAAGAGCTGGTCACGGGAGCCGACATAGCCACGACGACCACGCAGGTCGTTCGGCCCGCTCGTGGATGTCATCGCCGCCACCTCCTCGGAGACTGGTGTCAGACGCGCATTCTGAACGGCGGGCGAGACGGTACAGGCGACTCCTGCGCTGTCCGCTGCGTCCGATCTACTCGAAGTACTTGGCGCCCGGCAGGCTGCCGTCCATGACGTAGCCGCCGTCAACGTAGAGGACCGTGCCCGTGACGTAGCGAGCCTCCTCGGAGGCCAGGAAGAGGATGGGCGCGGCGATCCAATCGGCCTCCGCGATCTCCTTGAGCGAGATCCTCTCGAACAGCGCCTTCTTGACCGACTCGGTGTACATCGGAACCGTCAGTTCGGTGAACGTGGCGCCTGGAGCGATCGAGTTGCACGTGATCCTGTAGCGGGCCAGCTCGGTCGCGAGGGTCCGGGTGAAGGACTCGACGCCGCCCTTGGCGGCGGTGTACGGACCGAATGCCGGCTCGGACAAGGTGCCGTGGATCGAGGAGACATTCACGATCCGGCCGCCCCGTCCCTGCAGGATCATCTGGTTCGCGGCAGCCCTGGCACCGTAGAAGCAGCCG
Organism: Chloroflexota bacterium; assembly: GCA_021813655.1. Classification (GTDB taxonomy): domain Bacteria; phylum Chloroflexota; class Limnocylindria; order Limnocylindrales; family CSP1-4; genus CAIYQJ01. The sequence goes on along the minus strand of JAKAJU010000142.1, from coordinate 5,915 downwards.
TCCAGGTCGACGGCCAGCATGTCCTCCCACTCCTGGTCCGTCACGTTCCTCAGTTCCCTGGGCGGGGCGATCTTCCCGGCGTTGTTGACCCACACGTCGATGCCGCCATATGCCGCCACCGCTGCGGCCGCCAGGGCATCGACTTCCCTGGACTTGGCGACGTCCAGGCCGAAGGCCATCGCGGTCCCGCCGAACGCGCTGATCTGGGCAACGGCGTCCTCGGCGCCCCGGGGGTTCTTGTTGTAGGTGGCCACGACCTTGGCGCCCTGTCGGGCGAACATGATCGCTGCGGCCTTGCCGATGCCCGAGCTGGCTCCTGTCACCACCGCGACCTTATTGTCGAACCGCAGCACGCCGCACCTCCCGTGAGAGTCATGGACCGATCACGTGTACGGGTCAGGCAGGGCCGTTCACGCACGGTGAAGATCAGTCGGCCCGGACCAGGGACCTGCCGGCCTGACCACCCGTCGGCCCCACGCCCTCTCGTGAGGATGACGATGGGAGGTCATCGCCGCTACGCCACCTGGTCGTATGGTAGTACCACCGGACATCGGGTACAAGCGCTCTCTCCGACCTGCCGGGGCCGTGCGCTACAGTAGCCACGTGACTGACCGAGGTCCTGATTCCTCCGCCGCCAACGACATATCGGCCTACCGCCCGATCTCCCGGACGAAGACGACCGAGCAGGTCGTCGACCGGATCGAGCAGCTCATCGTGGAGCGTCGCCTGAGTGAGAACGAGACGCTTCCCTCCGAGCGAGAGCTGGCCGCGATGCTCGGGGTGTCGCGCAACATCCTCCGAGAGGGACTGAGCGTCCTGGGCCAGAAGGGCCTCGTCGAGACGGTTCCTGGTCGACGGACCCGGGTGGTGCGTCCCGGTCTCCGTCAGCTTCGTTCCACCGTCGACCTGATGGTCCGGGTCGGCGACGTCTCCCTGACCGATCTATGCGAGGTCCGATCCATCATCGAACCGGAGATCGCCGCCCGGGCGGCCGAGCATGCCGGCCCTGAGCAGATCGGAGAGCTCGAGTCGATCATGGCGACGCTCGAGGCATGCCAGGGCGATCCGGCGGGTCACGTCGAAGCGGATCTCTCCTTCCACCGCGCCATCGCCACGATCTCCGGCAACGCCCTTCTCGTCGTCCTGATGGAAGCGGTCGGTGAGCCCCTCATGCGCAGCATGTCTCTGGGGACGAGCATCCCGCGGGGGATGGCCGATGCCGACGTCCACCATCGAGCCGTGAGTGATGCCATCGGGCGCCACGATCCCGAGGGGGCGAGAGGAGCGATGCGCCGACACATGGACCACGTCCGCCGGTACGTGATCGACGCCGAAGCCCGGGACAGCGCGGGTCGGGCCAGCTAGTCTGCGGTCCGCTCCTGCTCCACCGCGTCGTCGAGGAGCTCGACCGCGATGACGTAGTCGCGGACGTACCGGATGTGGCGCACCATGGCGTCACGCGCCGCATCCGGATCGCGGGCACGGATGGCGGCGAGCACGTCGTGGTGATCTTGGTCGCTCGTGTCGATCGCGCGGGGCACCGAGGTACCGAGGATCATGCTGCGGGTCACCGGGGCCCGGACGGACAGCACCATCGCAGCGAGCGCGCGGTTCCCGGCGAGCCGGGCGATCTCCGCGTGGAAGTCGCGATCGGCGGCGACGTGCGCCTCCGAGTCCTCGCGCGTGGTCTCGAGAATCCGCATGAGTCCGTCGAGCCGGCCGATCGCCTCCGGCGTGGCGACCCGGGCCGCGCTCGCCGCGAGCTCCGGCTCGATAAGGAGCCGGGCATCGCACAGCTCGACGAGGCTGATCTCGTCGTAGGTGATCAGCGTCGCCAACGCGTCCTCTACGTGCTCCGTCGACGGGCGCACCACCGTCGTGCCGCGGCCGGCCGTCACGCGGACGAGCCCCTTCTGGCCGAGCACCCCGAGCGCTTCACGCAGGACGTTGCGGGACACTGACAGCGCCGCCGCGAGCTCGCGCTCGGGCGGCAGGGAGTCGCCCGGCTCCAAGCGACGCTCCAGGATCAACCGCTCCAGCTGCTCGACGACCGAGTCGGTCGTGCGCCGGTGACGGACCGGGCCGTAGAGGCCAGGGTCCGAGCTGGCCGCTCTGCGGCGGGCGCTCAGGGAGGGCGCGTTGCTCACTCGACGGGGGCCTCCGCGGACCCGACGGCACCGATCCGCGCCTCGGTCGACTCCCGCTCGAGTCGGGTCAGACGATCGATGACGACGGCCACGACGAGTGCGACGCCCTTGGCCACGTACTGCCAGAAGGGCTCGACCCCGGCGAGGTTCAGCCCGTTGCTCAGCACGGCCACGATGAGCGCGCCGAGGACGGTGCCGGAGATCCTCCCCTCGCCGCCCGCCAGCGATGTGCCGCCCAGGATGACGGCGACGATGCAGTCGAACTCGAAGCCCACGCCGATGTTCGGGTCGCCCGACCCGAGACGCGAGCCGAGGACGATCGCCGCGATCCCGGTGGAGAGACCGGACATCGCATAGAGGGCGACATACATGCGCGGGACGTTGACCCCGGCGATCCGGGCCGCCTCCTCGTTGCCGCCGACCGCATAGACGTTGCGACCGAAGACGGTGTAGTTCAGGAGCAGCGAGAAGAAGACCGCGACGACAGCCGCGACGACGATCGGGTAAGGGACCACGCCGAACATGTACCCGGTCCCCAGGTCCGCCCAGTTCGACGGGAGGCCGACGAGGATGGCGCTGGACGTGATCAGGAACGCGGCCCCGCGGGCGATGTTCAGGGTCCCGAGGGTCGCGATGATCGGCGAGACGCGGAGGCCGACGATAAAGCCCGCGTTCAGGAGGCCGAATCCGAGGCCGGTCGCGAGCGCGGCGAGGTAGGCCAGGGGAAGCGGCGTACCCGTGGATGCGAGCTTGGCCGACACCACGACCGAGACCGCGAGGACGCTGCCGACCGACAGGTCGAGACCGCGGGCGATCATGACGAGCGTGACGGCGCTGGCGACGATGACCACCGTTGAGCTGGACCGCGTGACGTTGAGGAAGTTATCCCAGGTCAGGAAGCGGCTCGACGTCAGGCTGAAAACCACCACGAGGATCGCGAGCACCATGAGCGTCGCGATCGCCGGGTTGCCGCGCTGGCGAGCTACGAACGTGCGGACCGAGGCCATGATGTCGGACCCTTATGCTCCGGGGGCGGTGCGGCAGCGCCGGTGGCTGGTGAGCGGACGAACGGACGACCGGCTCACGCGGCGCCCAGGCTCTCGCGGTGGCCCATCGCGACGGCGATGACCTCCTCCTCGCGAGCATCGCCCGGCAGTTCGCCGACGAGACGCCCTTCCCGCATCACGAGGATCCGGTCGGCGAGCCCCAGCAGCTCGGGCAGCTCGGAGGTGACGAGGATCACGGCCATGCCACGACGGGCGAGACCGTCGATGAGCTGGTAGATCTCGGACTTGGCTCCGACGTCCACGCCGCGCGTCGGCTCGTCCAGGAGGAGGAGCCCGGGCTCGAGCGCGAGGCACCGACCGACGAGCACCTTCTGCTGGTTCCCGCCCGAGAGCGTGGCCACCGACTGCCGAGGGCCTCGCGTGCGGATCCCGAGCTCCTCGATCAGGCGGAGCGCGAGTCGTCGACTCACGCTGCGCCAACCACGGCCCTGGCCTTGTTGGGTCCACGAGATCGTTATGTTCTCCTCCACCGGACGCTTGGGGATGATGCCCTGGCTGCGGCGGTCTTCCGGCACCAGCGCGATCCGCGACCTCATGGCCCGGCGGATGGACGAGGCGGCGACCTGCCTGCCGCCGATGAGGATCTCGCCCTTCTGCAGCGCGTCGAGGCCGTAGAGGGCACGGAGGACCTCCGAACGGCCCGAGCCGACCAGTCCCCCCAGTCCGACGACTTCGCCGCGCCGGGCATGGAGGCTGACATCCTCAATGCTCGCCGTCGAGATCGCCCGGGCCTCGAGGACGACATCGCCAGGGGTACGGGTCTTCGGCGGGAACGCCTGCCCGATCTCCCGTCCCACCATCCAGTGGATGAGGTCGCCGGCGGTGAGATCGTGGTTGCGGACGCTCGCGGCGACGCGTCCGTCCTTGAAGACGGTCACGTGGTCCGCGAGCTCGAGCACCTCCTCGAGGCGATGCGAGACGAAGACGACGGAGTGCCCGGTCGCCGTCAGTCGGTGGATCACGTCGAACAGCCGCCTGACCTCAGCCTCGTCGAGCGCGGCCGTCGCCTCGTCCATGAAGATCACGCGGGCGTCGAGGCTGAGCGCCCGGGCGATCATCACGCCCTGCTGCTCGGCCTTGGAGAGCGAGCCGACCCTGGCCGCCGCGTCCACGTGGCCGAAGCCGATGGATTCCATGAGCTTGGCCGCGCGTTCGCGCGCAGCCGGCGCGTCGAAAAGCGGACCGCGCCGCGCTTCGTGCCCGAGAGTGATGTTCTCGGCGACGCTGAGACTTTCGACGACGGTGAGCTCCTGGAGGATGAACGCCATCCCGAGGCGGAGGGCGTCGTTGGGTGTCCGGATCGCGACCGGACGACCCTCCATGGTCACCGTCCCGGAATCGGCGGCGAAGATGCCGGCAAGCACCTTGATGAGGGTGGACTTGCCGGCACCGTTCTCGCCGATCCAGCAATGGATCTCGCCGACACCGATGTCGACGCTCACATCGTCGAGCGCCTGGACGCCCGGGAACCGCTTCGAAACGCCGGTGATCGAGATCACCGGCTCAGGTGCGGCCGGCGGGACGCCCAGGGTGCTCGACGTGTCGGTCATTACTTCGGGTACTGGGTGTTGACCCACTCCGCGACGGCCTCTGCGGTGGGCTTGATGCGCGGCGGGATGAGCGCGATCTGCGTGTTCTTGTCCGCCTTGCCCTCGACGGTCGCCCCGAGAAGGTTGAAGGCCAGGACAGCATAGTTGTACGGCGGGTAGCCCGACTCGGCCTTCCAGGGGCTGTCGGGGTTGAGGAGCTCGACCGTGGCGGGCTCGGAGCCGTCGATCGACGCGGTGACGCCCCAGTCGGAGTTGTACTTGTTCGCGGCCTTGAGGGCGGCGATGATCCCGAGAGTCGAGTCGTTGTTGATCCCGAACAGGACGTTGATATCGGAGTTCTTCTGGAGGACGTCGCTCGCCGCCGGCAGCGCCTTGTCGATGACGGCGCCGCCGTCGACAGAAGCGACGACCTTCGCGGTGGGGACCTGGGAGAGGAAGCCCTTCAGGAAGCCGTTCGCCCGATCCTGGACCTGCGGGAGGACCGGGTAGTGGATGATGCCGATACGGGCCGGCTTGTCCCCGAACTTCGCGTTGTAGTAGGCCCCGGCGTTGCAGCCGGTGATCAGCAAGGACTGGTAGTCGAAGCCGATGACCCGGGGCGCGACGGGCTGCTTGGGCTGGATGTTGTACGTGACGACCGGGATGCCCGCCGCCTGGAACTTCTGGACCTGCGGCACGGCGGCGTCGGCCGCCAGCGGTGCGAAGGCCACCGCGTCCGGCTTGTCGGCGATGATGTCGTCCACGAGCGTGTTGACCGTGCCCGCGTCGAACTTGCCGTCGTAGATCTTGACCTCGAAGCCGTACTTCTTCGCCAGGTCCTGCCAGTGACCCGCGACGGCCTTGAAGAACGGCTGGCCGAGACCCATGACGCTCACGGCGACGCGCTTGCCGGTGAGCGGGCTCGTCGCAGGAAGGGCCATCCAGTCGCCGGGGGCCGAGTCGAAGCCGGTCACCGTGTCGACAGGCCCGGGGATGTCAGCGACCGCAGCCGGATCCTTGGGGACACACGGATCGTTCGACCAGACCGAAGCAGCCAGCTCGGTCGCGTTCATCTGGGCCGTGGGCGAAGACGCCGACGTCGCGGCGGGCGCCGACGTCGCGGCGGGCGCCGACGTCGCGGCGGGCGCCGACGTCGCGGCGGGCGCCGACGT
>JAKAJU010000001.1 GCA_021813655.1 Chloroflexota bacterium | reverse complement strand
CACGAGTGGGCCGGCGAGATCGCCGCCCTCGGGCCGGGCGCAGAGCGATACGGCTGGAAGGTCGGCGACCGCGTGGCGGGCACCTCGCACGACGCCTGCGGCGTCTGTCGCGAATGCGTCGAGGGCCGCTACAACCTCTGCGAGAACTACGGCCGTGAGGGGCTCCACCGCCAGTACGGCCACAACGCGCAGGGGGCGGACGCCGAGTACGTGGTCCAGGGTGTGAAGACGATCTTCGCGCTGCCCGAACGGCTCACCTTCGAGGACGGGGCGCTCGTCGACCCGGCCTCGATCGCACTCCACGTGGCCAACCGCGCGGCGATCGCCCCGGGAGACTCGGTCGCGATCACCGGGGCGGGGGCGATCGGCCTCCTCGGGGGCGATGCGGCGCGGATCCGCGGCGCGGGGCGCGTCATCGTCGTCGGGCGGGGGCAGCGCCTGGCGAAGGCCGCAGCGCTCGGCTTCGAGACGGTCGACTACGGCGCAGGCGACCCGGTGGCCGCCGTCCGGACGATGACCGGCGGGCTCGGCGCCGACGTGGCGCTCGAGTGCGCCGGGGTCCCCGACGCTGTCGCGTGGGCCCTGGGGATGCTCCGGCGCGGCGGCCGCTGTGCCGCCGTCGGGATCCCGACGGTCGGCGTGGAGATCGCGATGCAGAGGCTCGTGCTCGACGAGCTCGAGCTCGTCGGCTCCCGCGCGTCGGCCGGCGAGATGCGCCGGGTCATGCCGCACATCGTCGACGGCCGGATGCGCGTCCGCGAGATGATCACCCATCACTTCGCGCTCGCCGACTACGCGACGGCGCTCGCCACCTTCAACGACCGCTCGAGCGGCGCGATCAAGATCGTCATCCGGCCCTGATCCGGGCCGGGCCGGCGACGAGGCCAGATCGGCGCTCAGGAGGTCCGCGGGTTCGGGTCGGAGACGCCGAGTGAGAAGCCGCCGTCGACGTCGATGATCACGCCGGTGACCCACCGTCCGCCGTCTCCGGCCAGCCACGCGATCGCCTCGGCGACATCACGCGCGTCGCCCACCTCGGACAGCGCCTGACGGCCGAGGTGCATCCCCGTCTCGAAGCGCTCCCGCTCCTCCTGCTCGGTGAGGCCGCGCAGCTCGGAGGGGACGATGCCGGGCCGGATGCAGTTCACGCGGATGCCGTCGCGGCCGAGGTCGACCGCGAGGGCGCGGCTCATCGCCTCCACGGCCCCCTTGGCCGCGACGTAGCCGAACCGACCGCGCGGCGGCCTCGCGACGACCGTCGAGCCGAGGTTCACGACCATCCCCCGGCTCCTGCGGAGCTCGCCCAGCGCGGCGCGCGTGCAGAGGAAGACGCTCAGGGCGTTCGCGCGGAACATCCCCTCGAACGCCTCCTGCGGGAGCGCGTCGATCGGGCCCTGGACCTCGCTCCCTGCGTCGTTCACGAGGACGTCGATCCCGCCGAGCGCGTCGACGGCGGCCGCGACCATCGCGGTCGCGTCGGCGTCGGAGGTGACGTCCGCGCGGAACGGCACCACGCGGCCCGCCGCGCCGGCCAGCTCCGCCGCCAGGGCCTGCAGGCGGTCCGCCCGTCGTGCGACCGCGAGGACGTGCGCGCCGCGCGAGGCGAGGAGCCGGACCGTGCCGGCGCCGAGCCCGCTGGACGCGCCGGTGACGACGACGCGGCGGCCCTCGAGTGTCATCGTGGCTTCCTCCCGTCCCCGTCGCGGTCAGGCACGCCCGGCCGCGACCTCGGCGGCGCGGGTCCGGCCCGCGAGGAGGATGAGGTCCTCGTGAAGCTCGAACCAGACGCCGTGGTAGCTGTCCACGCGGGGTGAGGCGACGTACGTGCCGTCGCCCTCGCCCGCGAGGCGGGCCGCGAGGTCCAGCCTGGCGAGGTACGTCCGCAGGCGCGGGAGTCCCCCCATGCACGCCTCGAGCCAGGCGCGCGCATCGTCGTGCAGTCTCCCGAGGTCGGCGAGGACCCCGGCGTCGTACGCAGCGTCGCTGTGGTCGTTGAAGGTCTGCTGGCCGTCCACTTCGCGCATCTGCCACGCGGTGACGGTCGTCTTCATCTGGCCATCGAGCACGATGAACGCGTCGAGGGCGGCGGTCGCCTCCGAGAGACCCCAGCGCGCGGTGTCCGCCTCGATGAGGCCGGCCGCGACGGTCTTCCCGTCCCCGGTCAGCCTGAAGGAGCCGGCCGACGCCTCCACGAGGCCGTCCGCAGCGAGGCGGTCGACGATGTCAGCCATCTCCCCGGCGGTCGACCCGAGGGCGGTCGCGAGCTGCTCCGGGAGGGCGAAACCCTTCACGAGAAGAGCGCGGAGGACATCGTCCGGACTCGCCGGCTCGCGCGCCGCCGGCGCATCTCCGGCGACGGCCGCCTCCGTCGCCGCCGGCGCTTCGATCGGGATCCCCAGCTCTCTCGCCCACCCGAGGAGGACGGCCGCCTCGGGCACCACGGTCGGCTCGCCGCCGACGGCACCCTCGAAGACTTCTCCCGTCGTGCCGTCGATCGAGATCGTCTTCCCGACGCTGATCCGCGTCCCCCCGACGACGATCGCGTCGGGCTCGACGACGACCGACACGGCGCCGACGACGGCCGGGATCTCCCAGCCGCGCGCGACGACGGCCGCATGGCTCACGAACCCGCCCTTCGACGTGAGGATGCCCTTCGCGCGGGCCATCCCGTGGACGTCATCCGGCGAGGTCTCCGAGCGGACGAGGATGACCGGGCGACCCGCATCTGCCGCCGCCACCGCGGCCTCCGGCGTCGTGGCGACCTCTCCGGAGGCGATCCCGGGCGAGGCCGGGAGCCCGATCGCAAGGGCATGCAGGTCCGTCCTTCGAGCGGTCACGTGGGTCGGCGGCTCCGCGAGGATCGCCGCGACGCGCCGAATCGCCTCCTCCCGCGTGAGCGGGAACGCGGGGTCCTCCGCCATCTCCTTCGCGATCCGGAGCGCCGCCGCCTTGCTTCGCTTGCCGACGCGGACCTGGAGCATCCAGAGCTTCCCGTGCTCGATGGTGAACTCGATGTCGCAGAGGTCGCGGTGGTACCGCTCGAGGCGGCCGGAGTACTCGCGCAGCTCGCGGCCCACGTCGGGCATCCGCGTGTCGAGGCAGGAGATCGGGTCGGTGAGGTGTGTCCCGGCGACGACGTCCTCGCCCTGGGCGTTGAACATGACGTCGCCGTAGAGGACGTTCTCGCCGGTCGCGGGATTCCGCGTGAAGAGGACGCCCGTGCCGGAGTCGATGCTCCTGTTCCCGAAGACCATCGCCTGGACGGTGACGCCCGTCCCGAGGTCCTCCGGGATCCCCTCCTTCCGGCGGTAGGATCGCGCCTTGTCGCCCATCCACGACCGGAAGACCGCCTCGACGGCGCCGCGGAGCTGCGCCCACGGGTCCGCGGGGACCACGTCGACGCCGACGACGCTGCAGTACTGCGCCTCGAACCGGCTCCTGCAGTTCGCGGCGAACATCTCGCTCGCGGACGCGGCCGCGAGCCCGGCCGTCGTGGAGTCGTTGAGCCCGAGGTTGAGGATCGTCTCCATCATCCCGGGCATCGAGACCGGGGCCCCCGACCGGACGCTCACGAGGAGCGGGTCCACCCCGTTCCCGAACCGCCGGCCCACCTTCTCCTCGAGCGCGTGCATCTGCGCGACGATCTCCGCGTCGAGCCCGTCGGGCCACCCGTGCGCGAGGTACGCGCGGCAGGCCTCGGTCGAGATCGTGAATCCGGGCGGGACCGGCAGGCCGAGCTCGTTGACCATGGTCGCGATGTTCGCGGCCTTGCTCCCGACGAGCGCCTTGACCTCGGGGAGCGGCAGCCGGTGCTGATGGTCGAAGGAGAACACGTAGGTCACGGTCGGGTCCTCGGCGCGCGTGCCGCCGGCGGCGCGTGGGGCGCCGCCGGCGGCCGGCGTCGTGCTCAGGGGGTGACGATGATCTTGATCGCCCCGCTCTCGGGGTCGTTGAAGGTCGCGAGCGCGTCGCCGAACCGGGCGAGCGGGAAGCTGTGCGTCATGACGTCCCGGACGCGCACGCGGCCTTGCTCCACGAGGGGCATGACCCGGCGCATCTCGCCGGCCGACGCGCGGGAGCCGACGAGCTCGAGCTCGTCGAGCACGAGCCTCTGCATCGCGATCTCCACGCCGACCGTGGGGATCCCGACGGCGGCACAGCGGCCGCCGCGCCGGAGCATCCCCAGGGCCCAGGTGACGGTGACCGGGACCCCGGCGCACTCGAGCGCCACGTCGACGCCGAGCCCGCCGGTCATCGCCCGGAGGGTCGCGACCGGGTCGCCGGCGTCCGCGTCGATCGTCTCGAAGCCCATCGTCCGCGCCTTGGCGAGGCGAAGGCGGTTGCGCTCGACGAGGATGACGCGGGCGGCGCCGCGCACGCGCGACGTGTCACCGGCGAGCAGGCCGATCGCCCCCGCCCCGGTGATGACGACCGTGTCGCCGGGCGAGACCTCGCCCCTGTTCGCCACGTGGAGCGCGATCGAGGCCGGGTCGATGACCGCGCCCTCCGGGAAGTCGAGCCCGTCCGGCAGCGGGAAGATCGTCTTCACACCGTGCGTGACGTACTCGGCGTCCGCGCCCTGGTAGTTGTGGCCGTACTGCCGATGCAGGCCCGGCTTCCCGTAGTTCTCGCAGAGGTTGTAGCGGCCCTCGACGCACTTCTGGCAGACGCCGCAGGCGTCGTGCGAGGTGCCCGCCACGCGGTCGCCGACCTTCCAGCCGTACAGGCCGGCACCGGGTCCGAGGGCGGCGATCTCGCCGGCCCACTCGTG
>JAKAJU010000031.1 GCA_021813655.1 Chloroflexota bacterium | reverse complement strand
GGCTCGGGGGTGGTCGGGTCCGGCAGGGGCGCCTGCCCGAGCGGGTCGGAGGGAACGGGCCCGCCGGTCCCCGCCTGGGCGCCGGAGTCCGTCATCCGCCGATCCCCGCGAGTGCGACCTTGATCTTCTCGGGGTCGAGGCTCCCCACCTTGATCGCCTGGAGCGTGCCGTCGGCGTTGATGAAGAAGTGGGAGGGGATCCCGAGGATCCGGTACTGGGAGGCGACCGCCGTCGTGGAGTCGGGGATCTTCACGTACGTCAGGCCCACGCGGTCCGCGTAGTCCTTGACCGAGGCGGCGTCTTCCTGGAGGAAGACCTGGACGATCTCGCCGCCCTTGGCCTTGAAGCCCGCGTACGCGGCCTCGATGTCCGGCGCCTCGGCGCGGCACGGCTGGCACCAGCTCGCACCGAAGGTGAGCCAGACCGGGTGTCCCTTGAGAGAGCCGAGGGTGAAGGTGGACCCGTCGGAGGTGGCCGCCGCGAAGTCCGGCGCAGTCTTGCCGACCTCGGGGGCGGCACCGGATGCCGCGCCGGTGAGGTTCACCGACGTCAGGCCGTCGCCCGTGGCCGTCTTGGCCGGCTGGTTCGTCAGGTAGACGACGGCGAGGATGATCGCTCCGGTCAGCGCCATGAGCCCGATCGTCGTGAGCAGGCTCCTGCGCGACCGACGCGGCCGCTCGTCGAGGGACGCGGCGGCAGGCTCCGCCGGCTCGGCGGCAGGATCCGCCGGCGCGACGACCTCGGCCGTCGACTGTGCTTCCATCGTGGTCATCGCCGAATCACCTTCCGTGGGTGCGCCCGCCTCGGTCACGGTGTCCCGCCTCGTCTCGCCCTAGTTGAGGCCGGAGTAGCTGTGGAGGCCGCCGAAGAAGAGGTTCCCGAAGTACGTGAAGAGCGTGGCGCCGAAGCCCACGACGAGGAGCCACGCGGCGCGGTTGCCGCGCCACCCGCGGACGACCCGGGCGTGGAGGTAGGCGCCGTAGATGAGCCAGGTCACGAGCGAGGCGGTCTCCTTCGGGTCCCAGCTCCAGTAGCTGCCCCAGGCGACGTTCGCCCAGACCGCGCCGAGGATGATGACGAGCGTCATGAACGGGAAGCCGATGACGACCGCGCGATAGCTGATCTCGTCGAGGAGCTCGGCCCTGGGCAGGCGCGGCACGCCGTACGACTGCAGCAGGTAGAGGACCGCGGCGGCGAAGCTCACCGAGAAGGTGCCGTAGGCGACGATCGCGACGGCGACGTGGACGGTGAGCAGGAGGTTGTTCTGGAGCGCCGGGACGAGCGGGTCGGCGGTGGCCGGGATCGTCGTCGCGTAGAGGAGCATGAGGAGCGCGATCGGGAGGACGATGAGCCCGAGGATCCGCTGGTGGTACCGGCGCTCGAAGAACAGGTAGACGCCGATGATGCCCGTGGCGAACGAGATCGAGAACTCGTACATGTTCGCGAACGGACCGTGGCCCGTCGCGATCGTGCGGAACGTCAGGCTCGCGAGGAGGAACGCGAACGACAGCCAGGCCACGAGCGTTCCGTACGTCCCGAACGTGGACGAGCCGGACGTGACCGCGACGGAGGTCCCGCCGTCGAAGGTGGCGGCGCCGCCCGCAGCGACCGCGGCGCGGCCGCGCTGGACCCTCACCGACACGACAGCGACCGCGTAGAAGACGATCGCGAGCGCGACGGAGAGGATCGCCGCGATGAACGAGTACTCGGACATCTTGAGCATGTGACGGTCCCTTCCGCTAGTTCCCGCTCTTCCCGGCCAGGGAGAGCTCCATCTCGCCGACGATCTTCTGGAAGTCGGGTCCGAACGTGGCGTCGTGGCGAGTCGTGGCTCCCACGCGGACCTCGCTGCCGGACGGGCCCGGGACGATGCGGGTCCAGATCCGGCGGCTGGGGAAGAAGAAGACGAGGAACAGCCCCACGACGAGGAGGAGCGCGCCCCCGAAGACGAAGATGACGCCCGGGTCCTTCGCGACCATGAGGCCGGTGAACTGGCGCTCGCGATCGAAGGTGAACGTGAGGCCGGCCATCTGGATGGGCTTGCCCTGCGACACGATCTGCGTGTCGATCGGCTGGCCGCCGCCCGCGCCGGTCTTGTAGACCTCGAGCTGGACCATGCCGGGCTTGATCGCCGGGTCGATCTCGCCGGAGGCGGCGCTCACGACAAGGACGGTGAGGCCCTGCTGCGGCAGGAGGAACTGCCCGACCCGCCGCGTGCCGTTGTCCGCGGTGTAGAGGAGCGGCACGCCCTGCGAGTAGAGGGTGGCGCCCGACGCATCCTTCACCGACACGTCCGTGGCCGCGCCGAAGAACGCCTGGTAGAAGGTCACGTCCCCGTACCCGAGCGGCTCGTTCACGCGGACCGCCTGTGCCGCGACCTGCTGCCCGTCCTTGTACAGGACGAGGTCGGCCACGTAGTCCGAGGGAGCGCCGTTGGCGTAGTAGGAGTCGTTGAACGACTTGGCCATGACCGAGAGGCCCGTGCCGTTCCCGACCGGGACCGTCGAGCCGACCGGGACGGCGAACTCCGTGTTCTTGAAGCCCCACGTGGATCCCACGAGCGCGCCGACGAGGATGAGCACGAGGCTGATGTGCGCCATGAGCGTCCCGAAGGGGGCCCAGCGGAAGCGGTCGGCGTAGACGCTGACCTCGTCGCCGTCGCGCTCCACGACGGTCCGGTAGTGATGGGACTTGAAGGTCCGCGTCACGTCCGTGACCGCGACGTCCGCGGCGACTGCCACGTCGATCGTCGCGCTGTGTGGTGCGCGGTCGAAGAACACGGCGGTCATCCGCGTGCGGGGGCGGACCGCAGTCTTCCACAGCCCCCTGAAGCGGTTCACCGAGCAGGCGAGGATGCTCGTGGTCAGGAGGACGATGATCCCCTTGAACCAGATCGACGAGAAGATGCTGAAGAACTGCAGCATCTCCATCGGCGTCGTCCAGCCGCCGTACTTGGGGCGGACCGTGTCCAGCCAGGCGGTGTAGGCCTGCGGATCGCTCTGCACCCCAGCGGGCACCTGGACGAGAAGCGTCCCGATCAGCCCGAGGATGGCGAGCCCGAGCATGAGGATCAGCGCCGTCCGCATGGACGTGAAGATCCGCCACAGGCGCTCCCCGACCTCGGACACGTCGATCGTCAGCCCGCCGCCCGTGCCCTCGGTGGGCTCGGGGTCGACCGTGCGGCGCTTCGCCGTCGTCGAGGTGGGGACGCTCAGCTGGCTCATGGGCATGCTCCTCAGAGCCCGAAGTTCGGCACGAGGCCGGACAGTCGCGCGAAGGTGTTCGTGATCATCAGGAAGCCCACGAGGACGAGCATCCCGCCGGTCACGAGATTGACCGCACGCTGGTGGGCCCGAAGCCAGCCGAGGCGGCGGCTCACGGCTGTCGCACCGAGCGCGACGAGGACGAATGGGATCGCGAGGCCGGCGGCGTAGGCGACGAGGAGGATCGTGCCCTCCGCGACGCTCCCGCTCACCGAGGCGAGACCGAGGATCCCGCCGAGGATCGGGCCGATGCACGGCGTCCAGCCGGCCGCGAAGACGACCCCGAGGAGGGCCGACCGGCCGAAGCTGGGAGCCCCGACCGACTGGCCGAAGCCGAACGAGCCACCCATGGGACCCATCGGGAGGCGCGCCTCGCGATAGAAGGCGGAAAAGTTCAGGATCCCGGCGACGTTGAGCCCGAGGAAGACGAGGATCGCGCCACCCAGCGTGCGGAGGAGGCCGATCTGGTCGCGGAGGACGTAGCCCACCAGGCCGACCGACGCCCAGAGGAGGATGAAGACGGCGGAGAAGCCGGCCACGAACGCCAGCGACTGGTAGAGGGCCGTCCGCCTTCGTGGCGCTCCGCCGTCCGGGTCGGTGCCCACCATGTATCCGACGTAGGCGGGCACGAGCGGGAGGCAGCAGGGCGACGCGAACGAGACGATCCCCGCCAGGAACGCGATGGCGAGCCCGAAGCCGGCGATGCTCACGGGGCGACGCTCGCGGAGGGGGCTGCCGGCGGCTGGACGCCGGCCGGCGCCGCCGAGACGGACGGGCTCGCCGCCGGGGACGAGGAGGCGGCCGGGGCAGTGGAGGCGCCGGTCGAGGCGGGAGGCGCGGACTCCAGGCTCGTGAGGTGCTGCTTGATGGTCTTCGCGATGTCGGAGTCCGGCGCGATGTCGATGACCGTCTGCCACTCGGCCTTGACCTTCGCCATGTCCGGAGACGCGGAATCGAGGTACATGAAGCCGAGGTAGTAGTGCGCGTCGACGTTCTTCGGGTCGATCGCGACGACCGCCTTCCAGTCCTTCTCGGCCAGCGTCGCGTCACCCACGTTGTAGGCGGTGGCGCCGCGGCCGAGCAGCGCGCTCACGTTCCTGGGATCGATCTGGAGGATCTTGTCGAAGAACGTTCCGGCGGTCGCGTAGTCGCCGCCCTGGTAGTAGGTGTCGGCGAGCGACTTGAGGACGGCGATGTCGTTGGGGTTCGCCTGGAGCTTCTGCATGAGGTCGGCCACGGCCGTCTGGTCCACGGCCGGGCTGGCCGCGGCGCCGGTATCCGGCGCGGGCGTCCCGTTGAAGCCGGGGACTCCGGACCCGCCGCCACCGAAGTTGTAGACGGCGATGACGAGGACGGCGACGCCGACGAGGCCGGCGCCCACCACCGCGAGCCGGGTGAGCAGGCGGTTGCGCGCCGCCGCCTCCGGAGCGGTGGCGACCCCGCGGATCGCGCCGGACCTCCGGACGCGGCGTGTGGGGACGGGCTCGTCCTCGAGGATCTCCTCCTCCTCGTCGTCCGCGACGGCCCGGGCGGCCGCGGCCGGCGCGGCGACCCTGGTCGCCCTGGCCGGCGCAGGGGCCGGGGCGGGCTCGACCGCCGGCGCGACCGCGGGCGC
>JAKAJU010000191.1 GCA_021813655.1 Chloroflexota bacterium | reverse complement strand
CCTGTCGTCGATCGCCGAGTGGGCGCGGCCGGAGCTGCGCGGGATCCTCGACGACCCCGAGGAGGCGATCCGTGCCGCGAGGCGTGTGCTGCGCGCGTGGCACGAGCGGTTCGCGACCGTCGAGGCGCGCGTGGCGCGGATGGAGGATCGAGACGCCGCGGACCGGCGTCGGGAGATGCGCACGCTCGCGCTCGGCGAGTTCGTCGAGAAGACGACCGGCGGCGTGCGGGTCGTGCCGGAGCCGGGCCTGCGGCGGCTCATCCTCGCACCCGGCTACTTCGGACGGCCGTTCAACGAGATCTACGGGGATCGCGACTGGCGCCTCATCGTCTATCCGCTCGGCGACGCCGCGCTCGACGGCGATGTCGGCTCCCTGCCGACGGCCACGGTGCGTCTCTTCAAGGCGCTCGGTGACGAGAGCCGACTCCGGATCCTCCGGTACCTCGCGGACGGCGACCTCTACCTCACCGAGATCGCCGACCGGATGAACCTCTCGAAGCCCACCGTCAAGCACCACATGGTGCAGCTGCGGACGGCTGGCCTCGTGACCGTCGCCGAGGTCGGCGGCCTGACGTACTACACCCTCCGGCGCGAGCGTCTCGGCGACGCCTCGGCCGACCTCCAGCGCCTCCTCGGCGCCTGACCCCGGGAAGGACGAGCCGATGGTCGCACCCGCAGATGTTAGATATCCGTCGAACGCAATGATGACGCCGATGGCCCGACAGGTGCGCAGACACCGGACGGGTGATGCGGAAGGGAGCCCTGTCATGGACGAGAGGAAGTGGATGACGCGGCCGGTGGCCTTCGACCAGACGACGTTCGGCGGGGCAAGCTTCGATTTCGCCTCGATGATCGTCACCGAGCGGCTGCGCGACGCGGAGGAGGCACGTCTCGGCGCACACGTCGGGCCGTCTCTGCGGGTGAGGATCGGGCGCGTGCTCGTGGCGATCGGGACCTCCGTCGCGGGCGGCGCGCACGTCCTCCGACCCGCCTCGGATGCCCTGCCCGGACCGACCGCGATCGCCGCCGGCATCCCCGGCGCGCGAAGCCGCCCCTGAGCGTGCTCGCACCGGCCTGCGCCAGGTGGGCCGGGAGCATCGGTGGTCGAGAACGAGGCCGGCGCGCGACCGCCGGCCTCGTCGCGTCAGACGGGCGCGAGCGCGAAGGCCACGGCCACGACCGCTCCGGCGGCGACGCTCGCGGCGACGAGCCTCGCTGCGGCGACGAGATCGGCCCGGTGGTCGCCGGCGTCCGTCACCTTCTCGGGCGCCCCGAGCGGCCCGAAGTTGCGCAGCCCGGAGATCGCGAAGCTCACGCAGAAGCGCATCCGCGCCTGGAGGAGCCCCGCGGCGGCCCCGGCCGCCGGGACGAAGAGGAGGAGCCGGGCCCAGTCCGGCGCCCCGATCGCCACGAGGACGCTGGCGAACGCAACGGCGACCGCGACCCCGAGGATGCCCGCGTCGCGGCGGCGGCGGATCTCGGCTCGTCCGATGTTGCATGCGCCGGCGCGGTACACGGACGGCGAGGCGGGTTCATCCGCCACCTGGATGGGCGTCATGCGCGGCGCTCCTCTGCTCCGGGGTCCCGGCGACCTACCCTTCGCCCCACGGGCTCGTGCGGTTCTCGGGAACGCGCGGCCTGCCGGCGTCGGGCACCCAGGCCGTCAGCGGCCGGACGTCGGCGAGCCTGCCGGCGAGGTCGGGGTCGAGCGCCTCGACGGCTGCGACCGCGGTCTCGGCCGCGGTGAGGCAGAGGATCCCCTCGGCCACGGCGCAGAAGCGGATCTCGGCCGCGTCGCGGACGGCCCCGGACCGCGGCGTGGGCGTGTTGACGACGAGGCCGGCGCTGCCGGACGCGATCGCGTCGAGGATGGGCGTGCCCGGAGCCCCCGGCTCGGCGCCGAGCTTGGCGACGAGATCCGCATCCACCCCGGCCCGCGCGAGGGCGGCACGCGTCCCCTCCGTGGCGGCGATGCGGTAGCCGGCGCGGATGAGGGCCGCGCCCAGGCGCGGGACGAGCGGCTTGTCACGGTCGGCGAGCGAGACGATCGCCACGTCCCTGCCCGGCCCCGGCTGCGGAGGTACGAGCGACGCCCCGACGAGCGCCTTCGCCGTCGCCACCCGCGGATCCGTGTGCATCCCGATGACCTCGCCGGTCGACTGCATCCCCGGCCCGACCGAGGGGTCCACGCCGCGCAGCTTCGCTGTCGAGAACGCGGGCGACTTCACGGCGACGAACGCCGGCGGGGCGAGGACGCCGTCGCCCCAGCCGAGCTCCGCGAGCGTGGAGCCGAGCGCGATCCGCACGGCAAGCTCCACCATCGGGACGCCGGTCACCTTCGAGACGAACGGGACGGTCCGGCTCGCGCGCGGGTTCACCTCGATGAGATAGACGCCGTCGTCGCGCACGATGAACTGCGCGTTGACGAGGCCACGTGCGCCGAGCGCGCGCACGACCCGCGCCATGGTCACCGCGATCAGCTCCTGGTCGGCAGCGCTCACGGTCTGGGGCGGGAAGACGCCGATGGAATCGCCCGAGTGGACGCCGGCGCGCTCGAGGTGCTCGAGCAGTCCGGGGATGAGGACCGCCTGGCCATCGGAGACCGCGTCCACGTCCACCTCGACACCCTCGAGGTAGCGGTCGATCCGGACTGGCCGCTCCGGATCCACGACGGTGGCGGCCGCGAGCTGCCGCACGAGGTCGTCGGGCGAGTAGCTGAAGTCGATCGCGAGCCCCCCGATGACGAAGGACGGCCGGACGATGACCGGGTAGCCGATGCGATCGGCGATCGTCAGCGCCTCGTCCACGGAGTGGGCCATCCCGCCCTCCGGTTGCGGGATCCCGAGGCGGTCGAGGAGGGCGGCGAAGCGTGTCCGCTCCTCCGCCTGGTCGATCGCCTCGAGGTCGGCGCCGAGGAGCGGGATCCCGGCGCCGGCGAGAGACTCGGCGAGGTTCAGCGGCGTCTGTCCACCGAACTGGACGAGGGCCGGGAGAGGGCCCGCGTCGTCGACCGCCTCGGCCGCGACCACCTCCTCGACCGATTCCGGGTCGAGCGGCTCGAAGTACAGGCGCGTGGACGCGTCGAAGTCGGTCGAGACCGTCTCGGGATTCGAGTTCACGAGGACCGCGGACCAACCGCAACGGCGGAGTGTGTCGGCCGCGTGGACGGCGCAGTAGTCGAACTCGATCCCCTGGCCGATGCGCACGGGCCCCGACCCGATCACCAGGGCTGCCGGCCGGGGGACGGGCGCAGCCTCCGGCGGCGACCCTGCAGCCGCGTACGTCGCGTAGAAGTACGGGGTCTCCGCCGCGAACTCGGCAGCGCACGTGTCAACCATCGCGTAGCCGGGGGCGAGCCGGAGGGAACGTCGTGCGTCGCGGATCGCGTCGCTGCGGACGCCCGCGAGGATCGCGAGGTCGCGATCCCCGAACGCCGCGCGCTTCACCGTCGCCAGGAGCGACGCGGCCTCCGCGTCGGCCGGGTCCGCGAGCCGCGGTCCGATCGCCCGGACCCGTGCCTCGAGCGACACGAGACGGCCGATCTCCGCGAGGAACCAGTCGGCGATCCCGGTGGCCCCTGCGATCGCGGACTGCGGCACGCCTCGGCGCAGCAGCGCGAGGATGCGCCAGAGTCGGTCGTCGGAGGGCGCGAGGAACCGGCGCAGGACGATCGGGGCCGCCGCGCGCTCCGCATGGCGCGTGGACTCGCACGCCTCGCCGGACGCCCCGGTCCACCGGACCGGGGTCTCGTCGGCGTCCTCGTCGCCGGGAGCCAGCACGGCCGCGAGGTAGGCGAGGGTCGGCTCCCATTCGGCCTCCTCTGCGAGTGGCCCCGAACCGGCCTGCTCCAGCCCGCGCAGCGCCTTGTTGAGCGCGGCACCGAACGTCCGGTCGATGGCCATGACCTCGCCGGTCGCCTTCATCTGACTGCCCAGGGTGCGATCGGCCCGCGGGAACTTGTCGAAGGGGAAGCGCGGCAGCTTGACCACGACGTAGTCCAGCGCCGGCTCGAATGCCGCCACCGTCGTCCCGGTCACGACGTTCGGGATCTCGGCGAGCGTGCGGCCCGCCGCGATCTGGGCTGCCACCCGCGCGATCGGGTATCCCGTGGCCTTCGACGCGAGCGCGGACGAGCGGCTCACCCGCGGGTTGACCTCGATGACAGCATAGTCGGCGTGATCGGGCGAGAGAGCGAACTGGACGTTGCAACCACCCTCCACGCCGAGGGCCCGGATGATCGCGAGGGCGGCGCTCCGGAGGCGCTGGTGGACCTGGTCCGGGAGCGTCTGTACCGGCGCCACGACGATCGAATCCCCGGTGTGGACGCCGAGCGGGTCCACGTTCTCCATCGAGCAGACCGCGATGCACGTGTCCGCGGCGTCGCGCATCACCTCGTACTCGATCTCCTGCCAGCCCACGAGGCACCGCTCGACCATCACCTGGCCGATCGGGCTCGCCCGCAGGCCGGCGCGCACCCGCTCGCGATACGCCTCCTCGGTGTCGACGATCCCGCCGCCGGTCCCGCCGAGGGTGAACGCGGGACGGACGATCGCAGGCAACCCGATCTCGGCGAGGGCAGCATCCGACGACGTCCGCCGCGCCGCCTCCGTCGCCCCCCCGACGATCGCGGAGGGGGCGTACGGCTGGCCGATGCGGTCGAGGAGGTCCCGGAAGAGCTCGCGGTCCTCGGCCATCTCGATCGCCACGAGCGGCGTCCCTAGTAGCCGGACCCCGTGGCGCTCGAGGATGCCGGCCCGCGAGAGGGCGACGGCGAGGTTGAGCGCCGTCTGGCCGCCCAGGCCGGCGAGCAGGCCCTCCGGCTTCTCGCGCGCGATGACCGCCTCGACGGCCTCGACCGTCAGCGGCTCGAGATAGACGGCGTCGGCGACGCTCGGGTCGGTCATGATCGTCGCGATC
>JAKAJU010000122.1 GCA_021813655.1 Chloroflexota bacterium | reverse complement strand
GCTCCGCCCGGCGCGGGACGGCCAGGGCCGCTGATGCCATTCCGCTCCACACGACGACATGGATAGCGTCGGCCCGCCCGAGCATGCTAGATTCGTGCCACAGAGGCCGTCGAGGTTCGCGAATCGAACTGCCGGCCGCGAACCGTCGAGGCACCAGCCATGGCGATCCTCCACCCGGCCAGGCAGTCCGAGCCCTCACCCGGCATCGCCGATGCCGACGGACGGCGGTCCGCGGGCGACCCCATCCCCGTCATGGGCGGCACGCCGGTCACCCCCGTCCCGGCGCGGATGGAACCCCCCGACGGGCCTACCGTCGCGTTCGACCCGGAGAGGGTGACCCGGCTCCTGGAGGGAGAGTCCCGGCGCCTCGACGAGGCCACGGCAGGATCCGCGGCGATGTTCGGGCGTGCGAAGCTGACCCTCGCCGGCGGGGTGCCCTCGTCCTACCAGGCGCGCAAGCCGTGGCCGATCTACCTCACGCGCGGTGACGGCCAGTACGTCTGGGACGTGGACGGTCGGCGGTATCTCGACGTCCACAACGCGTTCGGGAGCATGGTGCAGGGCCACGCGCACCCCGCGATCACCGAGGCGGTCTCCCGACGGATGGCCCTCGGCACGCACTTCGCGGCCCCGACGGAGGACGCGATCGTCGTCGCCGAGGAGCTCGAGCGGCGGTTCGGGCTCCCGCAGTGGCGGTTCCTCAACTCCGGGTCCGAGGCGACGATGGACGCGATCCGCCTCGCCCGCGCGGTCACCGGCCGCGACACGGTGCTCAAGATCTTCGGGTCCTACCACGGCCACCACGACTACGTGATGGTGTCGATCGGGCTCTCCGAATCGCAGATGGGCGACCGCGAGGACTATCCGTCCGTCGCGTATGGCGCCGGCATCCCGCCGAGCGTCACCGCGATGACCGTCGCGGTCCCCTTCAACGACGCCGACGCGCTCGAGCGGCGGATCGTCCGCCTCGAGGCGGAGGGCCGCGCCCCGGCCTGCCTCATCATGGAGGCGGCCCTGATGAACTGCGGGGTCATCCTCCCCGAGGCCGGCTACCTCGACCGTGTGCGCGAGATCACGCGCCGTCACGGCATCGTGTGGATCGTCGATGAGGTGAAGACCGGCCTGACGATCGCGTCGGGCGGAGCCTGCGAGTACTTCGGCATCGAGCCCGACATCGTCTGCCTCGCGAAGGCCCTCGGCGGCGGGCTTCCCGCGGCGGCGATCGGCGCGACGCACGAGATGATGGAGCCGGTGCTCGACGGCCGCGTCTGCATGGTCGGGACCTACAACGGCAATCCGCTCGTCATGGCCGCGGCGCGCGCCAACCTGCTCGAGGTCCTCACGCCGGACGCCTACGCCCGGCTCGAGGAGATCAATCGGCGCCTCCTCGATGGGACCCAGGGGATCATCGACGCGTACCGTATCGCCGCCTACCCGGTCGGGATCCGCTCCAAGGGCGTCGTCGCGTTCTCCGACACGAAGCTCGTGGACTACGAGACGTTCAAGCGGGCCCAGGACGACCGCCTCATGTCCCTCGCGTGGCTGTGGAACATGAACCGCGGGATCTTCGCGACCCCCGGACGCGAAGAGGAGTGGACGCTCTCGATCCGGATGACGGACGAGGACATCGACCACTACATCGCGACGTTCGGCGAGCTGGTGGACGCGCTCACGCGGTAGTCGGGGCGCCCGATCGGGAGCAACCGGACGGCAGACGGCCGTTCCGCGAGCGAGCGGACGGCGGATGGAGGACCGCCGAGGGAGGGCGGACCGCCGCTGGCGCGGCAGCCGCGGGGCCGGGTGCCCGTCATGCGCCGCAACGGCTGTCACGTGCTGCCCGTGGACGTCGACTGCCCGTGGACGTCGACTGCTCGAGGCAGCCGTCGTGGGCCGCGATCGCGCCAGTCGCGGCGGCCGTCCTGCGTCGGACGCAGGCAATTGGCACCCGGTCGCGGCTCCCGCGACCACCTGGTCGACTCCATGCATCGCACGCAGGAACGCGACCGGCGGCCGCCCTGCGCCGACGCACAGGTCGCGATCCGGCGTCCACGGGGGTCCGTCAGCATCGCCCAGCCCGGGCGCGGGGGCCGTTGCCTGCGCCACGCGCAGGTCCGCGTCGTGGATGTGCGCGACACGCATGATCGCGACGGCGAGGTCCAGGGATCTGCTCGTGCGGATCCGCACCGCCTCGTGGCTCCCGCACTGGCCCGCCGGCCTGTCCCGGCCGTCGTCGACGCCCGCGGTATGATGGTGGGGAGCCGGAGCCCACGGGCGCCGGCCGACGTGTCAGTGGGGATGCGTGGTCTCGACGGGGCCCCGCAGCCCGGGAACGCGAGCCGAGGATGCCGCTCTGGCCTCGATAAAAGGCGGCAAAACGAAGTAACTGGCAACCGCCAGCCTGCTCTCGCCCTCGCCGCTTAGGCGGTAAGGTGAGCGTGGAAGCGGCCTCCCCCTCGTGGGCCGTGGAAGCGTCATTCAGCGAGGGTGCGACACCGGCGAGCGTCTCGTAGCCGGAGGTTCAAGCCCGATCTAGGGGCACGAGACTGGACCCGGCGGCAGACTGCCGATGGCCGTCCGCCGGGTCGACGACAAATCATCGGACACGCTCGTAGTGGTCCCGGGTCACGGGTTCCGGACGGGGAGTTCGACTCTCCCCCATCTCCACCACTCCTTCCGCCCAACGTCCCGCGCATGTCGAACGCGCGTCTGATCGACCGTTCGGGCAACCACGACGGGCGCTGCGGGCGACTGATCCGGCACGCGATGCCGTCACCCAGGTCGAGTCTCCGCCGTGACCCGCAACCTCACGCGTCAGCTGGGCCACGCGAACCGGGCGGCAGCATCGCCGGGTCCACGCCGCCCGGCCCCGGGACGGGCTCGAGGTCGGCCGGAGCAAGCACGCGGCCGCAGTGCGAGCAGGAGACCAGGGGATCGGCGACCTCGCCGCAGGCCCGATGCCGCACCTGCATCGGCGGCCCGAGGCCGGTCGCTTCCCAGCGATCGCCCCAGCGCGCCAGGCTCCACAGGACGAGGTACAGGTCGGCGCCCTGCTCGGTGAGCGCGTATTCGTACCGTGTCGGCGGGTCCGACTGCGGCCGTCGCTCGAGGACACCGCGCTCGACCAGCTTCTCGAGGCGGCTGGTTCGCCGACAACTACATGGCGGGCCTCGGGCTCGCGGCTCAGCTGGGCCTGTTCACGATGCCGCTCGGGCATGGCCGGAACGCCCCGCCCTCGAACGAGGACATCGCCCGCGTCGTCGCGGGCGCCCTCGCGGACCCCACGGCGTACGCGGGGCGGTCATACCGGCCGACGGGCCCCGCGCTGCTCGATCCTGACGAGATCGCGGCAGTCTTCGGCCGCGTGCTCGGGCGTCGCGTGCGATATCGCGACGCGTCGCCTGCCCTCTTCTCGAAGGTCGCCCGGACGATCGGCTTCCCCGACTACGTGACAGCGTCCGTCCTGACCTACCTCGAGGACTACCGGCGCGACGCCTTCTCGATCGGAGCGCCGACCGACTCGGTCGAGGCGATCGCTGGCAGGCCGCCTGAGGACTTCGAGACGATCGTCCGCCGGTACGTGGCGGCCGCACCGGACGCCCGCCGGAGCGTGGGCGGACGGCTTCGCGCGATGCGCACGCTCGCGCGGGTGATGGCCACGCCCGCGCTCGACCGGGTGGCGACCGACCGGACGTACGGCGTCGGCACACTGCCCACGCGGTCGCGGCCGTCGACTCGCCGTCGTGGCGCGAGCGGCACGACGTGGGCGCATTGCCCTCCGCCTCGTAGCGTCGGTCCTATCGGCCGTCGGCCCCCTCAACCGCCCGGCGTCTCCTCGCTCCGGTCTGGCCCGAACAGCCACGCCCATCCGTCATACGGCCGGAGTCCGAAGACCTCGAACGCGATCGCGCCCGCCCGGGCGAACGGCAGCGTCCCGAGCGCCTCGCAGGCAGCCGCCTCATCGACAGCCTCGAGGACGATGACGACGTCGCGTCGGTCGGTCCGGAAGCTGATCTCGCGGATCACCCCGGCCTGCACCAGATCCCAGGCGCGGCGCGCCTCGGCGCGTGATGCGGACGCGGCCTCGGCCGGCCAGAGACGCGCAAACCACTCGTCATCGGATGTCGCGATGGCGAGGAAGCGCATGGCCGCGAGGCCAGGGACGAGGCGGTCGCGCCTACCACGACGGCGGCGCGCTCCACCGCGCCGCCAGCCCGGCGAGCGTCGCCATGTCGGGGACTTCGAGGTCAGGGACGGCCTCCGCCGGCGGCGTCGCGCCGCTGCCCGCCCACCCGTGCCGTCGGTTCACCCAGACGGTGGCGAGTCCGAGCTCCTTCGCGGGCACGTGGTCGTGGAAGAGGCTCTGCGCGACGTGGAGGATCCGGTCACGCGGCACCCCGATCCGGTCGAAGACGATCTCGAACCCGCGATGACTCGGCTTGTACGCGCCGACCTGCTGTGCCGTCACGACGAGGTCGAACGGTTCGCCCAGTCGGCGGCTCGATCCGGCGAAGAGGTCGTCGTCGCAGTTCGTCAGGACGCCCAGGCGATATCGACCGTGGAGCGCGGCGAGGGCTGCTGCCGAGTCGGGGAAGGCCGGCCAGTCGGGCACCGACCCGCCGAACGCGGCCGCGTCCTCGTCGGTCACGGTCGCGCCGAGGTCCGCGGCCACGCCCCGCAGCGCGAGGCCGAGGACGTCGCGGTAGCGCCGGTACGGGCCCTCCTCGATCCCTGCCTCGTGACGCGCGTACGCCTCGAGGAGCGCCTCGTCGGGGACGTCCACGCCAGAGCGAGCCAGGACGGGGCACATCGCCGCGACGATCCCGGACTCCCAGTCGATGAGGGTCCCATAGCAATCGAAGGTGAGGGCGTCGAAGCGGGAGAGGTCGAGGTCCGTCATGGTTCGGGAGTCTACCGGGCGCCGGG